>JAJDNI010000140.1 GCA_022340755.1 Gemmatimonadota bacterium
CGCGCCTACCACCGGGAGGACGGGCGCATGCGGGCGCGCGTGCCCCTGGTGAAGTCCATTGCCAGCGCCATCACCATCGGATCCGGTGGGTCGGCGGGGCGCGAGGGACCCACCGCCCAGATCGCCGCCGGGGTCGCGTCCATCCTGGGCTCCGCCTTCCGCCTGTCGGTGGAGGAGCGGCGCTACCTCCTGCTCATCGGCATGGCCGCGGGCCTCTCGGCCATCTTCAAGAGCCCCCTGGGGACTGCGATCTTCGCCGCCGAGATCCTTTACGGTGGCCTCGCATTCGAGGAGACGGTCCTCGGCTTCACCATCATATCCGCGGCGGTGGCCTACGGGATCACCGGCGCCATCGAGGGCTGGGCGCCCCTCTTCCATCTCCCCGCCAACCTGACGTTCGAGCACCCTTCGGAGCTGATCTGGTACGCCGTGCTCGGCATCGCCGCGGGCGCCGTGGCGTCCCTGGTGCCCGTCATCTTCTACGGCACCCGAGACCTGTTCAAGAAGATCCCCATACCGCCCCACTTCAAGCCGGCCATCGGCGGCCTGATTCTCGGCATACCCGCCATGTGGCTTCCACAGGTGCTGGGCGGTGGCTACGGCTGGATGCAGCTCGCCATCGACGGGCGGCTGCCGTTGCTTCTCATGCTCGGCCTCGCGCTCGCGAAGATCCCCGCCCTCGCACTGACCGTGGGCTCCGGGGGATCCGGCGGCGTCTTCGCTCCGACCCTCTATGTGGGCACGATGCTCGGCGGGGCGCTGGCCCTGGGGCTGCACGGCCTCGCCGGACCCGACGTCACCTCGCAGGCGTTCGCCGTCGTGGCCATGGCGGCGGTGTTCGGGGCCGCCGCGCGCGTCCCCCTGGCGACCCTCGTCATGGTCGTGGAGATGACCGGCGGATACTACCTGGTGGTGCCCACCATGCTTGCCGTGGTGCTGGCGGTGATGATCCAGCAGGCCATCACCCGGCGCTGGCGCTACTCCAGCCTCTACGAGGCGCAGGTCGGCTCACCCGCCGAGAGCCCCGTGCATCACGGTGAGTACTATCGCACCACCCTCGCGCTCCTGCGCAAGCATCAGTTCCACCTCGAGGACGACATCATCGTCCAGGAGATGGCCGATCGCCTGAGCCAGGGGCAGGGGGTGCCGCTTCCGGGAAGCCCCCGACGCCTCTACGCCATCAAGGTGGCGGGGCGCTCCGACGCGGCGTGGAAGAAGGTCCGGGACATCGCGCTGCCGCCCGACGCCAACCTGGTGAGCGTGCTCCGCGACCGGAGCACCATCGCGGTGCACGGCGACACGGTGGTGGAGGCCGGCGACCGCGTGGTGGCGGCGTCGCCGCCGGCGCAGCTGCCGGAGCTGCGCCGGCTGTTCGGCGACGCGGCGGCGGGGTACAGCGAGGCGGACGAGCCCGTGTCGGCCGGAACCGACTAGCCCAGCTCCTCCAGCACCATGTCGCCCATGGCCGACGTGGAGATCCCGCTGCGGGCGTCCAGCGACGGGACCCGTCCGCTCTGAAGCAGCCGGGCCACCGCGTCGTCCACCTTCTTCGCGGCCTTCTCCTCGCCCACGTGGTCGAGCATCATGCCCACGGCCATGATGGCGCCGATGGGGCACGCGACGTTCTTGCCGGCGTGCTTGGGGGCGGAGCCGTGGATCGGCTCGAACATGGAGGTCTTGCCGGGGTGGATGTTGCCCGACGCGGCGATCCCCATGCCGCCCTGGAGCATGGCGCCCAGGTCGGTGATGATGTCGCCGAAGAGGTTCGTGGTGACGATGACGTCGAACCACTCCGGGTTCTTGATCATCCACATGCAGCACGCGTCCACGTAGGCCCCTTCCTGCTCCACGTCGGGGAACTCGGCGCCCACCTTGGCGAAGATGTCCCGCCAGATCTGGTGCGGCCGGATGGCGTTGGCCTTGTCCACCAGGGTCAGCCTGGCGGGCCGGCCGCCGGGGCCGCGGGCCGCGGCGCGCTTGCGGGCCAGCTCGAAGGCGTAGCGGATGACCCGCTCCACACCCTTGTAGGTATAGATCCCCGTGACCGTGGCGATCTCGTCGGTCGTGCCCACCGCCCGACGGCCGCCGATCTGCGAGTACAGGCCCTCGGTGTTCTCACGCACCACGATGAAGTCGAGGTCGTCGGGGCCCTTGTTCTTCAGCGGCCCGAGGTGCTCCGAGTAGAGCTTGATGGGCCGCAGGTTCACGTACAGGTCGAGGCCGAAGCGGAGGCCCAGGATGACCGACCGCTCCACCAGGCCGGCCTCCACGTCCGGGTGACCTATGGCGCCCAGCAGCACCGCGTCCAGCCCACGCCACTCCTCGATGACCTCCGGGGGGACGAGCTTGCCCGTCTCCAGGTAGTAGGCGCCGCTGTATGGGTAGTCGACGCGCTCGTACTGGATGCCCTCCTGCGCCGCCACCGCGTCGAGGACTCGCAGGCCCTGATCCAGGACCTCCGGTCCGATTCCGTCTCCGCCGAGGACGCCGATGCGATAAGGCTGGCCGGGTGCGCGCGCCATGAGCTGCTCCTGTGTGTGGTTCCGGACGACAAGGAAGTCTGGCAGGGGAGCCGGGATGAGGCTGTCGGGAAATCCCTGACGTTGGTGTTCCGGGGGCGGTGACTGCCAGGACCGCGGCTCCACGCGGCGGATCCTACCCTGCCTCGAGCATCTCCAGCCGCTCGGCGATCCATACCTTGATGATGGACTGACGCGTAATCCCGAGGCGTCGCGCCTCGCGATCCATGGCGTCCACCATCCACGACGGGAAGTCCACATTCACCCGGCGCGACTCGAGGTTCGGCCGCCGAATGGCCGACAGCTCCAGCCAGCCCGTGACGTCCTCGCCCTCATCGAACTTCTCGTCGAAGTCAGCGGCCTTCATAAATGGCGATCTCCTCGGGGCGAGCGCGCCGGACGGAGATGATCCGCACGGCCTCGTCGCGACAGGTGATGACGGCGGCCCAGTGCTGGCCGGCATGGCGGGCGATGATCAGGAAGCGCGCCTCGTCCTCGCTCCTCGCCGGGATCTCCGCGAGCCCAGGGTCCAGCCAGAGCGCCTGGGCCTCCTCGAAGTCGATCCCCTGCTTCTCCGCATTCATGCGGCTCTTGGCCTCGTCGAACTCGAAGTCCGGCAGGTCCTCGTCGCTACCATAATGGTATGAAAACTATACCATTATTGTCCGGGGGCCAGGGAGGCGGTGGCGACGGCGGAACCCGTCCGCCCGTCCCAACGGGGACCTATCGTGGAATCGCCGGTGGGGCGGAGGGGTGAGGGGATGGGAGAGCTGTGGGAGGGTAAGGGCCGTAGCGACCGCCCCGTGTTGCTGCGGGCAGCTGCCTCCCTATGCGGAACCTCCATGCGGTTCTCGCTCGCGCGACTCTCGGATCGCAGCCAGGATGTCGGCCCGCTCCAAACCGGTATCCACTCCTGGCACGTCCAGCGGGGACGTCCCGGGCGGCACGGGACGAACCGCAAACTCACTGCCGTCCCGGCGCTTGATCCGGATCTCGCCGCCGGACCGGGCTTCGTCCAGAACGCGGGCCAACCGCTGCCGCGCCTCGGAGTATGTGTAGACCTTCACGACTCCACCTCCAGGACTTCGATCCCGAGCCTCTTGGCGATCTCGCACTGCGGTCCGTCGAGCGAAAGGAGCGGAGTGGCGTACCGTCGAGCGCACTCCAACACGTACGCGTCGTGGGCATAGATGCCGTGCTCGTGGCCGAGCTGTACCGCCTCCCACACGTCGACGTCCGCGAGGTGCACCGGAATGGCCTCGAACGACTCCAGAGCCTTCCGAGCCTGCTCCAGCTCGATACGCCCGCGTCTGAAGAGCGCAGTCAATGCGTTGCCGACCTCCCAAGGGAGCGACGGCGCAGAGCGTAGGTCCGCACCCTCAGTGGCGCGAAGCAACGCGGGCTTCGTGCGCTCGTTGAGGATGACCGCGACGATGATCGAGGTGTCTACAGAGACATCCAAATCGGTCCCCCAAGATTACATGTACAATTGTACAATAGACTTCACGGCGGGTTCCGTCGAGTGGCACCAAGTCGGGCGGGTGCAGCTGTCTGACGCTGGCCCGCATCGCCGGGCGCCGGAATGGACGAAAGGGCCCCGGAGCCACCCGCTCCGGGGCCCTTCGCACCGTCGATCGTTCCTGGAAATGTCGACGAGACGACGAACTATCCGCCCGCCGTCAGTCCCCGCGCTTGAACCGGCGCACCTGATTGCTCCGGCTCCGGTTTCGCGTGTAGGCCCGCTGCTTCATGTACTTCACGTCCGAGGCGGTGACCGAGGCCGCGTCGAAGGAGTCGGCGATGGCCTCCAGGTCCCTCGCCTCCTCCATGAGCTCGGCGTCATCGAGACCGGATTCGTCCAGCCGGTAGCGGTACGACCGGAGCGATTCGGAGGCCATGAAGTACTCGCCCCGGTCCCGCGCGGCCAGGGCGTCCTCGCGGAGGCGGGCCGCGTGCAGCAGGAGGATCTCCTTCCGCACCTCGGGCTCCGTCTTCCCGCCCTGCTCGGGGGAGAGCGTGAGGGGCAGGACGATCTCGTGGAGCTCCACGTCGCCGGCCTCGGTGATCACGTGGGCCGTCACGGTCACCCGCGCCACGTCGGCGGTTCCGCCCGGGCTCACCGCGTCGGGCGGGAGCAGGAAGGCCATGAGGACGCGCCGGGGCTCGCGGGCGTACAAGTCGCCCACCTCGAGGGTGAGCACCTGCCCGTCGGCGTGCGACGGATAGTCGTGCAGCACCTTCACGTCGCTGGCGTGTGCGCCGGGATCGACGCTGACGCGCACGTTCTGCGCGGCGATGGAGAGCAGGCCTTCGAGCTCCTCCTCGAAGATCCCCGAGGCCTGGTCCACCTTCTCGATGTAGTACGTGCCGCCCTTGCCGGCGTCGGCCATGGCCTTGAGGAGATCTTCGTCGTAGTCCTCCCCGAATCCGATGGTGGTGGTGCTGATCCCCTTCGCCGCGGCGTGGGCGCACAGGCCGACGAGCTGCGCGGGCTCTGTGATGCCCACGTTGGCCTGGCCGTCGGTGAGGAGGAGGATGCGGTTGACGCCACCGTCCCGAACGTTCGCCGCCACCAGGTCGCGCGCCCGCAGCCATCCCCCGCTCAGGTTCGTGGAGCCTCCCGCGTAGATGCCCCGGATCAGGCCGGGGAGGTTCTCCTGGTCCTCACCCGTGGCCGGCGGCGCCACCACGTTCACGGCATCGTCGAAGGCCACCACGCTCACCGTGTCCTCGGGGGAGAGACGCTGGGTGAGCATCGCCGCGGCCTCCAGGGCGGCCCGCAGCTTCTCGCCCATCATGGAGCCCGAGCGATCGAGCACGAGGGAGAGGTTGAGGGGGGTGCGATCGCGGTCCTTCGGGGCCTCGCCTTCGATCCGCAGCAGGGCGTGAACCATCCAGCCGCCATCGGCGACGGGCTCGTGATCCAGGAGCACGGTGGTTTTCATGCGATCTCCGTCGTTGGAAGTGACGGAGGGAAGGGTAGCGGGGGGGTGTGACAGTGGAGGGGGAAACAGCCGCCTCTATTTCCGCGATGTGGCCTCCATGTAGGAACGGAGGACCGCATTCATGAGCGTCTGGTATCCGGCGCCCCCCTCTCGGAACCAGGCGAGCACATCCCGGTCGACCCGCAACGAGATAGGAACCTTCGGCTCGGGTACGATAAGCTCGGCATCGTCCCAGAAGTCGTCGGGGAGGTCCTCGATCTCCCGAGTGGATGGTTCCCTTGCGTCGCTCTCGGCTTCGCGGCGGAGCCGGGCGAGATCCGCCCGGCCGCGGGAGGGACGCTCAGCGCTGGATCGCTTCACGGTATGCTTCGCGCTCACGCTGATCGCTCCTTCTTGCCGAGATGATCCGGCGCACGGTGCCCGTACGCGCCGCTCGGTCCGTGTAGACCACCGTCAGGTGAATCCCGTCGGCGGCGCCCACGGCGAGGACCCTCTGCTCGCCGTAGTCACGTCTGGTGTCGCGCTTCTCCGGCGTGGGACCGTCGAAGACCAGCGTCGCGAACGCGAAATCGAAGCCGCGTTCCTCGAGATTGGCATCGCTCTTCTGATGATCCCATTCGAACAACATTGAGTATACGATTTGTATATACAGACAACAATGGCATCAGCCTCCTCGAATACTCTGCCGTGAGCACCTGGGCGGAGGAATGGCTGGTTGGGAGGAGTCAGCGGGCCTCGGAAGGGCCGCCGCGGAGGCCGGCAGCCGGACGACGTCAGCGGACTGCGCCCGAACCCCCGACCTACCCGCCCATCCTCCCCACGACCTCCCGCACCATCGCCCGCAGATCCTCGGGCTCGAGGATCTCGGCGTCGGGGCCATACGTGAGGGCGTGGTTGACGACCCAGTGCGGGTCGGCGACGCGGTGGCGGACGACGAGGCTGCCGTCCCCTTCCTCCTCCCACTCGGCCACGCCCGCCTCCGCCCGCTCGCGCACCCAGCGGGCGATGCGAGGCGAGTAGCGCACCCGCACCTCGACGTCCTCGGGCGCGCGGTAGACGTGGTTGCCGCTGACGTAGTCGGCGGCGTCGAAGTCGGCGGGGACGTCGAAGCTCGCATCGGTCTCGTCCGCCGCGAGGATGCGATCCATGCGGAAGACGCGCATGCCTTCCTTCACGGCGCACCACGCCACCACGTACCACGCCCCTTCGGCGTGGAGGATGGCGTAGGGATGGATGACGCGCGCGTCCATGTCGTCGGCGGAGGCCTTGGCGTACACGATGGCGCACGCGTGCCGGTCGCGGGCGGCGGCCAGGAGCGTCTCGCGGATGCCCTCGGGATCGGGCGCGTGATCCCCGGCGTGGAGCGGATCGGGTGTCCACGCGCCGTCGCCTCCGTCGGGCGACGAGCCCAGGTACTTCTCCGCCCGCTGGAGCAGCGCCATCCGGCGCGCGCCGTGCCTGACGTGCGAGGCGGCCGCCGTGCCCCGGAGCGCCAGGGCCAGGCAGAGCGTCTCCCGGGGCGAGAGCCGGATGGGGCGCTCGAACCCCGCTGCGTGCATGACGCGCACGCGGTCCGGCTCGATGAGGATGCTGACGTCGTCGGGCCACCCGCCGGGGTGGTAGTACGCCCGGGCGGTGACCTGCTCCAGGTCCTGCATGATGCGCTTCCCGGTGGTGCCCAGGGCGTCCGCCAGCTCCTCCAGCGACGCGCCCTGCTTCCTGCTCGCGGCGGGCAGGACGTAGAGGAGCCGCTCCAGGCGATCGGCGGTACCGGAGCCCTCAGCCATGCGGGCCTCCCTTCGCCGCTCCGTACCGCTCGGCCACCGCGTGCACCATCGTCAGGAACGCCGCCTGGAGCTCCGGGGGATCCTCGATGCGCGCGTCCCCTTCCAGGCTGAGCACCCAGCGCAGGAACGGCTCGGCCCGATGCACGGCGATCTCCCGGATCTGGCTGCCGTCCTCCTCCTCCCGCGCCAGCGTGCCGTAGCCGTTCCGCTCCGCCCACACCGAGCGGGGGAAGCGGAACCAGACCCGGGCGACGGCGGGCGCCTGATCGCCCTCGCCGGCCAGCTCCCACGCCTTGCGCCCCGCGTAGCTCGTCAGGTCGAAGTCCGCGGGGATCTCGTAGTCGGCCGTGCCCGGGCTCGCCGTGTTGACCGACAGCTCCGCGACGCGGCCAAGCCGGAACATGCGCGTGTCCTTCCGGTCCGCGGCCCACGCCACCAGGTACCAGCGTCCGTGCTGGAAGAGGAGGCCGTAGGGGTGGACCGTGCGCACCGCCTCGTCGTCGCGCTCCATGGAGCGGTAGCGGAAGGTGGCGCGCTTGCGGGCCAGGAGGGCGTCGGAGAGCCGGCGCAGGGTCTCGGCGGCGGCCTCGGCCTCGGGGTCCGCCACGTAGACCACCGGTGACGGC
This sequence comes from Gemmatimonadota bacterium, assembly GCA_022340755.1. Taxonomy (GTDB): domain Bacteria; phylum Gemmatimonadota; class Gemmatimonadetes; order Longimicrobiales; family Gaopeijiaceae; genus SZUA-318. The sequence continues at coordinate 7,878 of JAJDNI010000140.1, forward strand.
CCCAGCAGATCCGGATCCAGATCGAAGGCCAGCTTCCGGAAGGCGGAGCGGGCTTCCCGGGCCAGGGGGAATCCCGGAACCCGGGAGACATCCCTCAACCCCTCCAGCGCGGCGGCAACTTCATCCTCGGCCACGACGAAGTCGCGGGGGGACGGTGGAGGTGATCCTCCGGAGCGGTCGTCAGCCTCGGCCTCGGCGGCGCGGACCAGGCGCAGGTACGGGAGATGGAATCGACGGTTCTCCAGGCGGTATCCGTGGCTCCGCTCCGAGCCCTCCTGGATGTGGAAGGTCACCGTCTCGATGGGGATGCCCAGCGCGCGCAGCTCGTCCTTGTCGCGCTCGAACATCCGCCGCACCGACTCGGGGTCCTTGCCGCCCCCCTCCAGCCCCGCCGCGTAGGCCGGCACGCCCTCCCAGAGCTCTTCCTGGGAGACCGGGAAGTGCCGGCCCGCCAGGAACGCCACCACGTCCATCCAGCGCTGGAGCTTGGAGATGGATTCGGCCATGGCGTGCGGGGTGGCTGGTGGAAGCGTCCGCGCAATATAAGAGGATGGTGTGACGGTGGGGGATCGTGGGTAGGCTACGAACGAATGACGCGTGTGGCGGAGACCTCGACTCCGTGCATGTCAGCCAGGAGTCAGAACGCCCTATGTCCGATCCCGGAGCAGTAGCCCGAGCAGCGGCCCGTAGTCGTGGCCGTCCGCGGCTCGCAGTGCTGCGATGTAGGCTGTGCGTGCCTCCCCCTGGGCGTCCAGTTCCCGGTTCCTCCACTCAAAGGCCGGACGTCCCTGTTGGCGTAGTAGCATGTCGCACCACAGCCGCGCGTGCCGTCCGTTTCCATTGGGGAATGGGTGGATCTTCACAAGCCGATGATGTAAGCGGGCGGCAGCTTCGTCGACGGGGTAAGTACCCTTGTCCAGCCAGTACCGACCATCATCAACGAGGTTCTTGACCTCGGTCGGGATGGTGGCCCAGTAGACGCCGATCGTCTTGTCAGAGGTTCGATACCGGCCGGCCCATTCCCAGGTCTCGTCGAACATCCTCCGGTGTACTTCCCGGATCGTGGCGTCCGACAGGGCGGGGGCCCGAGCCCGTCTCACCCACTTCGCCGCCTCCAGGATGTTTGCCTGCTCCCAGAGATTGAGCTCTGCCCTGCTGCGAATGTGCTTGGGGAGCAGTGCCTCAGCTTCCTCCGGATCGACGGGAGTTGCACCATCCGTCTCCTTGTCAGACATCCCAGAAGTCTCGGCCTCGATCTCGTAGCAGTTGTTCCGCCAGGTCCTTCACCTGGCGCTGTGTCGCCGCCCCCTCGACTCCCTGAGCCTCCAACTCCATGGAATCCGCGACGCCTCCAACGAGCAGCGCGGCCTTGCGCTCGGCTTGCCCCCTGAGCGTCTGGGCCAACGAGGTACGAGGAACAAGCGCGTAGACGAGGTCGCACTGGAGAGCATCTGCGAGGCGTCGAAGGGTCTCGAATTGCACGGTTCCCTTCGTCTCCCCGGCTTCAGCGCTGGTGATGCTCGTCCGTGAGAGTCCTGCGCGACGGGACATCTGCCGGACTGAGATTCCGAGGGCCTCGCGGATCGTCTTGGCCCAGCCGATAGCCGGTGGCGGGCGATGCCGCAGCGGTTCAAACGGCTCCAGAGTCCGATCCAACTGATGTATCCGGAGATCATCGAGTTTTCCCATCACTGGTGTCCTAATGCACTAGGTCGACCGGGGAGATATTCCTCTATCATAGTAGGACGTTAATGCTTTAATTGTCCTATCACAACAGGACGATTGAGTCCGCTGTGTCCCAGTATAATAGGACGACCGGTGTCCTGGCCACTACCCGCCGACGATCTCGTCGAGGCCCTCGATCGTCCGTGCGAGCTCCTCCTCGCTGGCACGCGCGATTCGTCGGCCGATCCGCTCCGCGGCCAGCGTTCTGATCTGGCTGACCTTGATCCAGGATCGCTTCGGCAGTCCCGCTGCTTTGGACTCGAGCGTGAGGGGGAAGCCCGCTCGGGGCTCCTGGCTGGTCAACGCCACGGCGATGACCGTTCCCGAGCGGTCGTTGAAGACATCATGGCTCAGGATGAGGACCGGGCGCTGCCCGGTCTGCTCCCTTCCTCTCGTGGGATCGAGGTCAGCCCAGCGGATCTCCCCCCTCAGTATTCGGGCCATGCCGCGATCTCGACGCCCATGCCCTCCTCAGCGAGCGCCTTTTCCTCCACCGGGTCGAGCTTCGCGGCCTCCCGGGCGAGCCGCGCGTGCGAGAGGCGCTCGAGCTTCTCGGCCAGCGCCATCTCAACGGCCTGACTCCGGTTCGGGAACCGCTGCTCGGCGATCAGCGCGTCGAGCTCCCGCAGAATCTCGGTACTCAGGGTTACTGCTACTTTGGCCTTCGGCATGGCTCCTCGCAGTGGTATGATAAATCATCATACCATCGCGGACGCCGGCCGCCAAGGGTCCGAAGGGATCCTTCCGGGGGTGGAACGAGGCTGGACGCGTGCGTTCTCCGCCCAGAGGCCTCGATCGGATGATGCGAGTGGGAGTGGGCCAACAGAATGGCTAGATGGGCAGCTGTGTCTCGCGCCTAGCCTCCGACCGGCTTAAGGCCGGGAGGCCTTGGGGGACGCGCGTCGTCGACGCGCGTCCCCGCAGGTTCGTCCATCCAGTCAGCGTCAGGCGCGGCTCATTTCACGCCTGCCGGACGAACGATCGGTGCACCGCTCGCGTGTCTACTTCAAACCCAACGGAAACGATGCACCAACCAGGATCGAGAAGGCCCGGTTCTTCACGTCGCCGGGGTCGCTCGTGTCGTCGATGGAGGAGAAGCCGAGGTTGTAGAGGGCATCCACAGAGAACGAGACGGGGCCGGCGGTGCCGATGTCCAGGCCGGCTCCGACCATCCCTCCGATGTCGGTGGACTTCAATTCGGCTCCGGCATCACTGCACTTGACGGTCACGGATGCCCCCTGGCTCGAGCCGGACGCCTCGCACTTCGTCTTGATGCCCAACGCGGGGCCAACCAGGAAGTGAGGTGTGATGGTCCCGGTCGTCGGAACGGCGATTCGAAGCAGGAGCGGCACCTCGATGTAGTCGAGAGCGAACTCGATGCTCACGCCCTGTTCCGTGGCGGTTGCTCCCTTCTGGACGTATCCGGCGCCGAGCTGCAGCCCGAGGTTCGGGGAAAGGTCGAACGTGAGCGCAGCCCCGACGTTCAAGCCGGTGCGACTGCTCGCGTCCGATACGTCGCTCCCGCCGAGCGTGGCGATGCTCGCCCCTGCGTGCAGGCCCAGCGTGGTCTGGGCGGCCAGCCCCGTCGCGCCGAGAAGAGCGGTCGACAACACGGCCATCGTGCGGGTGAAGAGCCTCATCTGGACTTCCTCCTGAGATCGATCAGTGAGCGTGGGTCTCCGATTCGACTACAAGGGCAGGGTTCCGGTCGCGTTGGCGGCCCTGTTCAGGCGCCCGATCGAAAGGCTCGGCCCACCATCGGGAGGGTAGTGGTGGGGCGTACTGCCAGTGACGCACGAGTCAGCGTGGATCCGGGCGGGAGCCGACTCGTCGGTGAGCGACCCGGAAATGGCGTCGCCTGACAACACGAATGTAGGCAACCAAGATGGGTTAAGCGCAACCCTCTTGTCTTCAGCCCGCGTATTCCGTGGATCCGGGGAGCGCCAGGCCGAGCTGCAGGGCAAGGGCCCGCTCGACCGCGGGCATATCCTCAGGGGTCAGTGCCCCGGCGAACCGACTCAGGCGTGACTTCGTCGCGGTCGTGAGTTGATCCGCCACCGCCTTGCTCCGCCGCGCACCCAGGTGGACCACGGCTTCACTCAACGCTTCCTCCGCCGAGGAGCCTTCGCCCCGCTCGATCTCCGCCACCGCCGCGTTCAGTGCTGCCTTGCTAGTCAGGTCGAAGCGCCTAGGGCGAGGCAGCCAAAGCATCTGCCACGTCCCGGCGCTCTGCACCGAGCCTCAATAGGGCCCGAATGAGCAAGTCGATCGATACGCTGGGATCCGCGGCCTCCATCTTCGCGACCCGCGATTGGCTCGAGCCAATGAGTCTGGCGACCTGAGTCTGGTTCCAGTGTTTTTCAAGGCGCCTCGCACGAAGATCGGCGGCAAGCGCCAACTTGAGCTCGATGAACGCGGCTTCGGCATCGGTGAGCTCCAGGAAGTGCTGAGTGCTGCCAGTCCTCCAGCCTGCGGTTTCGAGCTTCTTCTTGGTCGCCTTGTCCATGGTGACTCCCGGCTACTTCCTGTTCTCCTGATACATCGCCAAGCGTGCTCGGCACGTCTCGACCACTCTCGTAGGCGTTGCCTGAATCTTCTTCGAGAACACCTCGAGGATGACAACAGCATCGCTATCGACGTGGTAGACGATCCTCCATGTCGCGTTGCGGTCCACGATCCTCAGTTCGTGGCACCATCGTCCGATGCCCGGCATCGGCCTTGAATGTGGCATCGAAAGGGATTCGCCTTGCTGCAGTTTGCGCAGAAGGAATCCCGCCTCGATTCTGGCTTCGGGCGAGAAGGGTGGTGTCCGCACCTCGCCTGCCAGCCACACCAGGGGCTTGTCGTTCGAACTCATGTCCAATTAAGTCGAATCAGACATATATGTCAATTACGACATATTCAGGTAGATGGCTGACAGGGACGTTCATCGTTCATGAACCGTAGGGACTAAGGTCAAGGGAGCCTTCTCGGGAGTGCTCTGAGGCAGAACGCCACGTCCATCGCCCAGAGGCCTCGATCCGACGCTGTGGGTCGGGCTGGGCCAGGAGAATGGCTCTATGGGCAGGCGTGTCCCGCGCCTAGCCTCCGATCCTGTCACACCCCTCTCCCAGGTTAGCTGCGGGTCCGGATGGTCCGGTTCCGATAACCTTGGGAGATGATCCTATGCGCACGTTCACCCGACTGGCCGAGTCGCGCACGCTGTGGCTTCTGCTGGTCCTCACCTTCCTCGCGCAGCTCCTGCTCATCACGGGATGCGCCAGCATCATGCACGGCACCACGCAGCAGATCGGCATCTCCAGCTCACCCAC
>JAJDNI010000157.1 GCA_022340755.1 Gemmatimonadota bacterium
CGCTTGAACCCCTGGAGATGCCCGTAGCGGGTCACCCATCCGTTGGGGTGCCGGATCTCGATGCAGTTGCCGAAGTCGCCCTTCCGCGCACGGTAGATGATGACGCCGTCTCCGGTGGCCATCACCGGGGTCCCGGCGTTGGCGGCGAAGTCGATGCCCTTGTGGGCCCGCCACTTGTGGAGAATGGGGTGATAGCGGGCGGTGGTGAACCGGCTCGAGATGCGGCGATACTCCAGCGGCTTCAGCAGGAACGCCCTGCGAACGGACTTCCCGTTCAGATCATAGTAGGAACCCTGGCCGTCCCCGTTGGGGTCGAACCAGATGGCGTCGTACGGCGTGCCCGCGTTGACCAGCTCCGCCGCCAGCAGGTGCCCACCCCGCATGGACCCGTCCGGACGGACCTCGCGCTCGAAGACGAAACGGTAGGTGTCACCCTGTTGGATCTGGCGGGAGAAGTCCACCTGCCACTGGAAGACCTTGTCCAGGTAATCGATGAGGGCGTTCCGGTCCTGGGTCGGCAGCCCTTCCAGGGCGGGGTTGCGCTGTACGGACACCCAGAGCGATCCGTCGATCTCCCCGGAAGCGAACACCGTATCCACGTACGTCGGCGTTTCCACGGTCTCGGAGTGCCACCCGGCGTCGTCTCGCGTCAGGCGCACGGTCTGGTCGCGGCTCAGGGCCACGTCGACGCCCCGGAGCCAGTGGTTGCTGGGCAGAAATCGCAGCGTGATCTCGGTGCCCTGCCTCATCCGCCGCGGCGAGGCTTGCTCCCGGAAGGCCAACAGCAACCCGTACTGTTCCGTGGAGCTGACGTTGCCCTGGAGGATCCCACCCAACGTCTGGTCGGGTCCGAGCTTCAGGATACGGACGTCCTCGGCCGGGCGGGCATAGACGGCGTCCAGCTCTCCTACGTCCGGCGGGCTTCCAAAAGAGCAAGAGGAGGCGGCCACGACCCCGAGGGCCGCCGCCGCGAGGCGCCACCGGATGGACTGCATTGAATGCACTCGGTTTCCGTCTCCAAGTCACCGGCCACCCGGCGGGGGAGGGAGTGTCCCGCCGGGTGACCAATCGCCGGATGGAACGTGGACTGCCCTAATCCATCTGTCGGCGAATGAACGTCGGAATGTCAAGCTCCGTCAACTGGTCCCGGGTGACGATCCGCTCCGGGAATCGGCTCAGCGGGAGCACCTGATCCGCCCGGCTTCCTCCCACGGCCACCCTCGCTTCCGCCTGAACCGCCTGCTCCGCCACGGGCTCCGCCGCCACCTGCGGCTGAGGCTGAGCCTGAGGACGCGCGCGGCGGAAGTCGGGGCGAATGACCTTCTCCTCCTCCGACGAATCGAAGCCGGTGGCGATGACGGTCACACGGACCTGGCCCTCGAGCTCCGGGTCGTGCACGGCACCGAAGATGATCTCCGCCTCGTCTCCCGCCTCAGACTGAATAATCGAAGAAATCTGGGTAACCTCGTCAATGGCGAGGTCCAGGCCGCCGGTGATGTTGATGAGCACACCTCGCGCGCCGGCGATGGACACGTCGTCGAGGAGCGGGGAGGAGATCGCCTCCTGAGCAGCTTCCTGCGCGCGGTTGTCGCCTTCCCCGAAGCCCGTCCCCATGAGCGCCGGGCCTCGGCACGCCATCACCGTGCGCACGTCAGCGAAGTCCACGTTGACCTCGCCCGTGACGCGGATCAGGTCGCTGATCCCCTGGGTCGCGTGGAGAAGCACCTCGTCCGCCTTCTTCAACGCATCTCGGAACGAGGTGCCCTTGGGCACCACCGAGAGGAGTCGGTCGTTGGGAACCACGATCATCGTGTCGACGCACCGACGCAGCTCCGCCAGGCCGAGCGCCGCGTGGCGCTCGCGCTTCTTCCCCTCGAACGAGAAAGGACGCGTGACGATGCCGATGGTGAGGGCGCCCATTTCACGGGCCATCTCCGCGACCATGGGGGCTGCACCGGTCCCGGTGCCGCCGCCCATGCCGGCCGTGACGAACACCAGATCCGCCCCATCCAGGATGCGGCGTACCTCGTCCTCGCTCTCCGCGATGGCCTGACGGCCGATCTCCGGCCTGGCACCGGCGCCGAGCCCGCGCGTCAGCTTCTTGCCGATCTGCAGGGTTACCTGCGCCCGGGAGCTCTTCAGGGCCTGGCCGTCCGTGTTCATCGAGATGAACTCGACGCCCTCGAGGTCCTCGTCGATCATGCGATTGACGGCATTGCCGCCCGCCCCGCCCACGCCCACGACTTTCATGCGGGCGTTCTGGGCCGGCCTCTCCTCGAACTCGAAGATCATCATGGTCTACTCCCTCCTGAGTAGGTCCTGCACCTGGCGACTAAAAGAATTCCTTGAGCCATGTGCCCAGCTTGGTCAGCATGCCGGACGTCAGCGTCGAAGCGCCCTCGCCCGTCTCCCGGAAGCGGTCGGCTCCCCAGAGCGCCAAGCCCGTGGCGGTGGTGAACTTCGGCCGGCCGACGGAGTCGGCGAGGCCGCCCAGTCCCTCCCGTGGAACCCCGAGACGGACGGGAGCCGCGAAGATCTGCTGGGCGAGCTCGACGATGCCGGGGAGCGCCGCGGCGCCTCCCGTGAGCACCACGCCCGCGGCGAGCCGCTCCATGAGCTCCTGGTCCTGGAGATCGCGCTGGATGAACCCGAGCATCTCGTCCAGTCGCTGCTCCACGATGTGGGCGATGAGCTCGCGTGCGACGGCCCGCGTCTGATTCGGGGACGGTCCGGGCAGCTCTACGGTTTCCCGCGGGTCCACGAGCTGCGTGTACGCCGTCGCGTAGTGCTCCTTGGCACGCTGAGCCTCCGCCCAGGGAACGGACAGACCTTGAACGAGGTCGGCGGTGAGCGTGGATCCCCCGAAGGGAAGCACCGCCACGTGGCGGATCTTGCCTTCGAAGTAGGCGGCGATGTCCGTGGTGGACGCCCCGATCTCGACCATCACCACGCCGACTTCCTTCTCGTCCTCCGTGAGCACGGCGCGAGCACCGGCCAGCGGCTCCAGCACCAACTCCTGGACCCGATACCCGGCTCTGTTGGTGGCCTTGCGGATGTGCGCGGCGACGGTGAGGGCCGAGGTGACCATGAAGATCTCGGCCTCCAGGCGGACACCAGCCATGCCCAGGGGGTCCTTGATCCCCCGCTGATGGTCCACGCGGTACTCCTGCGGGATCGCGTGGAGCATCTCACGGTCCGGCGGCAAGGCCACGGCCCGCGCCACTACGTGCACACGTTCGACGTCGTCGGCGGTGACTTCGTCCTCGGAGATAGCCACGACACCCATGGAGCTGTTGGCGCGCACGTGATCGCCACCGATGCCGGCGTAGACCCGGTCGACAGTGGCTCCGGCCATGAGCTCCGCCTCTTTGAGGGAGGCGCGCACCGACTCGGTCATCTCCTCGATGTTGGTCACCGCATCACCGCGCAGGCCACCGGTACGGGCCTGCCCCACACCCAGGATCGTCAGGCCGGGGCGCCTGGGATCGCCTATCACCTCGCCGATGACGGCACAGGTCTTCGTGGTTCCGATGTCGAGACCGGCGATTAGATTCGCTCGCATTGCTCCGTGGCTCGCTAACGTGTGCGGCGGACCACGACCTGGTCCGCGTATCTCAGATCGATGACCGCAGGCGCGTGCGACCCGTCGCGGGCCATGGCGTCCTGCAGCACTGTCAGCCCCTCCCTGAGGCGCCGCGAAGGCGCGCCCTGGCTCACGAGGAAATCCACCTGCGGATCGCTCCAGCGGATCACCAGCGTGTGATCGTCCTTCCAGGTCACCTCGGACACTCCCTGAACGAAGCTCCCGTCCGTGTCGGAGAGCCGCGCGAGCTCGGCAGCCAGATGTCGACCTCGCCAGGGCAGGAGGTGGGCACCCGGCACGGGCTTGCCTACGCCGTCGATGACCGGCAGATCGAGGCGATGCTCGGCGGGATCTATGGGTAGGAACTCGCCGCGGGCATCCACCGGCGCCAGGGTCGGCGTGGGCACCAACGCCACCGGCCTACGCTCCACGACGGATACGACGAGGGTCCCCGGCATCCTGCGCGTGACCCGCGCGTCCTTCACCAGCCTCAGCTCCGCGAGGTTGTCGGCCCATACTCCGGGGTCGCTCCACACGCTGGTCTCGTTCGTCACACCCAGGGCGTGGAGGACCTGGTCACGATCGAGGAAGCGGATCCCGGAGATCTCGACGTCCCGGACGCGGAACGTCTCCATGGCCACCATTCCCTGCCACGCGCGCTTACCGCCGACCCAGAGACCTCCCAGGGCCAGCGTCGTCAGCAGGATCCGGGTCTCCCTACGCATGGACCCGAGCCTCCAACAGGTCGATGACGTCACGACCGAGGCGTTCGATGGAGCCCGCCCCCAGGGTGAGGAGCAGGTCGCCCGTCCGAAGATGATCCGCCAAGGCTGGCCCCAGATCCTCCAGGACGCCCTGATACCGTACGTCGGGCGCACCGGCGCGGCGCGCTTGTTCGGCCACGAGCTCGCCCGTGACGCCGGGAATGGGAGCTTCCCGAGCCGGGAAGACGTCCGTGATCCAGAGCACGTCGGCACCGGAGAGGGCATCCCCGAAGTCTGCGGCGAAGTCGCGTGTGCGTGAGTACAGGTGGGGCTGGAACGCCACGACCAGCCGCGTCCGGGGGAACGAGGCCCGGGCGGCCTGAAGGGTGGCCCGGATCTCGGTGGGGTGGTGCGCGTAGTCGTCCACGACCACCACCCCGCCGACGCCCCCCAGCCGCTCGAAGCGGCGCCCGACCCCGGTGAACGACGCCAGGGCATCACGGACGGCGCCCCAGGGCGCCCCCAGCGCGCGGGCCGCCGCGGTGGCGCCCAGCGCGTTGCGGAGGTTGTGCACCCCATCCACCGAAAGGTGGAGCCGGCCACGGTCTTCCCCGTCCTCGTAGACGCGGCATTCCATGGACCCCGGTGCCATGGTGACGTCCACGGCCCTCAGGCGGCTGCCCGCCGAGAGACCGTAGCTGATTCCGGCGGTACCGGCTCCGGCCAAAAGCGACGAGGCTCCGTGATCGTCGGCGCAGACCACAACCCGTCCCCCCAGGCGCAGACCCTGAAGGAATCGGCGAAATCCGGCTCGTACACCCTCCAGATCACCGTATACGTCCAGGTGGTCCGCCTCGACGCTCGTGACCACCGCGACGTCGGGCGTGAGCGTGTGGAACGAGCGGTCGTACTCGTCGGCCTCCACCACGTAGAGGTCGTCCTCGCCGTAGCGCAGGTTGCCACCCCACGCGGCCACCCGTCCGCCCACGAAGCCCGTGGGCTCCATGCCCGCACTGGCCAGGATTTCGGTGGCCATTGCGGTCGTCGTGGTCTTTCCGTGGGTCCCCGCGATGGCCACCAGGCGTCCCTGGTTGACCCACGCCCCGAGAGCCTCGGCGCGCTTCAAGACCGGGATCCCCCGCTCCGTAGCCCGCAGGATCTCGAGGTGATCGGGGCGCAACGCGGCGGTGACGACGAGGGCCGACGCGTTCTCGGCGTGCGCCGCGTCGTGCCCCACCCAGACCGTGGCGCCGAGGCGCTCCAGGTCTCTCAAGGCCCGGGAGTCCCTCATGTCGCATCCGCTGACCTTTCCACCGTCCCGGAGCAGCAGCTCGGCGAGGGCACACATGCCCGCGCCGCCGACCCCCACAAAGTGGACCGGCCCCACCCGGGACAGCGCGCGCAGCTCCAGGTTCGCCCCGCTCATCGGGCTCCCCCTGGAAGCAGGCCCAGTAGGTCGGCAACGATCTCGGTGGTGGCCTGGGGGCACGCCCGGGCGCGGGCCGCCGCAGCCATGCGCTCCCGCAACGCATCGTCCTCCACCAGCTCCACCACGCGGTCCCACAGCGCGGCACCGGTGAGGCCCGCCTCTTCCGCCACCACCGCCGCTCCCGCCGCCGCCAGCGCGAAGGCGTTCCTGGACTGATGGTCCGCCGCCGCGGTGGGCAGGGGAACGAGCACCGCGGGCAGCCCATGATTGAGAAGCTCCGCCGTGGCCATGGCACCCGCCCGGCTCACCGCGAGGTCCGCGGCGGTGAGGGCCGCTGGCATGTCGTCGACGTACGGCACCGCGTGCACCCAGGACGGGGAGCCCGCGGCCCCCAGAGCACGGGACACGCCGTCGTGGTGGGTCGGCCCCGTGGCCCAGAGCAGGAGCAGGTCCGCCGGTCGCCGAAGGGTGCGCTGCTCCACGCCCTGCACCGCCTCCGCCAAGACCTGGTTGAGCGCGGCGGAGCCCTGACTACCCCCGACGGCGAGCACGACCGTCCCGTGGGAGGGCAGGCCGAAGGCGGCCCGGGCGTCGGCGACGTCCAGGGACGGAGCCGGTCGTACCGGGTTGCCCGTGACCCGGACCCGCTTCCGGGCTCGACGCGGCAGCAGACCGATGGCCTCCGGGAAAGCCACGTGGACCTGGCGCGCCCACAGGCTGAGCAGCCGCGTGGTCACGCCCGGCACGGCGTTCTGCTCCTGGAGCGCCAAGGGAATGCCCAGGATCCCCGCGCCGATCCCAGCGGGCCCGCCCGCGTAGCCGCCGGTCACCACCACCATCTCCGGACGAAGGGACCGGAGAAGGTCGAGGACCGCGAGGACGGATCGGCCGAGGGCCGGAACGGCACGAAGGCCCGACAGGCCTCCTCCGCGCGGGAAACCCTCCACCGGAAGGAGCGCGTGCTCGACCCCACGATCGGGGAGGATGCGCGCCTCGATGCCCCGCGATGCACCGACGAAGAAGGGTCGGACATCCGGCCGGACCTCCAAAACACCCTGCGCCAGGGCGAGGGCCGGGTAAAGGTGCCCGCCGGTGCCGCCACCGGCGAAGACGACCACGGGGCGAGGCGTCTCATGCACGGGTCCTCTTCCTGCCGGGCGCCGCCCGGGCCACCGACATGAGGATGCCCATGGCCACCATCGTCACCACGAGATTCGAGCGCCCGTACGACACCAGAGGGAGCGCCAGGCCTGTGGTCGGCACGAGCCCGAGCCCGACCGCCATGTGCAGCACCGCCTGCAGGGCGATGAGGTTCGTGACTCCGATAGCCAGCAGCTCCCCGAAGAGGTCCGGGGCGCGTCCGGCGATGCGGAATCCCACGAGGATGATCGCCGCGAAGAGCGCCGCCAGGAACAAGACCCCCAGCAGCCCCCACTCCTCTCCCACCATCGCGAAGATGAAGTCGTTGTGCGCTTCGGGAAGGAACCCGAACTTCTGCCGCCCCATGCCGAAGCCGACGCCTGTGAGCCCTCCGGAGCCCAGGGCGACGAGTGACTGCCTCACCTGGAAGCCGGCGCCGGCTGGGTCGGACGCCGGGTTCAGGAAGGCGGCCACGCGGTCGGCGCGGAAGCCCACGGCGAGCTGGTTCATCAGGAACGGCACCGCCAAGACACCCAGGAACAAGAAGTGACTCGGCCTCGCTCCGGCTGCGAAGACGATGAGCAGCCCCAGCATCGCGATGAGGCAGGCCGTCGACAGGTCCGGCTCGAGGACCACGGGAAGCAGGAGCAGGCCCCAGATCAGGAAGAACGGTCCGAGCCCCAGGGAGAGGCGCTTGAAGTGGTCCTGGCGCGCCTTCTTCACGGCGATGGAAGCCGTCCACACGATGACGGCGATCTTGGCGAGCTCCGACGGCTGCAACGTCACCCCGACGCGCAGCCAGCGGCGGGCACCGTTGATCTTCGGAGCGATGGCCTCGGTGCCGGGCAGCACGACCACCAGCAGGAGAGCGACAGAGGCCCAGAGGAGAGGCCACGCCACGCGGTCCCACCACGAGTACGGGACCGCCGCGCACCCGATCATCAGCACCAGCCCGAACCCGGCCCCGGCTGCCTGTCGGAGCACGTAGTAGGTGTCCGGCAGGTGCTGTCGGAGGGCCAGAACCGAGGAGGCGCTGTAGAGCGTGACCAGGCCACACGCCAGCAGCAGGAGCGTGAGCACGAACACTGCGGCGGGTTCCCATCCCCGCCCCAATCCCGACTCGGGGAGGGTGATGGGGCGCCCGGGGGCGACGTCCATGGGCCGGGCCATCAGGCGATCTCCCGGGCCAACGCCGCAAAGCGGCGCCCACGGTCCTCGTAGTTCGCGAACATGTCGAAGGACGAGCACGCCGGAGAGAGGAGCACGATGTCTCCTTCCCGGGCGCACACGGACGCCTCCTGCACGACGTGGTCCAGCCCGCCGGAGATCAGCGTGATGGGTGCCGCTCCCTCGATCTCCCGCGCGATGCGCGGACCCGCCGCACCGAACGCCAGCACATAGCGGACGCGTCCGGTCAGCGCCGACGCGAGCTGCCCGAAATCCTCTCCCTTGTCCTTCCCGCCGAGGAGGAGGATCACCGGGCGGGACAGGCTCTCCAGGGCGCTCCGCGTCGCCGCCACGTTTGTGGCCTTGGAGTCGTTCACCCAGAGGATTCCCCGCACCTCCGCCACGGGCTCCAGCCGGTGCGGAAGGGGTCGCGCCGTGCGAAGCCCGCGGGCAAGGCCGTCCACTCCGGCCCCGGCGACGTGCGCAGTGAGCGCCGCGGCGAGTGCGTTCAACCGGTTGTGACGCCCAAGGAGGGGTAGGTCGTCGGCAGGCAGGAGCCGATCCGGAGCGCCCACGGCCGTGCGGAGGGCCAGCCAGCCCTCGTCCAGCCACGCGTCCACTGCGTCGCCCGCGTCGAAGCCGAAGTGGTACCGGCTCCCGGGTGCGTCGCCCGCGAGGGCGCGGACGGCATCGTCTCCGGCCGGCAGCACCCAGCGGCTCGCCGCGTCCGCGTTCACGAAGAGGCGCGCCTTGTCGGCGTAATACGCCTCCACGTTGCCGTACCGATCCAGGTGGTCCGGCGACAGGTTGGTCACCACCCCGATGTCGGGGCGGAAGCGTACCGTGTCCGCGAGCTGGAAGGAGCTCATCTCGAGGACGTACCAGTCCGGCGCATCGCCCAGCAGAGCGAGCTCGGAAGCCGCCGGAGCGAGACCTCCGCCCACGTTACCGCCCACCGCCGCCCGCAATCCGGACGCCTCGAGGAGGTGCGCCACCAGTAGGGCCGTCGTCGTCTTGCCATTGGTTCCCGTGATCCCGATCAGTGGACCAGAGAAGAACCGAACGGCGAGCTCTGGCTCCGAGATCCATCGGACGCCACGGCCGCGGAGCTCGACGAGCACCGGAGCATCCGGGGGGATTCCGGGACTGACGACGACGAGATCGGCGCGCGCCATTCGCTCGAGGTCGTGCCGTCCCGACTCCACGTCGGCTCCCATGCTTCGGAGCTCGGCTCCACCAGCTGTAGCCTGGGCATCAGTGCGCAGATCCGAGACATAGACTTCTCCTCCCTTCTCAAGAGCCAACCGGGCCGCGGCTCGTCCGCTGGCCCCGAGGCCGATGACCGCCACCTTCTTTCCGTACAGCTCCCCACCCCCGACCACTTCCCCCGAATCCCCCTGGCGCTTGCCCTCTTCGGGCCCTGCCGAACCACTCCCGCCTCTGGTCGCCATGGACATATCGCATTGTACGCGCTACCGGATCTTCAGCGTGCTGAGCGCGAGCATCGCGCACAGGATTCCGAGGATCCAGAAGCGCACCACCACCTTCGTCTCCGGCCATCCGAGCTTCTCGAAGTGGTGGTGGATAGGAGCCATCCTGAAGATCCGCCGGCCCTGGCCGAAGCGGCGGGCGGTGTACTTGAACCACGAGGTCTGGAGGATGACCGACACGCCCTCCATGACGAACACGCCCCCGGCGATGACCAGGAGGAACTCGGCCTTCAGCAGGATGGCCATGACGCCGACGGCACCGCCGAGGGCGAGGGAGCCCGTATCACCCATGAAGACCTCGGCCGGGTGCGCGTTGAACCAGAGGAATCCGATGGCCGCGCCGGCGAGCGCCACGGCGAAGATGGACAGCTCGCCTGCCCCGGGGAGGTAGAAGAGCCCCAGGTAGCGGGAGGTGTCCCCACGGCCCGTCACGTAGGCCACGATGCCGAAGGTCACCGCAACGATGGCGGTGAGCCCCGTGGCCAGCCCGTCCAGCCCGTCTGTGAGGTTCACCGTGTTGGACGTCCCCGACACCACGATGGCCACGAACAGCACGAAGACCGGCGGCCAGAACGCGGCGCCCCAATCCGACAGGAAGGGGACACCGGTGAAGGACCCCGGATACGAGGAGATAGGGTGCCAAACGAGCAGAGCGCCCAGTCCGAGACCGAAGGTGATCTGGCCGATCATCTTGTAGCGCGCCACCAGGC
>JAJDNI010000167.1 GCA_022340755.1 Gemmatimonadota bacterium
CAGGACAACGCCGTAAAGGGCGATGGCTCGCGGAATCGGGCACTCGGCCGCCTGGCGGGCCGCCTGGGGCTCGGTGTGGTGGCCACCGGCGACGTCCACTACCATCGGCCCTCCCGGCACCGGCTTCAGGACGTGATGGTCGCCATCCGCAACCGGGCCACGCTCGACGGCGCCCACGGCCTCAGGCGGCCCAACCGCCTCTTCCACCTGGTGGAGCCGTGGGAGATGCGCCACCGCTTCCGGAGCCGTCCCGAGGCGCTCACCAACACGCTTCTCATCGCCGAACGGTGCGCGGCGTTCGACCTCACCGAGGATCTGGGCTACGAGTTCCCGGACTTCGAGGGCTCGGAGCGTGGGGGTGCGCTCGAGACGCTCGCCGCGATCTGTCTCGCGGAGATCGGCCGCCGCTACGAGCCGGGATCGGCCGAGGGGCGCGACGCGAGGGATCGCCTCCACCAGGAGCTCAGGCTGGTCGACCTCCATGGCCTGGCGGGCTTCTTCCTGGTCTACCGCGACATCATGGACCTGGCCCGCGTCGTGGCCCGGGAGGTCCGGGGCGAGGCCCCCAGGGCCCGCTCCAACCTCCCCCCCGGACGCGGCCGGGGTTCCTCGGTGTCGTCCATCATCTGCTACCTGATCGGCCTCTCGCACATCGATCCGGTGAAGAACAACCTCTTCCTGGGACGCTTCCTGAACGAGGCGCTCCAGAGCGTGCCGGACATCGATCTGGACTTTCCCCGCGACATCCGCGAGCAGCTCATCCTGAGGGTCTACGAGAAATACGGCTCCGAGCACACGGGGCTGGTGTGCACCTTCCCGACCTACCGGCTGCGCTCCGCGGTGCGGGAGATCGGCAAGGTGCTGGATCTGCCGATGGGAGAGCTCGAGAAGCTGGCCAAGCTGGCCGAGCACCGCTCCGCCTCGGGTCTGGCCGAGGAGATCGCCGCGCTCCCCGAGTTCAAGGAGAGGGCCGACGCGCCGCTCTGGAGGCTCCTGGGCGAGTTGGCCGAGGACGTGGCAGGCCTGCCCCGCCACATCTCGCAGCACGTGGGAGGCATGATCATCTCGAGCCGTCCCCTGGTGGAGATCGTGCCGCTGGAGCCCGCCGCGATGGAGGGTCGCGTGCTCTGCCAGTGGGACAAGGATTCCTGCGAGGACGCGGGCTTCATCAAGATCGACTTCCTCGCGCTCGGGATGCTCTCGCTCGTGGAGGAGGCGGTCGACCTGATCTCCGATCGGAGCGGCGAGCCCCCGGACCTGTCACGGATCGACTTCGAGGACGAAGCGATCTACGACCGCATCTGCTCGGGGGACACCGTGGGGCTCTTCCAGGTGGAGAGCCGGGCGCAGATCCAGATGCTCCGGCGCACCCGGCCCCGTAACCTCGAGGAGCTGGCGGTCCAGGTCGCCATCGTGCGCCCGGGCCCGATCGTGGGCGGCGCGGTGAACCCGTACGTGCGCCGCAGGGAGATGCTCCGCCAGAACCCGGACTACGAGGTCCCCTACCCCCACCCGAGCCTGAAGGAGGCGCTGGAGGAGACGCTGGGCGTCATCATCTACCAGGACCAGGTGCTCAAGGTATGCCAGGCGATGGCGGGCTTCTCCGACGGCCAGGCCGAGCGGCTCCGCCGCGCCATGAGCCGCAAGCGCTCCAGGGAGGCCATGGATTCCCATTGGGAAGCGTTCCGCGATGGGGCCCGCGCCAACGGAGTCGAGGAGACCCTGGCACGCGAGGTGTTTGGCCAGGTGACGGCGTTCAGCGAGTTCGGCTTCCCCAAGTCGCACGCGGCCGCGTTCGGGCTGCTCGCCTATCAGTCGGCCTGGCTACGCCACTACCACCCGCTCGAGTACTACGTGGCGCTCTTCAACAACCAGCCCATGGGCTTCTATTCGCTGGACGCCCTCGGCCGGGACGCCCGCCGCAACGGCATCCGTACGCTCCTGCCCGACGTGAACCGGAGCCGGGTGGCATGCACTGCCGAGGGCGACGACCTGCGGATCGGGCTCGGCTTCGTGCGCGGATGGGGCGCCGACGTGGCGGAGCGGGTGGTCGAGGAGCGGGAGCTTCGAGGCCCGTACCGCACGGTCGGCGATTTCCTGCGGCGCACCCCCGCCGCCCTCAAGCGGCCGGCGGTGGAGAACCTCGTCTGGGTCGGCGGACTTCAGGATTTCGGGCTGACCCGGCGGGAGCTGCTCTGGCAGGTGGGGCTGTGGCTCGGACCGGAGTCCGACGAGGCACGCACCGCGGACCGGGGCGACCACGCCCAGACCGAGCTGGGGCTGGAGGATCCGTACGCGGGGCTCTCCTTCCCGGACCTCGACGCCTCCGAACGGATGGTCGCCGAATACCGGATGCTCCACTTCTCGGCGGAGCTCCATCCGCTCTCGCTCCTGGATGGGCACTTGCCGAACGGCACGGTGGGATCGGACCGTCTTCCCGACCTCCGCCAGCACGCCTCCGTGCGAGTCGCGGGGCTCGTCACGGCCCGACAAAGACCTGGAACTGCCAAAGGCTATGTCTTTGTCCTGATGGAAGATGAAGACGGTCCGGTGAACGTGATCGTGAAGCCGGACATCTACGAAAAATGCCGGTCGGTGGTGCGCATGGAGCCCTTCCTGGCCGTCCGCGGACGGCTCCAGAAGGACGGGGAGACGCTGAACCTCATCGCCACCGAGATCCGGGCGCTGCGGGTCCCGGGAGCCCCGGTGCGCCGCTCCGGGCTGTCCCGCTCCGGGGACGGCAGCCGCCGGGACGGGGCCGACGTCGACGCGGAGGCCGCGGGGCTCCACGCCGCCCTCCCCGGGACGATGGAGTACTGGTCCAACCCCGACCGCCCCGGCCCCACTCCGTTCCGCTACCTCACCGCCCTCCGGCAGAGCCCTCCGGGGATCAAGAGCTTCGGATGAGCGTCCCCACCGTCGTCCTTGCGCCCGGGCCGTCCCGGCACGACACATCGTGTCCCTGCCCGCGGACGCCCCGACCCTCCAACCCACCGAGATCACCATGAAGAA
>JAJDNI010000196.1 GCA_022340755.1 Gemmatimonadota bacterium
CTCATGCCACCTGCGCAGGAGGTGATGAGGGCGCCGGAGAGGACGGAGAAGAGGGTGCGGCTGGAACGGAGCGTCATGGTGGACTCCGAAGGCGTCAGCGCTACGTGTACGAAGACCTTCGTAGAAACTAGAGACGACAACCAAAGACGTACAGGGGAGGGGTCACGGGACCGATTCGGGCCGGTGGGGGTCCGGCGGTCTCAGTTTTCCAGGAACTCGGGCGGTCCCTCCACCAGCCCGTCCTCGAGAAGGATCTCCTCGACCGCGCGGAGCAGCGCGTCGTGCTGCACGTCCTCGTCGTCGTACGTGTCGCGGGCCTCGTCCAGGCGCTCGCTCAGGTCCTCCACCACGGCGTACGCTTCCTGGACCAGCTCGTCGTCGGCGCGGTCGGCGACTCCGTGCGCCTTCATCACCTCGAACACGAGGCTCAACGTCGCGTCATTCGACATATGCGTTCCTTCGTGACACCCATCGGTTCTCGTGTCGGCTCAGGCGGGGGTGAGAGCATCGGAGAGCGAGACCGCGGGCTCCAGGTCTTCCAGGCCAGCCTCGGACAGCGCCTCGGCCACCATGAGCTCGCGCTCATCCTCGTCATCCCAGCGATCCCGTCCCTCATCCGGAAGCCGGTCGATGGGGTCGAAATAGAGGTACACTCGGCTTTCGTCAACGCTGGGGCTCCGATACACGCCGATGCCGGTGGTCTCGTCGTAGTGATCGTAGCTGTGAACATCCCGCTTGCCACCGCCTCCGGGAGCGTCCACCACGAACGTCGGCGTGTTGAATCCGGCGGTGGTTCCGCGCACGTGGCGCTCGATCTCCACGGTATCCGCGATGCGCGTGCGCAGCTCCTCGACACCCATGACCATGTCGTGCTGGTACACGTAGTACGGCTGAACGTTGATGTACGAGAGTCGCCGCACGAGGGTGATCATGTCGTCGACGTCGTCGTTGACGCCCCGGATGAGCACGCTCTGGTTGCGCACCTTCACGCCCCTCTCGAAGAGCACGTTCATGGCGTGACGCGTGATATCGGTGACTTCGTTGGGAGAGTTGAAGTGGGTGTGGAGCACTACCTCCTTGTGCAACTCGCGGCCTCTCTCGGTGAGATCGACCAGGGTGTCGGTCCAGTCGCGGTCCGATAGGATCTTCATGGGCATCACCGCGGGTCCCTTCGACGCGAACCGGATGCGCCGGATGTGCGGGATCGCCAGGAGCATCTCGCCGATGTAGCGCACCCGCTTGTGAGGCAGCATGTACGTATCGCCGCCGCTGACCACGACGTCTTCGATCTCCGGCCGCGAGGCAAGGTAGGCGAACGCCTTGTCCCATCGGTCCCGAGCGGGCTTGTAGTCGACCTTCTCCACCTCGTCGGTGTCGGTGCCGATGGCGTAGCTACGCGTACAGAAGCGGCAGTACACGGGGCACACGTCCAGCGGCAGAAACAGCGCCTTGTCGTGGTAACGGTGCACGAGCCCCGGGGTGGGAGAGTCGGCCTGCTCGTGGAGCGAGTCCAACGTCAGCCCGGGGTGGTCCGGGAGGCGCGTGGACGCCACCGGGATGAACTGCGTACGCAACGGGTCGTTGTAGGGGTCGTCCCAATCGATGAGGCTGAGGACATAGGGCGAGATGCGCATGGCCATGGGTGCCTGGCGCATACCTTCCTCGACGTCCTCCAGGAAGGAGTCGGCGGTCAGATCCCGGAGCAGGTCCTTCAGGTCCCTGGTGCTCTTGGCGCTGTTCCGGTTCTGGAAGCGGTAGTCGAGGAACTCCTCGCGGGTCACATGGCGAAAGGCAGGGATCTTCTTCCAGAAGTCCGAGTCGTCCAGAACCCGGTGCTCCAGGTCCGAACGCTCCACGGGATCCTTGAGGGCGTCGGGAATGGTGACGTCCGCGATCTCCTGGATCTCGTCGATGTCCGAGATGGACGAGGGAAGGTCGGCCACCGTCGACTGGGAGCCGTCCTGAGGTTCGATGAACTTTAGCGATTCGTCCAGGCTTGGCAGTTTCATGATCGGTCCTCCAGAAGCTTGTACCAGACGTTCATGCTTTCGATGGCGCCGGCGATCTGCGTGTTGTTCACCAGGGTGCCGGCGTATCGGTAGCCGCGACGTCCGAACGTGATGTTCATGCCGTAGGAGCAGGCACGAGCGATGGTGTACGCCACACGCAGTCCGGCTTCACGGGCGTGGGCGTCCATGACGCCGAGAAGCTGTGTGGCCATCCCCCGCTTGCGACGGGATGGGAGCGTGGCGAAGTCGGTCATCTCCACTGCGGGGGGAGCGCCGCCGGGCTCCATGGCCGACGAGGCGACCAGGAGGCCGCTCTCCCAGACACCGAAGTAACGGGTACCGCGTTCCTGCTCCCCGCGGAGATGGATGGGGTCGTGTATGGGGAAAGGGTAGCTGTCGAACACCTCGGCATAGCATCGGGCCAGCGCCTCGGTGTCCTCGGGTCGGGCTTCCCGGACCTCGAGGCTGTCTGTGCTGGGCGACGGCGCGCCCTCGGTCGTGGCCTCCCGGAGCGCCTCCGCCCGCACGGCTCTCGCGGCCTCGAGGACCTCGCGGACCCGCGGCGCGCGCGGGTCGGCGCGTCGCGCTTCGTCGAGGTACTTACCCGCGAACAGCCCCGCTTCCCGGTGCTCGTGGAACTGCGGCACCACCGCTTCCACGACATAGCCGCGTCGGGTCAGCTCGCCGAAGTCCGACGCGCGGGCTTTCACGATGATCTTGCCGTAGCCGTGCCGGGCGGCGAGAGCCGCGGCGGCGTCGAGCACGAGCTCCACGTCGTCCCGAGCCATCTTCATGACATAGACACGGTCGCTGGAGGACCCGTGCTGGAGGAGGGAGTCACCGAGGTGGAGGATCTGGTCAGGCAAGGGAAGCCTCCTCCTCGGCGGTGGTCGCGTCGCTCTGCAGGAGGGAGACGGGAACGAACACGAGTGCCGAGACGAGAATCCCCCAGAAGCTCGGGTCGAGCCCAAGTGGAGGCGTAGCCCCCGCAATCAGGAGAGCCAGCGTGGTGCCGCCCCCGGAGATCATGCCCCAGAAGGCGCCTCCTCCCGTGGAGCGGCGCCAGAAGTAGGCTCCCAGGGTCGGCACGAAGAGGCCCGAGACCAGGAAGGAATACGCTTTCAGGATCGCGTCCAGCACCATGGTGAACTGCGACGCGATGAGGATGGCCAGGACCCCCACCACCAGGGTGGCGAGCTGCGACGCCCGCACCAGCCTGGGGGTGTTCTCCAGGCGCCACGGGGAGCGCTGCAGCACGTCGCTCACCACGTTGCCCGACGACGCGATAATGCAGGAGTCCGCCGTGGACATGATGGCGGAGAAGTAGCTCGCCACGACGATCCCGGTGACGCCTGCCGGAAGCACGTGGGCCAGGAGGCGGGGCACACCCAGCTCGGCGTCGATGCCGGGAAAAAGGACCCGCGACATCATCCCCAGTCCGACACCGGCGAAGGCCATGGCCGGCCACTCGAAGAGCCCGGCGATGAACCAGGCCTTCTGGGCGTCCTTCGTGGTGGGCGAGGCGAACATCCGCTGGTACAGCGTCATGGCCACCACCCAGATAGGGGCGATGGTGATGAACCAGTTCACGAACGTGAGAGGCGACACGTGCAGGAGGCTGAAGTAGCTCGCCGGAAGCGCCGCACGGAGCCCGTGGAATCCGCCCACCTTGGCCAGGGTGAAGGGCAGGGCGAAGAAGACCAGCCCCACCATGAGGACGATCCACTGCACCGTGTCCGTGTAGATCACGGCCTTGAGGCCGCCCAGCACCGTGTAGGCCACGATGACCCCACCGATAATGAGGGTGGCGAACGTGAGCTCGCTCATGCCTCCGGGGGACCAGTTGACGATGGAGCCGCTCATGAGCTTCGCCCCCGCCAGGATCTGGCCGCTGGTGAAGCCCAGGTATCCGATGGCGCTGATGACCGCAGCCACCAGGGCCACTCGGTCGTCGTAGCGGAAGCGGAGGAAGTCCGGGTACGTCATCATGCCCTCGGCGGCGTCCACGCGCTTGAGGCGGGGGATGATGAGCACGGCCGACGTCCACGCGCCGACCAGACCCGTGAAGAGGAGCCAGCTCCCCGAGAGACCCATGGCGTAGCCCAGGCCTCCCAGGCCGATGGAGAAGCCGCCGCCCACGTCGGTGGCCGCGACCGAGAGGCCCACGTGGCCCGGCGAGATGGCCCGCCCGCCCACGAAGTAATCCTCTGCGGTCTCGTTCTTCCTGTGGAACCAGACGCCAACGGCGATGACGCCCAGCATGTAGGCGGCAAAGATGGCGTAGTCGAGGAAAGTCATCGGGATGCTGCGCTTCGAGGCGTGCGCGGTGTGCGCGCGGGCTCGCCTACTCCGCGCTCAGGCGCGGCGGGGCTCGAGGCGGCATCCCGGCACCATGCAGACGGCGGGGACGCACGAATACGGTCGTCGACGGATGATGTGCTTCCTATCGGCGGTCGTGTGGACGCTTACCCATGAGCCTAACCGGATACGTCGCGAGGTCAACCCTTACGGCGTGTAAGGTGCGCACAATGCGCCGCGCCCCGAGAAGCAATTCGCACATGACGTCATGACGATGGGCGCGACGCATGCGCGCGACCGCTCTGCGCTCTACCCCTCTTCTTCGTCCTTCGAAGTCTCCCGGGCGACCACACGCTCGACCCCGTGCTGGATGGCCCGTGCGGCGCCGATGCCGACGGCCAGGGCGAACGCCACGCCGATGGCACCGAAGCTGATGTAGAAGGCGGCCAGCACGATCTGGCGGGCGAAGCCGAGCTGCCACACGGCGAGGGCACCCACCACGGCCTGGAGCACCGCTTTCACGATCCTCCCCAGAAGGCCGGCCCGGCTGAAGCCCTCATCCTCCAGGGCGTGGGTGACGCGCTCTCCGACGAGGTTGGACACCAGGAGTCCGACGGCCACGATGAGCGCCACGAGGCCGAGGTTGGGGAGGTAGAAGACTGACTGGTCGATGAGGCGGGAGAGAACCGTCAGGCCCCAGATCTGCAGCGCGTTGTCCAGGAAGAGCAGGACGATGCCGATCATGGCGACGTTGCCCACCAGATCGTACATGGCCGCGCGCACGTCTCCCTTGCCGAAGGCCGCCCTCCAGCCGGTGCGGCCGCCCAGACGGTCGAGTCGCAGCCACACCATGGCGCGCACGACGACGTTCTTGACGAGCCATCCCACCAACACGCCGACGCCAAGCACGGCGAGGCCCGCGGCAAGGGTCGGCAGGTAGGCGAAGACTTGATCGGAGAAGCGGGCCAGGGGCCCTTGGTTGGCCTGCATGTCGGCCTACTCCTGACGGAAGAAGATTCGCTCGAAGCGGCTCGTCCCTCTCTTGCGGGCGACGTCGCGCACCACCACGACGGGGTTCCACCCCGGACGGGCCAGGGCCACCGGCACCGTGTCCCCGAAGAGCGTCGCCACCGGGGCGTCTTCGGGCGCGCCCATCACCACCAGCTCCCCTGGACTCAGCGCGTGGGACAGGCCGTGGGCGACGTCGCGGTGAGCCACCACGCCCAGCGGCCCCTCGAACGTCGCGTCCGCAAGGGTCTGACGCGCCTCGGACACGCCCCTGTCGCGGGCGCTCTTGGGATCGTCGGGATCCACCACGGTGACGGCTCGGGCGGGCGCGCCGAACCAGGACGTGAACGCCGGAAGCAAGTCCGCCGCCAGGGCGGTATTGGCGCCGTGCGTGGTGGGGAGCACGATACCCGCCATGCCCTCCTTCGCCACCCGTCCGTAGACAATGGCCACCTGGCAGGGCGCGCTCTGGAGGACGCGCTCCACCACGGTGCTCACCAGGCGCTCGAACCAGGACTGGCGGTTGGGCTGGCCGATGACGATGAAGTTGCAGCCCTCTTCGCGGGCCGTCTCGACGATGCCGTGGCTCACCCGGCGGGCGATCTTGACCACCGGGTGAACGGGCACGCCCCGCGCTCGACCGTACTCGACGGCCCTCTGGAGGTGGGGCTCCAAGGCCCGCACCCCTCTGCGTCCCGTCATGAGCGACTCACCCTCCGGCACCTCCACCACGGTGAGGGCGACCAACTCACCGGCATGCCGCTTGGCGATGGCGAGCCCCACCTCCATGAGCGGCTCCATGCTCTCCCCCACGGCGAGGGCCACCAGCACTCGGTACTCCTTGCGCTCGATCCGCTCCATCCATTCGGCACGCTCGACGGAGACGGCCTCGCGGTCACGGGCATAGCCGTAGTAGACGCCCGCACCGACCAGGATCCAGCTTCCGGCGGCCAGCAGAGAAAGCGGATAGTGAGCGACCAGGTAGACCGCGATGAAGAGCATGGTGCCGATGGCAACGATGGGCACCACGGGCATGAAGGGGATGCGGAAGCCCCGGTCCAGGTCCGGGCGGGTCTTGCGCAGCCGCATGGCCGCGACGTTCACCTGCACGAAGAGCAGCAGGAACATGAAATCCGCTGCGGCGGCCACGGACTCGATGGGCAGCGCCACCGCCATGAAGACGACGAGCACGGTCGAGAAGAGGATCGCCAGGTGGGGCGTGGCCCTTCGGTGGTGCACCCGTCCCAGAAGCTCCGGGAGGTTCGCGTCGCGAGCCATCGCGAACGCCACCCTGGACGACGAGTAGATCGTGGCGTTCAGGGCCGAGAGCGTGGACAACAGCCCGCCGATGAGGATGACCACGCCTCCGCCGGCGATGAACTGATTGGCGGCGCTCACCAGCGCGGTCTCCTTCTCCTGCCCCAGATACTGGGTCACCGCCATTCCCGCGGGGGGCGTGACCGCGCCTACGGCCACGAAGGCCACCAGCAGGTAGATCGGCACCACGATGAGCAGGGACAGGAAGACGGCCCTGGGCACGTTCTTCTTCGGGTCCTCCACCTCCTCGCTGGTCTGGGCGATGATCTCGTAGCCTTCGAAGGCGATGAAGGTGAGGCCCATGGCAGCGAACACGCCGCCCCACCCGTTGGAGAGCATGGGCTTGAACGCGGCGTGCCAGTCCGGCCGATGGAGCATGACCGCGAAGCCAACGGCGACGAAGGCCAGGATGACGATCACCTTGGCCACGGTGATGAAGTTCCCGGCCTTCCCCGTCTCCGATGCCCCCCGGAAGTTGATGTAGGCGAACAGCACGCACACCACCACCGCGAGCCACTTCTCCAGGGTCATGAAGCCCAGGTGGATCGCGGGGGCGCCCGCAGCAGTGAGCACCAGGCGGAAGTAGGCGCCGAACCCGAGGGCGTACAGCGAGCACGCCACCGCGTGGGCGAACCAGGACATCCACCCGCTGAGGAATCCATTGGGGTCGGGGAGCGCCGTCTTCACCCACAGGTAGCCGCCACCGGCATCGTGGAAGGACGACCCGAGCTCCGCGTAGGTCATGGCCGTCAGTAGAGCCACGAACCCGTTGAGGCCGAATGTGATGAGCAGCGCGGGACCGGCGACCCCGGCGGCGATGCCGGTAAGCACGAAGATGCCGGCGCCGATCATGGCGCCGACCCCGATCATCGTGATGTCCGTGAGCCGCATCTCCCGGCTCAGACGGACCTCGAAGGACGTGGTTTCTCTATCCATAGGCGGCCCTAGAGTGCGTCTTCGGGGGCGTGTCCAGCAAGCGGGGGCCGCGTAGAGGCTTCTTCGAGCGAGGCGGGCGTGCCGCCCCGGTGGAGACCTCCAGGGGCGGAACGGCGTCTGGCCTCCGAGACGATCCAGGAGCTCGGGAGGACGACCTCGACCTCCTCCGCAGGCGGCTGAACATTTCAGGCGCGCTGCGTGTCCTACCGTATATACTTGAACAGACAATGATTGACTAGGAGGCTTGTGCTGTACTTCGGGCCTGAGACGTATATGCCCCTCGCCTCGGCGGTGGCGGCGGGGGTCGGGGTGGCCCTCACGTTCTGGCGCCGCCTCGTTGGCGTGGCTCGCCGGATCCGCCCTGGAGGCGCGCGCCGCCCCCGATGAAGCCGAAGAGGGTGGTGGTGGTGGGACTGGACGGACTGGAGCCGTCCATCGCCGAAGCGATGATGCTTCGTGGCGAGCTTCCCGCTCTGGCCGGGTTGCGCCGGCGGGGGGGGTACGCGCGCCTTGCCACGACGCTCCCGGCCCAGACCCCGGTGGCGTGGTCGAGCTTCGCCGTGGGTGCGAACCCCGGCGTCCACGGGATCTTCGACTTCCTGCACCGGGACATCGCCACCTACCGGCCGGACGTCGGGCTCTATCGGTACGAGCAGAAGAGCCGATTCCTCCCGCCACGGGCGGTGAACCTCCGGGGCGGCAAGCCTCTCTGGGGCTGGCTCGCGGATGCGGGCATCCCCGCCACCGTGCTGCGCCACCCGTGCACGTACCCGCCGGACTCGTTTCGCGGACGCATGCTCGCGGGCGTGGGCGTCCCGGACATCCGCGGTGGGTTCGGGGCGCCGAGCTACTACACCGACGAAGAAACCACGGGTGCAGGCGACGGTGAGCACCTCGTGGCGGTCGAGCGGGACGCCGAGGGAAGCATCGCGCTTCCTCTTCGGGGGCCGAAGGGGCCGGGTGGAGTGGACGTCACTCTCCCCCTGAGCCTCCACGTGGACGCCACCGCCGGACGGGTCACCATTGCTGGAGACGGAATCCGGGATCTGCCCGTCCAGGAGGGGCAGTGGTCCGACTGGCTTCCCGTACGCTTCAAGTTGGGCGCGCTGCAGACCGTCCGCGGAATGGTCCGCTTTCATCTGGCGAGCGTGTCGCCCCTGCGCCTGCATGCGACACCGGTCCACTTCGATCCTGACGCGCCGGTCTTCCCGGTCAGCCATCCGTGGGACTATGCCGCCGAGCTGCGCCGGGCGTTGGGCCCGTTCCACACGCTCGGTATGGCGGAGGAGCACGCGGGGCTCAACAACGGGCGCATCAGCGAGGAGGCCTTCCTCGCGCAGTGCGCGCAGGTGGTGGCCGAGCGGCGCGCCATGCTCCACTACGAGCTCGACCGTCTCGACGAGGGCTTTTTGTTCTGCCTCTTCGACACCCCGGACCGCATCCAGCACATGTTCTGGCGGTACCGCGATCCGCAGCACCCCGCGCACGGTGGCGCGATGCCGGATCCCGACCGGGCCCGGGTCCTCGAGGACCACTACCGCGTCTGCGACGGCATCGTGGGCGAAGTCCTCCAGCGCGCCGGTGACGACACGTTGGTCGTGGTGGCGAGCGACCACGGGTTCACGGACTTCCGCCGTGCGCTCCACCTGAACAGCTGGCTCCACCGGAACGGCTTTCTGGCGTTGAGGCACGGGATCCAGGCGGGCGACGGCGCGGGTGACCTCCTGAAGAACGTCGATTGGGGGAGGACCCGCGCCTTCGCGTTGGGCATGGCGGGCATCTACCTCAACCTGAAGGCTCGCGAGGCGGAGGGGATCGTCGATCCCTCCGAGGCGGAGCTCGTGAAGGCGGATCTGGCACACCGTCTCACCGGTCTGCGAGACCCGGTGGACGGCGCCGTGGCCGTCCGGACGGTGCACCGCCGTGAGAGCGTCTACCGGGGCGAGTTCGTCCACCGCTCCCCGGACCTCCTCCTCTCTTGCGCACCGGGGTATCGGGTGTCGTCTACGTCAGCGGTGGGAGGCGTGCCGAGCGACGTGTTCGTGGACAACCGCGAGCGCTGGTCCGGCGACCACGTCGTCGACCCGACTGCGGTTCCGGGCGTGCTCTTCATGAACCGGCCATTCGCCGATGACTCTCCGCGCATCGTGGATCTGGCTCCCACGGTCCTCGCGACCCTCGGAGCCCCGGGCGGTGACGACATGGAGGGAAGGTCGCTGATCTCATGAAGATCCTGATCGCGGGCCTGGACTGCGCGGCGCCCGAGCTGCTTCTGGGCGAGGATCTGCCCAACATCCGCCGCCTCATGGCGGCGGGCGTCTACGGGCGCCTCGAGAGCGTGATCCCTCCCATCACGGTGCCCGCCTGGCAGTGCATGTCCACCAGCCGGGACCCCGGAGCCCTGGGCGTGTATGGCTTCCGCAACCGTGCCGACCATTCCTATGACGGGATGCAGACGGCCGACGCTCGGTGGTTCAAGGCGGTGACCATGTGGGACCAGGTCGCCATGGAGGGTGGGCGCTCGATCATCGTCGGAGTGCCTCCGTCGTATCCCCCGCGCCGCATGAACGGGATCTCCGTGGGATGCTTCCTGACCCCGGATCCGAGCGTCGACGTCTACACCCACCCCACGTCGGTGGGGGACCGCCTCCGCGGTCTCGTCGGGGAGTATCCGGTGGACGTGAAGGGCTTCCGCACGGAGAACAAGGACAAGCTCCACGCCGACATTCTCGAGATGACCCGCAAGCACTTCGAGGTCATCCGGCACTTCGTGACGTCGGAAGAGTGGGACTACCTCCACTTCGTGGAGATCGGCCTGGATCGGATCCACCACGGCTTCTGGAAGCACCACGATCCCCGCCACGTCCAGCACGATCCCGACAGCCCCTATCGCGACGTGATCCGTGACTATTATCGGCTCCTGGATCACGAGATCGGCACGGTCCTGGAGATGCTGGACGCGGATACGCTCGTGTTGGTGGTGTCGGACCACGGAGCGCGCCCGCTGGACGGGGGGTTCTGCGTCAACGAGTGGCTCGTGCGCGAGGGGTACCTGGTGCTGCGCAGCAATCCGAACGAGGTGACGCCCTTCGAGGAGCTGGACATCGACTGGGGCCGGACGAAGGCGTGGAGCTCCGGCGGATATTATGCACGCATATTCCTGAATCTGCGAGGAAGGGAGCCGGAGGGAACCATCGAGCCGGCGGACTACTTCGCGGTACGTACGGAGCTCGCCGAGCGCCTCGCGGCGACCACCGACCCCGAGGGCCGCCCTCTGGGCACCCGGGTCTTCCGCCCCGAGGAGCTCTACGCGCGAGTCGAAGGAATCGCGCCGGACCTGATCGTCCACTTCGGCGACCTGGCGTGGAGGGCCGTGGGCGGTGTGGGCTACGGCCGGGTGCACGTACGGGAGAACGACACCGGACCCGACGACTGCAACCACGCGCAGTTCGGGGCGTTCGTGCTCGCTGGCCCGGGCGTTCCCGAGCTCGGGGAGCGCGAAGGGGCGCATCTCCTCGACATCGCCCCCACGCTCCTCGAGCTGGCGGGTCACGACGTGCCTCAGGAGATGCAGGGGCGCCAGCTGGTGCGGCCCGACAGGGAGGCCGCACCGACCTGGAGCGCTCCGACGGAGGGAGACGACCTCGTGCGGGAGCGTCTCAAGGGTCTCGGCTACCTCGGATGAGCCGGAGAGGAAGACCCCGGAAGAAGACCGGGCCCTCGTCGAAGAGGGCGCGACAAGAGGCTGCGGAGGCCGACAGACAGGCACCGAATCGCCGGGGGCCGAGGGCAGGGCGTCAGGGCGCCGAGTCCACCCCCACCGCCATCGTCCACCTGGGATGGCGTCGAATCCTGCTGCTGGCCCTCGGAGCCGGGATCTGGACCGGGTTGGTGGAGGAGGTCCCCATCCTGCTTGCCCCCTATGGCCACGTCGTCGTGCACGTAGGCCGCGATTCTCTGTGGATGACCCCGCTGGGTGACGTGCTCTACTTCCTCGTCGCGGCGGCGGTGCTGCTCGGGCTGGCACGCCGGTGGCCCGGCGCCACGACGCGGGGGACGGTCGTCGGGGTCTTCGCCGGGCTCGCCACGCTGTGCCTCGGGCTCGTCGCCGAGAAGATCTATCCCCTGGCGGTGCTCGCTCTGGCCATCGGAGTCGGGGTCCAGGTACGACGCATGGTCGGCGGACCGCCACGACATCCGCGATGGGCGGTGGTCACGGCGGTGCTCGGCCTTCTGGCGGTGGGAGGGCTCACGGCGCGGCTCAAGTGGGGCGACTGGGTCTGGAGGAGGTACTGGATGGCGTCGCTGCCCCTTCCGACGGCGACCGCTCCGAACGTCCTCCTGCTGATCCTCGATACCGTGCGCGGCACGAGCCTGGACTTCATCGACCCCACCGGGGCGGGAGGAGACTTCCCTCCGGTCCACACACCGGTGCTGGACAGCCTGGCGCCGTCCTCCGTGCTCTTCACCCGCGCCATCGCACCGTCACCGTGGACGCTTCCCTCCCACGCGAGCATGTTCACCGGCGCATGGCCCAGCACGCTGTGGGGCCGGAGCAGGCTGGGAGCGGAGTGGATGCAGGGCCTGGATGGCCGCCATCCCACGGTGGCCGAGGCTCTGGACCGCCATGGCTACGTCACCGGCGGCTTCGTGGGCAACATCATCTTCGCGTCCGCCACCACCGGGTTGGGCCGTGGCTTCCTGGACTACCAGGACTACCCCGTCTCGCTGGGTCAGACGGTACTCAGCACGGCGCTGGGGCGGAGGATCGGCGCGAGCAGCCTCCTGCGCCGCGTGACCGGCTGGCGGGGTCTGATCAACCGCAAGGACGCACGGACGGTCACCGACGAGTTCCTCGGCTGGGAGCGCCGTGCCGAGCGTGAGGGACGCCCGTGGTTCGCGTTCGTGAACTACTTCGACGCCCACGAGCCGTACTTCCCGCCCGACTCGGTGAAGCGCACGATGCCGCCGGGAAGCCGATGGGACGATTACGTGTACTTCGGCGGGCTACTGACGGGAAGCGGGGCGCTGCGGCGGGACAAGTGGGCGATGGATCCCGCCGAGCGGCGGGCCCACGCCGCGGGATACGATGCGGGCATCCTGAAGATCGACACCCAGGTAGGGCGCCTGCTGCGCGAGCTGGAGCGCCGCGGCGTGTTGGAGAACACGGTGGTCGTCATCGCCAGCGACCACGGTGAGCAGCTCGGCGAGCACGGCCTGTACGACCATGCCAACAGCCTGTACACGCAGACGCTACACGTGCCCCTCCTGGTCATGGACCCGCGCCCGGGTCGGCAGCCCAGGGCACGCGTGGGCGAGGTGGTGACGCTTCGGGACGTCGGCGCGACTCTGCTGGACCTGGCCGGCGTGAACGCGGCACAGGAGGGCATCGGAGGGCGCTCGCTGGCGCGCTTCTGGACCCAGGAGGACTCCACCGGGCCCGGGCCCACCGACGTGACGGCCCCCGATACCATCTTCTCGTCGCTGGATCGCGG
This sequence comes from Gemmatimonadota bacterium, assembly GCA_022340755.1. Classification (GTDB taxonomy): domain Bacteria; phylum Gemmatimonadota; class Gemmatimonadetes; order Longimicrobiales; family Gaopeijiaceae; genus SZUA-318. The sequence continues at coordinate 13,064 of JAJDNI010000196.1, forward strand.
TACCGACAACCAGCCGTGGTATCCGGTAAGCTGGGGCGCCAGCATGTACTCGCTCATGGACTCGACGTACCACTACGTGCGCAACGGCGACGGCACCGAGGAGCTGTACGACGCGCTCCGCGATCCCGCCGAGGTGCACGACCTGGCGGGCACGGCGGAATCGCAGCCGGTTCTGGCCAGGTTCCGGACGATGCTGGGTGCGCTCGTCCAGACGCCGCCCCCCGTCCCGACGGGGCCCGTCCTGCACGCGAAGCCTCCTGATCCGGGAAAAGTCCGCTAGTATTCTCGGGCGCTTCGGCCACGAAGCCGGCGGGCCTGCCCCTTCAACCCGATGACCCCGATCAGCGCGTGAGAATACGAGACCGGACCTGGAAGTCCGAAGAGATGCTTCCCCTGGAGCACCTCGAAGAGCTCCGGCAGCGCATCTTCTGGGTCCTGGGGACGCTGGTCGTCGGCTCCGTGATCGGCTTCGTGCTCATCACGCGATTCGACATACTGGCCCTGCTCATCCGGCCGATCCAGCCCTTCCTCAACGGCGGCAAGCTGAAGTACCTGAGCCCCGCTGACCCCTTCATGGTCGCGTTGAGGCTGTCCATCGCCGCGGGCGTCGTCATCGCGCTACCGGTGGCGCTCTACCACCTCTGGGCCTTCATCTCGCCCATCCTGCTGCCCAGCGAACGCAAGACCGTCCTGTCGGCGCTGTACCTGGCGGGCTTTCTGTTCCTTGCGGGCGCCGCGCTGGCCTACCTCGGCGTCCTGCCCATCACGCTGCAGTTCTTCACGAAGTTCGAGCCGGGGAGCCTCGAGCAGAACCTCACCATCGACAAGTTCCTCAGCTACCTTATGAAGCTGGTCCTCGGGTTCGGCGTGGCTTTCGAGACACCCGTCGTCATGCTGATCCTCGGCGTGCTGGGGATCGTCACGTCGGAGATGCTCGTCAGGGTCCGCCGCTTCGCTATCGTCATCATCTTCGTCGTCGGTGCCGCGCTGACCCCGCCGGACGTCTTTTCCCAAACGCTCATGGCCGTGCCCCTGCTGATCCTTTACGAGGTCAGCATCTGGCTCGTGCGGTGGACCGAGCGGCGCAGGGAGGCGGCGCTGAAGGAGGACGGCGAAGGAGAGGGCGGCGTCGGGGACGAGGTCGAGGCCGGCGGGCAGGAGGGCACGGCGTAGGGTAGAAGCTCACGTCGAGCTCCCCGTCTCAGCCCGCTCGGGCTGCGTTGGCCTTGATGGCGGTCGCCACGTACTCCGCCAGGCCCGCCGCCCGGTCGTCATAGTGCGCCCGGAAGCGCGGATCCGCCGTGTACATGTCTGCGAGCCCGACATGCATCCGGGGGCTGCACGGGTAGAAGTGACGGTCGATGTGCAGGCGCGCCTCCTCGGCGACGGCCATGGCCGCGTCGCCGTCGGCGGGTGCTCCGCCGTTCATGAGCTCCGCCATGCGCGCTTCGATGTCCTCCATCTCCGCCTCGATGCGCGCGAGGTCGTCCTTCGTGTAGCCCTTCATGCGAAGGGCCGACTCCTTGTAGGCGTCGGTGTGCCCCCATCGCTCGCGGGCCTCGGCCTCGTAGGCGGACGGGTCGAACCCGCCCTTGGTTTCGTCGGTCATCTCATCGTCTCCGATCCCGGGTCGTCGCGGCCGTCGGGCAACGATAAGACCTCACGTAACGTGAGGATCAAGTGCGCGTATTCGGTGGCGCGTCGGACGGCTCACCAGCCCGCGATCTTCGCCACGCCATTCCCCGGCTTCGGGAAGCGCTCGAAGACCTTGGGGTCGTGTCCCGGCACGATGAGGCTCGGGTCCGAGGCCAGGGCACGCATCCGATCCAGCGCCGCCAGGTTCGACGCGGTGTCGAGCGTCTGGGCGATGGGGGCATGGCGCTCGAGGTTCTCGTAGAGGTAGCAGTTGTCCGAGGCCGCCACGACGGTGCCCTCCCCGGTGCGGACGCCCAGGTATTGTGACGCGTACGTGTGGCGTCCCCCGGTATAGACCCGGATCCCCGGGAAGACCTCCTGGTCGTCCCCGTCCACGAGATGGACCCGCCCCGCGGCGCGCATGTCGGCGATCATCTTCGCGTCCTCCGGATCGATGGCGCGGTGCAGCGCGGAGCCATCGGCGCCGACGTAGTAGTCGTACTCCGCCTTCTGGATCCAGACCTGGGCCTCCGGAAAGAGGTCGAGCCCGTCCATGTGGT
>JAJDNI010000212.1 GCA_022340755.1 Gemmatimonadota bacterium
GAGGAAGCGGGCGGCCTTGGCCTCGCCCCAGCGGCCCAGCGCGTGTGCCGGATTCGGTCTCGCCGTGTCCATGCTCCCACTCTAGGCGGGCGCTTCGGGCATGGGAATACGAAATTGGGACGCCGGTCCGGTGGATGCGCAGGGAGCCCAGGCCAACCGGGGGCCCACACCCAAGAGAGGGAGAGAGCCGGATTGCCCCCCTGGGGCTCTCCGGCCGCGCCTACCCCTGAGCGACGGCCGGCAGCGGGGCCGCCACCTCCCGACCAATGGCACGCGCGATGACCCGGATCTGCTCCATCAGCTCCGCGAACTGCTCCGGGTAGAGAGACTGCGCGCCGTCGCTGAGAGCCCGTGCCGGGTCCGGATGGACCTCCACGATGATCCCGTCCGCTCCGGCGGCGACCGCGGCCCGCGCCATGGGCGTCACCTTCGCCCTCAGGCCGGTGCCATGGCTCGGGTCGGCGATGATGGGCAGATGGGAGAGCGCCTTCACGACCGGAATCGCGGTGAGGTCGAGGAGGTTCCTCGTGTGCGTGTCGAAGCTCCGAACCCCACGCTCACAGAGGATCACCTTCTCGTTCCCCTCGGCCAGGATGTACTCAGCGGCCAGGAGAAGCTCGTCGATGGTGGCCGACATGCCGCGCTTGAGGAGAACCGGCTTCCCCAACCGCCCGGCTCGCCTGAGAAGCGCGTAGTTCTGCATGTTCCGCGCCCCGATCTGCACGACGTCGGCAAAATCCGCGACGGCTTCGGCGCCCTCGGGGTCCAACGCCTCGGTGACGATGGCGAGCCCGCTGGCCTCACGGGCCTTCGCAAGGAGCTCCAGCCCCCTCAACCCCAGACCCTGGAAGGAGTACGGTGACGTGCGGGGCTTGAAGGCGCCCCCACGAAGCACCGTCGCCCCCAGGTCCCTCATCTGGTGGGCGATGTCCATGATCTGCGATTCGTTCTCCACCGCGCAGGGCCCGGCCATGACCACGACGTCGGAACCGCCCACCTTCGTCCCGTTGGCCAACGCCACCACCGTATTCTCTTCACGCCACTCCCTCGATACCTGCTTGTAGGGATGCGTGACGGGAATCACCTCCAGGACTCCTTCCATCCCCTCCAGTCTGGCGGAGTCCACTCGGCCGTCGTTTCCCAGGATGCCGACGGCGGTTCGCTGCCCGCCGGGGATGGGACGGGCCTCGTATCCCATGTCACCGACGACGTCCACGACCCGCTTGATGTCCTGGTCGGTAGCGTTGTGCTTCATCACGACGAGCATCGGTTACGTCGCTCGCTTCTCGTTTCTCGGTTGATGGCCACCGTCGTGGCGGCATAGCCTGTAATGCTAAACAGCCGATGCCGGAGGGTCTACCTCAGGCGCAGCATCAGCCCGTCGTGGCCCGCGATCACGCTCCCCTCCCAGAGCCCGGCCACGGTCGCGGCGGCGGCCTCGGGGGTTTGGGGGCCAGCCACGTGCGTGACGACCAGGACGTCGGGGCACGCAGCTCGCGCGAGGGCCGCCAGGGTCCACGGAGAGAGATGGCTCGACATCTTCGGTGGGTCCTCCTGGGTGCATTCGGCCACCAGGACGTCGCACCCGGAGAGGAAGGCGGCCACCGAGCTGGACGGCCCGGTGTCCCCGGTATATCCCACCGAGGCACCGGGCAGCTCGACCCTATACGCGATGGACTCCTCGGTGTGCGGCGTCGAATGACACGCGAGGCGCAGCGCGACTGCCGCATCCTCGAAGGGGCGCCCAGGCTCCACCTCCACCACCCTCAGGGGGAAGCCGGGATCGACGACGTGGGAGCCCACCACCGCCGCAAGGCTCTCGAGGAACGTCCCGAAGCCCTGAGGGCCGATGAGCGTCAGGGGGCGTTCCCGCCGCGGTGTGATCCCGTGCCTCAAAGCCATGAGCAGGGCGGACAGATCTCCCACGTGGTCCGTGTGATAGTGCGTCACGGCAACGTGGGTCAGGTCGGCCCAGGCGATGCCGTATCGGGCCAGGCCGTCCACCGTGCCCCACCCGCAGTCGAGGAGGAGACGAAGCGGGCCCGCCTGCACGAGATGCGCGGCGCCGTGCCGTAGAGGATTCGGCAGGAGGGTGCCCGAGCCCAAGATCGTGAGCGTCACGCCATGCTCGCCCGGCCCCGACATCGAAACGCAGCCGACCTGCTACGCCGCTCCGGCCGCCTGCAGAGCCTCTTCGAGGCGAACACCCACCACCGTGCTCACCCCCGGCTCCTCCATCGTCACGCCGTAGATCCAGTCCGCGGCCTCGATGGTGCGGGGATTGTGCGTAATGACCACGAACTGGGTGTCTCCCTTGAAGTCCTGCAGGAGCTTGATGAACCGGCTGATGTTGCTCTCGTCCAGCGGCGCGTCCACCTCGTCGAGCACGCAGAACGGGCTCGGCTTCACCAGGTAGATGCCGAACAGGAGCGAGAGGGCGGTGAGCGCTCGCTCGCCACCGGAGAGCAGGTCGATGCGTTGGGTCTTCTTGCCCCTCGGCGACGCGTGGATCTCGATGGGCGACTCCAGGGGGTCGTCGGCGTCCTGCAGCCAGATGTCCGCCTCGCCGCCTTCGAAGAGCCGCAGGAAGGTGGTGCGGAAGTGCTCGCGGATCTGATCGAACGTGGACACGAAGAGATCCGTTGCCGTCTTGTTGATCTCCCGGATCGCGTTGCGGAGGTCGTTGCGAGCGGTGACGAGGTCTTCGTGTTGCTCCGTGAGGAATGCCAGGCGCTTGCTCTCTTCCTCGTGCTCCTCCACCGCGAGCTGGTTCACCGGCCCGAGCTTCTCGATGGCGATCACCAACTCCCGGAGCTCTTCCTCGAGGGCCTTGGGTTCACCCTCGACGGGCTCCGCGGACTCCAGGAGGGACTCGAGAGAGCGGCCCCATTCTCCTTCGAGGCGCTCCCGAATGCGTTCGATTCGTCCACCGAGCTCCTGGTGCTCCAGCTCCAGGGTGTGGCGTCGATCCGAGGCGGCCCGCTCGGCGGTCCGCGCCTCGCGCACCCGGCGCTCTGCAGCTGCCAGGGCCTCCGCCACCGCCTGCAACGCCTCGTCCTTCTCGCGGACACCCTGCTCCAGGGTCGTACGCTCTCCGAAGAGGCGCTCGGTAGCCTCCGCGCCCTCGTCGTGGATGCGCCGCGCCTCGGCCAGCTCTCCCCGGAGCGTCTTCTCTTCGGCGCTCAGCGAGGCCACGCGGTCATGTGCCTGGGAGCGCGCTGCCACCACGGCCTCCAGGCGTTCGGAGAGGCGGGTCACGTCACCCTCCAGGCGCGCCAGGTCGACGGCCAGGCGAGCCTCCTCCGCCCTGGCGGCTTCCCACTCCTCCTGTATGGCCTCCACGGCCTCCCTGGCTCCCGTCCTCTGGGCCTGGATTCCCTCCTCCTCCGCGAGGAGGACACTGCGGTCCTCACGTGCTTCCTCGGCCCTCTGCAGGGCCCGGTTGCGCGCCGCCCGCGTTCCCTCGACCTGCCGGGCCAGATCGTCGCGGTGGCGGTCCATGCGCCCTTTCCGGTCCACCTGGGCCTGCAGCTCCGCTTCGGTGCGAAGGCGTGTGTCCTCGGCCTCCCGAAGCGCGGCTCGCGCACCCTCGAGGGTCTCCTCCGCGTCGTGGGCAGCCTGCTCGGCCGCTTCCCGTGCCGAACGTGCTTCGCCGGCCGCATCCAGGGCTGCGGCGTGCTCGGCCAGGATGGACCGGAGCTGCTCCTTCCGCTCCAGCACGCCGGTTCCGCCCACCGGGTTTCCGATGCGAACGATGCCCCGACGCTCGACGACGGTGCCCGATGTGGCCACACGCTCTCCGGCGGAGCGCTCCCCCGGATCGCTCTCGTCCATGAGGTCGACTCCGTCGAGAATGGCCCGGACCCATGGGGCCCCTTCTCCCGACGTTCGCACGCGCGACAGCAGCGTCCCCGATGCCGTTCCAGCGTTGTCAGGCACTCGATCCAGGGCCAACAGGATGAGCCCGCCGCCACCTTCCCAGGAGCCAGTGAACCAGTGGTGTAGCCGGGACACGGTGGCGCCGTCCTTCACCACCAGCGCGCGTGCCAGGGGCCCGAGGTAGGACTCCACGGCCTTCGCGAGGTCTCCGGGAGCGGTGATGAAGTCCGAGAGCGTCCCCACCACGCCCTCGTCGGCAAGCTCGAGGGCGCCCTTGACCGTCGGCTCCACGCCCTCCCGGTCGCGCTCGAGTTGCTCCAGGGCCGCGCGCCGTGCTCCCAGGGAGGACGCGCGGTCGGCGGCTTCCATCTCCCGGGCACGTGCGGCATTGAGCACCTGCCGTGCGGACGCGAGCTCCGTCACCCTGGCGTCGACGCGCTCCAGCGCGTCGTCCACGGCCGCCGCCAAGTCTTCCAGGCGCCCGGAGAAAAGGTCTCCCTGAGACTCCAGGTCGGTGATGGTTTCTCCGGCCTCGTTCAACTCCTCGAGGAGACGCTCCAGCCGCCGCTCGAGCTCCGCGGCCTGG
>JAJDNI010000221.1 GCA_022340755.1 Gemmatimonadota bacterium
GGTGCCGACGTCAGTCGACGCCTCTTCCCGGGCCGGCGTCCATGCTCATGCCGAAGCGCTCCCGCGGGTCGCGAGGACCCCGGGTATCTCGGTGCTGGAGCCGGAAGGGTGTGTGCATAATCATGGGCGTGAAAGCTACGAAGGCCTCGGGGGTGGTCAACTCGTGACCGTAGCGGTCATGGCCGTCGGTCGCCCGTCTGGACAGCAACGGGACATCGCCGGCACGCGCCACCTCTACTCCGTCCGCAGCGCCACCGCGGGGTCCACGCGGGTGGCTCGGAACCCCGGGATGAGGCTGGCCACCAGGGCCACCAGGATGAGGGCGACGGCCACCACCACAAAGACGTCGGGATCGCGAGGCGAGACGTGGAACAGAAGATCCCGGGCGAAGGGCGCAGCGAGAAGCGAGATGGCGAGGCCCAGGACGACCCCGGCAACCGCCAGGCGGAAGCCATCCCACATCACGTTCCTCAGGAGGCGACCCCGCGCGGCACCCAGAGCTGTCCGGATGCCCAGTTCCCGAGTGCGCTGGGCCACGTCGAAGGCGAGGACGCCGTACAGGCCGATGGCGGCCACGACCAGAGCCAGGAGGCCGAAGACGGTGAACATGGTGGCGCCCAGAGTCCAGGAGCGGGCTTGGGGATCGATGCTGTCCCGAAGAGGTGCCACGGTGGCGTACCGGATGCGGGTGTCCAGACCACGCAGGATGGGCGCCACGGTGGCGGACAGCTTTCCGGGATCCTCACCGGTGCGGATGTAGAGAGCGTTGATGTTGCGCCCCTCGTGCTGTCCCAGGGGCAGGTAGTACATCATGAACGGGTCGCCGTCGATGTCTCCCCGGGATGCGTCTTCGGCGACGCCCACCACCGTGGTGCACTCCTGCTCCTTCTCGATGAGGAGGCACTGGCCCAGGGCGTCCTGGTCGGGCCACACGGTGCGTGCCATGGTCTCGTTCACCAAGGCGATCCTGGCGCCCCCGGGACCGTCGGCGGGGGTGAAGTCCCGGCCCTGGGTGACCATCAGGCCTACGGTCTTCAGGTACCCCGGCGTCACGTCCATGAAATAGGGACCACCTCCCGCCAGGCGGGGCAGGGAGTCGAGCCCCTGCACCTTGAGCTCGGTGGCGAAGGCCCACTGGAAGGGAGAGCTGGTGCCGGCCACGTCCTCCACGCCGGGGACCGAGCGGAGCCGCTCCAGGGCCTCCTGGTACACCTGGTTCTCCTCCTCGGGATGACCCTGGCTGCCGAAGCTCTGCTCCTCGCCGGCCTGGGTCTTCATGGCTCGGGTCTCGAACTCCAGGCGCGCCGTGACCAGGCGGTCCACGTCGAGGCCCAGGTCCAGATGGTGGACGGCGGACACGCTGCGCACGAAGAGGCCCGCTCCCACCAGGAGGACGACGGATAGGGCGGCTTGCGCCACGGTGAGGAAGGACCGCGTCCGTGACCGCCGGCCGGAGCTCGCGCCGGCGCCCATGGAGAGATCTCCACCGAGGTCGGAGCGTGTGGACTGGAGGGCGGGGCCGATCCCCGCCAGGAGTCCCGCCACGAGCGACGCCGCGACGGTAAACGCTGCCACCCGGCCGCTCACCGCCGAACCGGGGAAGTACACACCCGGCAGGAGCGCCTTACGGATGATGCTCCCGCCCCAGCTCGCCAGGAGCAATGCGACGCCCCCGCCCAGGATCGCCAGGAGGAGGGACTCCACCACCATGGTGGTGACGAGGCGAGCGCGCCCCACCCCCAGAGCGAGGCGCACCGCCACCTCCCGCCGCCGGCGAGTCCCCCGAGCCAGGAGGAGGTTGGCCACGTTGGCGCACGCGATGAGGAGGACCAGGAGGCTCACGCCTCCGAGCCAGCGCGCCACCTTGGACTCTCCCGAGGCTTCGGGACCCCGGGCACGGACCACGGGATCCAGGGCGATCCTCGCCTCCTTGGGATATTTCCCTGCGTCGATCTGCTCCCGTCGGCCGTTGACGTGGGCGGCCGTGGCCTCGGCGTCCGCCGACCGGACATCCACTCCCGGAGCCAGGCGCACCACCTCGTCGAACCAGTACCACCCCCGGCTGTCCAGCCAGGCCTTGCCCATGTTGAGCGTTCCGGCGGTCTCCAGCGGAACCCAGATATCCACGGGTTCGAGGTTCACGCCGGTGAATCCCGGTGGAGCGATGCCGATGACGGTGTAGGTGTGCCCGGCGATCTCCAGGGTGCGCCCCAAAGCGTCGGGGTCGGAGCCCATGTTCGACCGCCAGTACTCGTGGCTCAGCACGGCGGTGGGCGTGGCGTCGGCCTGATCCTCGTCCTTGGAGAAGAACCGACCTCGCTCGGCGTGCACGCCCAGGAGGGGGAAGAAGTCCCACGTCGCCATGGCCACCCGAGCCCGCGTGGCGTCGGGACCGGAGCCCAGGGTCGTGGGGCTCGGGTCGTTGAACGCCGCCACCGCCTGGAAGGCGCTCACCTTCTTCAGGTCCTGGTACCCCGGCCAGGTGATGGAGGCCTGTCGGCTGGTGCGCCCCATGAAGGGTCGCTCCAGCATGACTCGTCGAACCGACTCCGGGTGGACGATGTAGGGGGGCGGCTGGAAGAGCAGTCGATCCAGCACGCCGAACATGGCCGCGTTGGCGCCGATCCCCAGTGCCAGGGTAAGCACCACGCCGAGGGAGAATCCGGGGCTGCGCCGCAGCGAGCGCATCGCCCGTCCCACCCCTCCGGAGAAGACACCCCACCACTCCGTCCGCTTCATCGTCGTCTGCCTCCGTCTTTCGTCACTCTCCAGCGCGGCCCGATACCGCACCGGGTCACCAAAGCGCCGCTCCGCCTCCCGGCGGGCGTCCTCCGGCGTCATCCCTTCCTGTACGAGGCGATCCACCAGCTCGGCCAAATGGTGCTCCACCTCCCAGTCCGCCGCGTCCTCGGGGTCGGGAGGGAGGATCCTCCCCTTGCTCATCCCACTGCTCCCGGCACGATGCGCGCCACCGCATCCACGTACGCGGCCCACTTCCGCTCCTCCTCCGCCAAGGCGCCCTCGCCGGCCCGGGTGAGGCGATAGTACTTCGCTCGCCGCCCCTTCTCCGACACGCCCCAGTCCGAGAGGAGCCACCCCCGGCGCTCCATGCGGTGAAGGGCGGGGTAGAGCGCGCCTTCCTCGATGACCAGCCGATCGTCGGTTGCCCGCCGGATGAAGTCCAGGATGGCGAACCCGTGCTGCTCGCCGCCCGAGTGGAGCGTCTTCAGGACGAGGAGCTCGAGGGTGCCCTGAACCACGGCCAGGGGTGAGTCGGCCACGATGCTGTCCTCCGGCGGCGGGGGGGCGGCTCTCACGAACGGGCCACGTCTCTCGCGCGGGCGGCCCCTCCAGTCGCCTAAATGTCTTAGGTGACCTCAGGATATATCCCTAAATTCCTTAGGTCAATCCCGGGTTGGGTCCGGGGGATCTCAGGCGGCGGTGCCGCGTCCCGCCATCCACCACGCCGCCACGAAGACGGCGATCCCCGCCAGCATGATGCCGCCGCCCACGTGCTGCACGTGGACGTAGCTGCTGGCCAGGCGCGTGGCGGCCCAGGGCAGGTCGTCCGGCGCCGCCTGGTAGTGGCGCACGCCCTCCAAGCCGATCCACGCGCGTACGAAGACCGCTGCGCCGACCAGGAAGAGGAGGAGGCCGGCCAGGTCGAGGAGGCGGCCCAGGCGCGATACGCCTGCCGCTTTGGAGGCATCGCTCCCCTGGGGGGCTTCACGCTCAGCCCCCACCGGCCAGCCCGCGTCGCCAGTCGGTGACCAATAGCATCGTATGCGCGTTCAGGGATGTCCCCCTCCCGCGGTGGAGGGCGAGGATCCGGCCGTCGGGCGCCACGTCGAAGTCCGTGTAGAAGCCGATGGCCCCTGCGATCCTCCTCCGCTCCGTCACGGCAAAGTCGGGGCTGGTGCGCACGTCCGCGCGTAGCCAGTTGCCCTGGGGATCCACGTAGATGACGGCCTTGCCGTCCCGGGCCCACCTCGGATGCAGTCCTCCGGACACCGAGACCTGGGTTCTCCCGCTCCCGCCCGAGAGCGGCGCCACCCAGATCTCCGAGGTTCCGGACACGCCGGAGGCGAACGCGAGCCAACGTCCGTCCGGAGAGACGGAGAACCCGGTCGCGTTCACGTCGCCGCCCAGCACCACCGACGGCGTCCCGCCGCCCGCGACGGGAGCCTTCACCAGGCGCCCGACGCTGTCGACGTACAGAATGGCGCGGCCGTGGGGCGTCCATGCGCCTATATAGGCGCTCACGGCGTCCTCGGTATTCCCCGGCGGCACGAGGTGCCGGGGCTGACCGCTGAAGTCCGAGTGGCGGACGTCGATGCCCGAGCCGTCGGGCCCTGTCTGCCGGTACCCCACTTCGGCGCCGTCGGGGCTCCAGAACGGATCGCTGGCGTGGCCATCCAGGGTGAGGGGCGCCATCGGGGTGCCCTCCGCCTCCGTCTCGTAGATCCAGATATCTCCAGCAATCCTGGACGGGTTGGGCAGATACAAACTGGATGCGCTGATCACGTCCGGAGAGCGGGTGAAGGCGATCCGCGTTCCGTCGGGAGAGATCGCGGGGTCTCTCAGATTCGCACCGTCGGGGATCCCGGGAAGCGGGGTCTCCTGGCCGTCAGAGGAGATCCAGACGGGGGTGGGCGCGGTGCCCACGATGCCCTTGGCGTACAGGAGCGCGCCGGACGCCGACACGGCGAAATACGAGGCGGATCCGGAGTTGACCTGGATCCCGGAGAGGAGGGGCCGGGGGGATCCCGTGACCTCCATCCGTTCAGGGTCGAAAGGCACGGTCAAGACCTGTGCCTGACCGGTGGCGTAGAGGAGGCTGGCGGGCGGGGCGAAGCGGGCCATGGTGCCCGTGAGGAGGCTCTTCACCTGACCGCTGCGCAGGTCCAGCGCGAGCACCGTGGTGAGCGTCGGGTCCAGCTCATTGGTGTTGGAATAGAGGAGGACCCCGCTTCCCGGAAGGACGTCGAACCAGCTGTAGACGGCCCTGGGGTCGGCGGCCCGGACAACCTCGGGCTTTCCACCTCCCGCCGGTACCCGCCAGAGACCCCCAGCCGTGCGGCTGAAGTAGAGGAAGCCGTCGTCTCCCCAGGCCACTCCCCCGTTTCCTCGGCCTCCCACCACCGAGTCCGGGACCACGGTGACGGTCGGAGCGCCGTCGAGGGAAGCCCTGCGCAGAGAGGCTCCCGAGAGATAGGCTACCGCCTTCCCGTCGGGCGAGAACCTCGGCGAGCGGGGATCGTTTGTGCCGGCCAGGCGCGCCGGCTCGAGGTGGTCTGAGGTGCGCAGCCAGAGGGCCTGCGCGCCCGCGGAGTCCTGGCCCACGAAGACGATCTTCGAGCCGTCACCGGACAGGTCGAGGTTGACGCCCTGCCCCGTCATCAGCGAGAGGGAGGGCGGGAGGGTGACGTCGAAGTACATGACCGGGGTGGTGTCCGGTGTCGGGCGCCAGCGCAGGGCCACGCCCGCCAGGGCCACGGCCGCCACGGTACTCACCGCCGTCGCCACCTTCCAGATGGTTCCCGACCCCGGCGGCGGCGTGGGGCCGGCCTCGACAGTCCGACCGTACCTGAACGACGGATCGGCGAGGGCCTTCGCGAACGCCTCGGCTGTGGGGAACCGGTCGGCAGGGAGCTTCTCCAGCGCTTTGAGGACGGCGCCGTCGACGTTCTGCGGGACTGCCGGACGCACCGCCGCGGGCGCCCTGGGCGTCTCGGTGAGGATCTTCCCCAGGACGGCCTGGGCGGTGCTCCCCACGTGTGGAGGGTCTCCCACGAGCATCTCGTAGGTGACGCACCCCAGGGCGTATACGTCGGACCGCGCGCCCACCTCGCGGTCGCCCGTGGCCTGCTCGGGGCTCATGTAGTACGGCGTGCCGACGCTCAGTCCTGTCTCGGTGAGGCGATTACCCCCGGACTCGCGCACCGCCAGGGCGATGCCGAAGTCCGCCACCAGCGGCTCGCCGCGGCTCAGCAGGATGTTCGCCGGCTTGATGTCCCGGTGCACGACCCCCTGCTCGTGGGCCGCCTGGAGGGCGGAGGCCACGGCCGCCGCGATCCGCACCGCCTCCTCCACCGCAAGCTGCTTCTCCCGGTCCAGGCGGTCGCGAAGGGTCTCGCCGTCGATGTACGGTGAAACGAAGAAGAGGAATCCGTCCGCTTCCCCGGAGTCGTGGAGGGGAAGGATGTGGGGGTGCAGCAGGTTGGCGGTGGTGCGGATCTCGGCGAGGAAGCGCTCGGCGCCTACCATTTCCGCAAGCTCGGGCTTCAAGACCTTGATGGCCACCTTGCGGCCGTGGCGCACGTCGTCGGCGAGGTAGACCGTGGCCATGCCGCCCTCACCCAGGGCGCGCTCGACGACGTAACGGCCTTCGAGGGCGGCGTTCAGACGGAGGATGACGGCGTCGCTCATGGGCGGTCGGGCGGACGGCTCCGTGGAGGACTGACGACTACCGACGACGGCGGGGCGGGGTAGGGGGGCATAATGGCCGCAAGATCCGGCCTGTGTGGCGCGGCACGCAAGGCTGATACGGCACAGAGCCCGGGCCGGCCTTACGCCGGACCCGGGCTCCGTCTACTCATGATCGAGCGTGCGGGTGTGTTGCCTACGACCCTTCTTGCACCTCGTAGATTTCGTCGGCTACCAGACCGTGCGCGTTGCGGTGGACCGTGTGCGCGGCCTCCGCGTTCGGCGCGTCGACGAGGCAGAAGATCTTGCCCGCCTTCTCGTCGACCCAGTAGCGCAGGTACTTCACGCCGTGCTTCACCTGCTCCTCGAGGTCTCTCATGTGGGCGGCGGCCACGTCTTTCGCCGACACGCCGCCTTCGATGTTGTGCACGTCGAGATAGAGCGGCATGGGAGACCCCTGTGGTGGAGGGACTGCGAGCCCACTCACCAGACGGTGAGTGGGGGGAGGGTCGCAGGAGCCGTATCAATACTAGTTACTGGTACGGTCTCGCGCAAGCCTATCGTGATTGTGCTCGGGAATGACGCGGAATACGCTCGTGCCCGCCACCGCTCGACCGCTGGGTCCACGAGATGCCCGGATGGGGTCCTACGGCCCCGCTTCTTCCCTCAGTGAGGTCGCCGACCCGAGGCCCTCGGCCACCACGGGCAGGATGCCCCTCTCCACATAGATGGGACGGACGATCTCCCGGAGCCTCGTAAGATACCGCGAGAACACGAGGGCACCCAGCACGCAGATCGCGCCCCCGCCGAACACGGTCCAGGGAGCTCCGATGCGTGCGGCGACGGCGCCGGCCGTGAGCGAGCCGAAGGGCGCCATGCCCATGAACGACATGGCGTAGAAGGCCATCACCCGGCCCCGCATGTCCTCGCGGACGAGAGTCTGGATGATGGTGTTGCTGGAGGCCATCTGCACCATGAAACCGAAGCCCGCCACCACCATCACGAGGAGAGATACGGGGAGCCAGCGCGACAGACCCACGGCCATGAGGCCGGCCCCGAAGGTCGCGGCGGCCCTGGGGATCCATCCGCCCAGGCCCACCACCGTGGTCCGCGACGCCAGCACCAGGGCTCCGCACAGCGCCCCGACGCCGCTGGCTCCCATGAGGAAGCCCAACGTGTGCGAGCCTCCGTGGAGCGTCTGTGCGGCGATCACCGGGAGCAGCACCGTGTAGGGCATCCCGGCGAGGCTCACGGTGGCCAGCAGCATGAGCACCGCGCGGATGGGGACGAAGCCGAAGGCGTAGCGGAACCCGTCTGCGAGGTCGTGAAGGACCTTCTTCCTGGTGGTGGGGCGGGGGCGACGCACGACGTGCATGGCCAGCAGCGACCCGACGATGCCAAAGTACGTCACGCCGTCCAGGAAGAAGCACCATCCCTCTCCAACCACGGCGATGAGCACGCCGGCGACCGATGGTCCCACCAGGCGCGCGGCGTTCACCATGGAGGAGTTCAGTGCGATGGCGTTGGAGAGGTCGGCCTTGTCCTCGATCATGTCGATGAGGAAGGACTGGCGGGACGGCGTGTCGAAGGCGTTGATGACGCCCTGGAACGCCTGGAGCGCAAGGATCTCCCAGATGGTGATCACGCCGGGGATGGCCAGGGCCGCCAGCGCGAAGGACTGCACCATCGCCAGCACCTGCGTGGTAACCAGCACCTTGTAGCGATCCAGGCGATCCACCCAGACTCCGGCGAAGGATCCGAGGAGGAAGGTGGGGATCTGGCCCGCGAAGCCGACGATGCCGAGCATCGCGGCGGAGTGGGTGAGGCGCCACGTCAGCCAGGCCACGGCGATCCGGGTGATCCACGTGCCCACCAGCGACAGGCTCTGACCGCCGAAGAAGAGGCGGTAGTTGCGGTGCCTCAGCGCCCGCAGGAGATGGCCGCGGCGCCCCGACGCATGTGGGCTCAAGCGCTCAACTTCCCGCCTGGAGCCGGCTGGCTGGCACGAGGTCCGAATCAACGCGTCGGAGGCTCATTCTCAGTGCGCTCCGATCTCCTCGAACGGCTCGTTGCCGATCCGGTAGCGCCTCCAGTCCTTGTAGTCGAAGTGCCACCACTCCGCCTCGTAGACAGCGAAGCCCTGAGCCTCCATGGCCTGGCGCAGGAGCGCCCGGAACCAACGCTGACGCGCCGTGCCCCCGGGGTAGTCCTCGTAGGAGCGCGGGCTCATCTCGTCGTAGCCGCCGGGCATGACCACCGGCTTCCCGGTTGCCAGATCGTAGAGGGTGAGGTCTACGGCGCACCCTCGGTTGTGGCGTGATCCGTTGGCCGGGTCGGCGACGAAGACCTTGAGCGACTCGGGGGTGGCGTCCCAGAACATCTTGGTGACGTACCAGGGTCGATACCCGTCGTGCACGAGGAGGCCGTACCCTCGCTGCATGAGCCACTGATTCGCCCGCACCACCGCCTCGGCGGCGGGACGCTGGAGGAACGCCCGCGCCTGCGAGTAGAAGGGCTCGCCCATGAAGTTGTTCGTTGTGGCGTACCGGATATCCAGCTTGATGGCGGAATCCAGCGTGACGAGCTCCACCAGGTCGGGAGGCAGGAAGTCGCCTTCCTCCTTCGGAGGCGTCGCCCCCATGGCCTCACGACGCAACTCCTCCTGTGACTTCAGCGGCGTGATGCGGAACTGCGAGCCGTCCTCCGGGGCGAATCGCAGGCGGTCGAAGACGCTGTCGCTCATGGCGAAGGCGGTCACGCCTCCAGCGCTGTCACGGCGGAACGCGAGGGTCGCGGCGGGCGAGACTGCGCCTCCACCGGGAGAGCCGGCGGAGGCCAGCACGAACGTGCTGTCGGTCGTCGCGGAGAGCACGTGCTCTTCGGCGTGCCACCGCTTCAGATGGAGTGAGCCCGAGTCCTCGAGAATGGACAGCGTGTCAGTGACCGCAGCGTAGTCGCCGACAAGGGGTGCGAGGACGGCGGCGGGCGCCGGTGGCGGCTCGAGCCGCGAGGTGGCGGTCGAGGAGCGGTCACCGGAACAGGCGGCCGTGACGAGAATCAGGGTACAGAGAGCTGAGCGTTTCATGCCTGGATTGTGACCTGGGATCGGGGTTGGCGAAAGATGGCGGTGGGCGTGCCCTCGAATCCTTCGGCCCCTACCTTGCGGCCCCATGAGCATGATCCCCCCTCGACCACCCCCACGCTCCCGGCGGCGTGCGCTGGCCGCGGTCCCTTGTGTCGGTCCCGCGGGGACAGGCAAGCGAAGCGCCTGATGGCAGACGCCGCTCTCGTCACGGACCCCATGGGCGTGCTGGTGGTGTTGGCCGGTGTCGTCCTGGTTTCGGTGAAGCTGGAGGAGCGCGTGAAGGCGTTCCGCTCCCTGGGCGCCGCCTTCATCGGCATCCTCCTGGGGATGCTCCTCTCCAACACGGGCGTCCTCCCCGGAGAGTCTCCCACGTACCGCTTTCTCATGGGGCCGGGCGTGAGCGTGGGCATCGTGCTCATTCTCCTCAGCGTGGACGTCCGCACCGTGCTGTTCGCCGGGCCGCGGATGCTGGCGGCCTTCGGCATCGGCGCGGTGGGGACCGCCGTGGGCGCCGTGGTCGGCGCGTTCGCCGTCTCGAGCGTGGTGGGTCCGGAGACGTGGAAGCTCGCCGGCCAGTTCGCCGGCACGTACACGGGAGGTGGGGTGAACTTCGCGGCTCTGGGTGAGGCCTTTCGGACCCGTAGCGACCTGTTCACCGCCGGTGTCGCGGCCGACGTGATCATCACCGCCGTCTGGATGGCGGCGTGCCTGACGGCGCCGGTGGTCTTCTCGGGTTGGCGCAGGACAGCGGGGTCCGCCACTTCCGGCGCCGATGGCGTCGGTCTGAGGGAGGATGTGACGCCGGGGGATGGCGACGGTGGCGAGCCCGCTCGCCCATCTCCGACCTCGAAGAGCGATACCCACTCCCTGGAACGTACCTTGTACGCCAGCAGGCGGCCTGTCTCACTGGGAGACCTGTCTGCGTTGGCGGCCGTGGGAATCGGCACGGTGTGGGCCTCCCACATCCTGGGAAGCTTCGTGCCTGCGCTTCCCGAAGTCCTCTGGCTGACCACCCTCGCCTTGCTCCTGGCCCAGATCCCCGCCGTCAGGGGGCTGGCGGGAAGCGCGGTGGCGGGCAATTACCTGGTGCTCCTCTTCCTGGCGAGCAACGGAGCCCGCTCCGTAGTGGCGAATATTCTCCACGTGGGGCCCGGAGTCGTGTATTTCGCCGCCGCCGTGGTAGCCATCCACGGGGTGATCATCTTCGCGGGAGGGTGGCTTGCGCACCTCGATGCGGGTACGCTGGCCGTGGCGTCGCAGGCATGCGTCGGCGGACCGGCGTCCGCCATGGCGCTGGCCAGCGCGCGGGGATACACGGAGAAGGTCCTGCCCGCCGTGGCGGTGGGGCTTGTCGGGTACGCGCTGGGCAATTACTGGGGTTGGGCCATAGGCCAGGTCGTGAGGGGAATGCTGGGCGGCTGACCGATTCCGGCCGCCCCCTCATTGACAGGTGTCGTTGCGGCCCGGATCGTGGTCCCGTCCAATCCCGCGTACCTCAGCCGGACTGCGGATCATGATGCACCGACGTCTTCCTCTTCTCGACGTGCGCCTTCTCACGCACGTCTTCGTTCTCTCCCTCGCGTTCCTCTTGGCACCGAACTTGGGCGCGCAGCAGCCCACGCGCCCGCGACAGGTGGTGCCCATGGACAGTGCCAGGGCCCGGGAGCTCTATGTCAGCAACCGGCCCGAGGACCAGCCCGTCGCCAACTACCAGCGCGACATCGAAGGCAAGGCCCGCACCGACTCCGTCTACCGCGCGGTCACCAAGGGCGTGGTGGACTTCCAGAAGATCACGTACAAGAGCAGGGTCGGAGGCCTGGAGATCCCGGCCTACGTGTTCCAGCCCCTGGAGAAGCGCGGGCCGAAGGGCCACGCGGCCATGATCTGGGTCCACGGGGGTGTCCACGGGAACTGGGGCACCACCATGTGGCCCTTCGTCCGTGAGGCGGTGGAGCGCGGCTACGTCATCATCTGCCCCGAGTACCGCGGCAGCACGGGCTACGGCAAGGAGTTCCACAACGCCATCGACTACGGCGGCTATGAGGTGGACGACGTCATCTCCGCGTACGACTGGATGGTGCAGAACCTCCCCCACGTGGATCCGGACCGCGTGGGCATCATGGGGTGGAGCCACGGCGGCTTCATCACCGTGATGGCCGTCACCCGCGAGGACACGCCCCTCAAGGCGGGCGCCGCCATCGTGCCGGTGACGAATCTGATCTTCCGCCTTTCGTACAAGGGGCCCGGGTACCAGCGCTACTACTCCACCCAGGAGCGCATCCAGGGCCTCCCCTTCGAGAAGCCGGAGGAGTACATCAAGCGGTCGCCGCTCTATGCGGTGGACCACCTGAAGGTGCCTCTGCTGGTCCATGTCTCGACCAACGACCAGGACGTGAACTTCGTCGAGGACCAGCAGTTGGTGTACAAGCTGCGCGCGATGTACCCGGATCTCACCGAGACGAAGATCTACGTCGATCCGGCCCCCTGGGGACGGAGCGTGGGTCACGCGTTCAGCCGACGTGTGGACCCGGAGACGCTGGAGCGGGTGGACTCACCCGCCCAGCGCGATTCGTGGAACCGCAGTTGGGCATTCCTGGAGGAGCATCTGCGGCCGTACGAGGATCCAAACCACCCGGTGCCGCTGCGTACGGGCCCGGGGAACTAGCGGCCGAATCGTAGCCCTCCATGGCGTTCGAGAGGCGACGCACGCCGCTCGACATACTCGGATTCTCGAAGGGCGGTCAGTCCAGTGACGGGCTGGGGGTGGCGGGTAGGTGCAGGTTCACCTGCGTGCCCACCCCCACCTCGCTGGACAGCGTGACGAAGCCACCCGACTGGGTGACGAACCCGTAGACCGTGCTCAGCCCGAGGCCGCTCCCTTTTCCCACGGCCTTGGTGGTGAAGAACGGCTCGAAGATATGGCGCTGCACTTCGGGCGGCATGCCGTCGCCATCGTCCTCTACCGTGATGCGAACGTAGAGGCCCGGCTTCGCCTCCGGAACAGGGAGGGCTTCGGGCGTGACCCTCATCCGTGATGCGCGCAGCGTGAGGGTGCCATCGTCTCGCATGGCGTCCTTGGCGTTGACGGCGAGGTTGAGGATCGCGCTCTCCAGTTGGGCCCGATCGGCCTCGCACCACCCGGCGTCGCCGGCCACGTCGATGTGGACCTTCATGGTCTCCGGGACGAGCCGTTGCAGCAGCGTGCGCAGCCCACCGATCAGGGCGGCCACATCCAGAGGCACGGGCCTCAAGGCCTGACGGCGGGAGAACACCAGGAGCCGCTGCGTGAGAGCAGCTCCTCGCTGCGCTGCCTGCAGCGCCTGCTCGAGAACCTCGGCGCGCTCTTGGGGATCGTCCAACTCGGAGAGGGCCAGTTGGATGCCGCCGATCACCACGGTGAGGAAGTTGTTGAAGTCGTGGGCGACACCCCCCGTGAGGTGCCCCACGGCTTCCATCTTCTGTGCTTGCCGAAGCTGCTCCTCCATGGTGCGTCGCGGCGTGAGATCCTCCACCACGGCGATGAAGTAGAGGGGCGATCCGTACTGGTCCCGCACCAATGACACCGTCGTGCCGACCCAGACCGAGCTTCCATCGACCCGCAGGAGCCGGGCTTCTTCCACGTGGTGGCCCTTCTCTCCGGTCAGGAGGCTCCTCAGCCCGGCGACGAGACCCGCGCGGAAGTCGGGATGCAGGAGGTTGGTCAGCGTCTTGCCGACCAGCGACCCGTCCGGGTGGGACACGAGCGCACCGAGAACCTTGTTCGCCAGGATGATGCGTCCCCTCGGATCGACGTGCGCGAGACCGACGGCCGCCTCCTCGAACGTGCTCCGGAAGCGGAGCTCGGTCTCGGTGAGCGCGGCCTCGGCGCGCACCTTCGCGGTGATGTCGGTAGCCACCCCGGACACGCCCACGACGGTCTGGCCCCGGATCATCGGCGTGTAGGTGACATCCCAGGAGAGATCGCCCACCTGCTGAGCCGTGCTGATCTGATCGCCGCCGAGGGCTGCCCGGATGTGGTCCGCCGCTTCCGGAAACAGGTCGAAGGCCGACTGTCCCACCACCTCTCCGGGTCGGAGGCCCAGCGCGGCGAGACCGGCGCCCTCCGACAGGGTGAACGTCCCGTCGGCGTCCACCGCGAACATGACGACGGGAGCCTGCGAGATCACCGATGTCAGACGAGTCGCCGTGGCACGGAGCGCGACGTCACGTTGTCCATACGTTCCGAAGATGATGTCGAAGATGGGACGCTCGTCGGCGACGGTGCCGCTCATCACCCACGGCGCCACACGCAGGAGGTAGGCCGACACCAGCGGCCAGAGCAGGAGAACACCGGCCGCCTTGGCCGGGAAACCGTCGGGGAACGTGTTCACGAACCCATGAGGCCCGAGCTCCCCCACCCGAAAGACCACGTCGTCCATCAGCGCCCCGGCGAGGAGGGCCACGCCGGGAGTCACCCATCGGGGCAGCCACCGGAATCGGTTGAGGAGCGCCTGGTCCACCACCGCGACGGTGGTCAAGCTCACGATGAAGGCCACGAGAGAGGACACCGTGGTCCGCCACTCCCCGCCGACCACGGAGAGGTCCTGCACAATATCCCCGCCGCCCGGCATCGCCCCCAGCTCCGCGCTGCCGGCCCTGGCCAACTGGACGAAGAGCACGAGGGCGCTGAGCCCGACGATGCCGATGATGGTCACCCGTGCCGCGGCGGTGCCGTTCACCCGGTACAGGACCAGGAGCGTCATGAGAATGACGGGTACCAGGGTGACGGTTGACACCTCGATGGGGATGCTGCCCAGCCTCACGAAGAGCCCGTGCGGCCCCGAAGTGTCCAGGAGCACCACCAGGCCGGCCAGGTAGATGAGCAGCGGAGCGAGACCGTACCGTCGGCTCTCTGCGTGCAGAAAGAGCACCACGGCGGCGAGGATCAGCAGCTCGGCTGCGAGCAGACCGATGTTGAGTCCAGGCACGGTTGGCGCGGCTCCGGCTGGGAAGGATCAGGCAATGTCAGCGGCTGCTACTGTCCGTCGCAATACCTTCTCGGGCCAGACGCCTGCGAAGGGAGTCGACCAGCAGGTTGTGTGCCTCGGCCAGCTGTCGGCACACCGCCTGCCGAGCCTTGAGGGAGTCGGCCTTGCGGTGCCACGAGGCGACCGAGTCGTTGTAGGCGTGAAAACGGGCGAGATACTCGTCATACATCTCCCGCGGGACGCCACGTGAATCCATGGCTTCGTAGCCCCGCACGTCCCGGCGCAGCGAGTCGACGAACGTGTCGTAGCGCTGGAAGAGACGGTCGGAGTACGCCAGCTCGTTCCGACACGAGTCTGCGGATACACGGGCCGTGTAGACGCGATCCTGGAGGTCCCGGAGCTCCTGGAGCGTACGGCGTCGCTGGAGGAGGGCGAAGCTCCCTTCCACGGCCGCCACGACGAGCGCGACTCCCGCGAGGATGAGAATGATGCGAGAACGCGACATCGCCGGAGCCTATGTCCTCCCGGTCGCTGGTCGGGGTCCCTCTCGCGGCGTCCTGTCGGCGGCGCCTGCGGCGGCAGCCCGGAGGGCCGCCGCCGCAGGCATCGGGATGGTCGGTACGGTCCCACCTACCCTCATTCGCCGTCTTCACGCTGGTAGACCACTTTGCCGCCGACGATCGTGTAGAGGACGTGGGTGCCCAGGATGGAGTCGGCCGGGACCGTCATGATGTCCC
Organism: Gemmatimonadota bacterium; assembly: GCA_022340755.1. GTDB lineage: Bacteria > Gemmatimonadota > Gemmatimonadetes > Longimicrobiales > Gaopeijiaceae > SZUA-318. The sequence continues at coordinate 15,216 of JAJDNI010000221.1, forward strand.
GATCGAGCACCGCCACGTCGCCCATCATCCCCGGTGCCAGGGATCCCTTCTCGTGCTCCTCGAACGCGGCGTAGGCGCCGTTCACGGTGTAGGTCTTCAGCGCCTCCTCGCGGGTGAGCGCCTGATCGGCGAAGAACGCCGAGTCCGTTCCCACCATGTAACGCGTGACCGAGCAGTGGAAGGAGGCCATGGGGTCGATGTCCTCGACGGGCACGTCGGTTCCGTTGGTGACGACGGCGCCGGAGTCCCAGAGCTTACGCCACACGTAGGCGCCCTCTTCCGCGCGCTTCTCGCCCAGACGCGGGATCACGTAAGGCGCGTCGGAGCACTCGTGGATGCCCTGCATGGAGGCGATGACGCCCAGCTGCGCGAAGCGGGGGATGTCCGAAGGGTTCAGGAGCTGCGAGTGCTCGTCCCGCCAGCGCAGTGTGTCGCCCCTCAGGTTCATCTCCTTGAACACGGCTTCATAGGCGTCGAGGGTCTCCCGGTTCGCACGGTCGCCGATGGCGTGCACGGAGATCTGGAAGCCATCGCGGGCACCGATCTCCGCAATCTCTTTGATGCGCGCCATGGGGGTGACGTTCAGTCCGGTGCTGTTCGGATCGTCGCTGTACGGCTCCAGCATCCACGCGCTTCGTGAGCCCAGGGCGCCATCGGAGGTGATCTCGCCGATGGCCCGCACCGTGAGGTGCCCGTCGCCGTAGTCGATCATCTTGTGAGCGACGAGGTTGGCTTCGTTCTCCGTGGTGGCCTCGCCCTGGCTCACCAAGATGTATAGGCGCAGGGGCATGTCGCCTTCGTCCACCATCTTCTTGATCTCGTCGATGGTGGCCAGGGACTCGCCCATGTCCTGGAAGCTCGTCACCCCCTTGGAGAGCGCGTCGTGCACCGCCAGGTGGACCTCGTTGCGGAAGTCCTCCTGGGCCTGCTCGGGGGTCCGGCCCGCCTGCGACTTGCCGTAGGCCCGGCGCACGAGCCCCTCCGCCCCGTCCACCATGATGCCGGTGGGACGGCCCCGGGCGTCCTTGATGATCTCACCCCCCTGCGGATCCGGCGTCGAGGCCGACACCTCCGCGAGCTTCAGGGCCGCGTCGTTCGCGATGAGGGCGTGGCCGCTGGCGTGGGTGAGCATCACCGGGTTGTTCGGCGCCACCTGGTTGAGCAGGTCGTTGGTCTGGAAGCCCGCGACGATCCGCGGCGGGGGCGAATCCCACTTCTCCTGATGCCAGCCCCGACCCAGGATCCACTGCCCGGGCTTCGCGTCCTTGGCAGCCGCCGCCACCATGTCCACGATGTCCTGCCAGGTGTGGGCGTGCATCAGGTCGAGCTGTGTGAGAGAGCTGCCCAGCCCGGTGAAGTGACCGTGGGACTCGATGAACCCCGGGACGGCCAGATGTCCCTGGAGGTCGATGACCTGGGTGCCGTCACCGACGTACCGTTGGATCTCCGAGTCCGAGCCCACAGCCATCACCTTGCCTCCGGTCATCGCGATGGCCTGGGCTTCGGGGTGTGTCGGGTCCATCGTCACCACCTTGCCATCGCGGAGGACCAGATCCGCGGGGGCTCCGGCGGGCCCACAGGCGAAGGCCGCGGGCGTGAGTAGGATCAGCAGGGTGAAGAGCGCGCGTCGTCTCATGGAATCGCCTCGTGCTGCGCACATGCTTACGGTTTGTCTCGACGGAGAGCGGGCAGGGCTCGGCCCTGAGGATGCCATGGTTCGGGCGTCTGTGCCAGGGTTGGCAGGGTCGGCGTGGGCGCGGGGTGTGGCTGCACGACGAAACGAAGGTCTTGCCCCCCCGCCCTCGGGCGCCTAGCGTGCCCCGCGACCTGCTCGGACCCTCCGCCCTGCATCCAACGTACCCTTCCCCCCCGAGCGCTCGGCCAACCCATGAACAACGAACTGCTGGACCGGCTGTCCGCGGCCCTCGCTGATCGCTATACCATCGAGCGGGAGCTGGGTGAAGGCGGCATGGCCACCGTCTTCCTCGCCGAAGACCTCAAGCACCGCCGCAAGGTGGCTCTCAAGGTCCTCAAGCCCGAGCTGGCGGCCGTCGTCGGCGCCGAGCGCTTCCTGGCGGAGATCGAGACCACCGCGCACCTGAGCCACCCGCACATCCTGCCGCTCCACGACTCCGGAGAGGCGGACTCCTTCCTCTTCTACGTGATGCCGTACGTGGACGGGGAGTCGCTGCGGGATCGTCTGGACCGGGAGCGCCAGCTCCCCGTGGACGAGGCGGTGCGCATCGCCGTGGCGCTGGCCGGCGCCCTGGACCACGCCCACAATCGGGGCGTCATCCACCGGGACATCAAGCCGGCAAACGTCCTCCTCCAGGACGGCCAGCCCGTGATGGCCGACTTCGGCATCGCGCTGGCGGTGGGCGCGGCGGGGGGCGCTCGCCTCACCGAGACCGGTCTGAGCGTCGGCACGCCCTACTACATGAGTCCGGAGCAGGCCACCGGCGACCAGGTCATCGGGCCGGCCAGCGACATCTACGCGCTGGCGTGCGTCCTCTACGAGATGCTCCTGGGCGAACCCCCTTTTCCCGGCGCCACGGCGCAGGCGGTCCTCGGGAAGATCATCTCCGGGACTTTCCCGCGGCCCACGGAGGTGCGTCCACAGGTACCCGCCAACGTGGACGCGGCGCTGCGCAAGGCGCTGGAGAAGCTCGCCGCGGATCGCTTCCCCACGGCGGCGGCTTTCGCGAAGGCCCTCTCCGACCCCGGCTTCCGGTACGGGGCCGAGGCGGCGGTGGTTGCGGGAGGCGGTGGTCGCTGGAGGTCCCTGGCCCTGGGCGCCTCGGCGGCGGCGGTGGTCCTGGCCGGCGTGGCGGTTTGGGCGCTCTCCAGGGGCCAGGCGCCGCGGCCCGTGGCCCGGTACGCGGTCCAGCTACCGCCCGGCCACGACATCAACCGCGTCGTGGGGCCCAACCTGACGCTGTCCCCCGACGGCTCGGTGATGGTGTACGCCGGGCCCCGCACCGACGGACAGTCGGGCTCCCAGCTCTGGCTGCGCCGTCGGGACCAGCTGGATCCGCAAGCGATTCCCGGCACCGAGGAAGCGTTCAGCCCGACCTTCTCTCCCGACGGCACCAAGGTCGCGTTCGTCATTCCCGGCCCGCCCGCCGCCGTGAAGGTGGCGTCCCTGGGCGGCGAGCCTCCCATCACCGTGGTGTCCGACGGCGTGGCGGGGAGCAGCGTGGCCTGGGGCGGCGACGGGTATCTGTACTACGACGGCCCCACGGACATCGTCAGGGTGCCGGCGACGGGGGGAAAGCCCGAGTCGGTGACGGTCGCGGACACCGCCAAGGGAGAGGCGTTCCACGTGTGGCCGGCACCCCTCCCCGACGGAAAGGGCTTCATCTTCACCGTGGTGTACCAGCCCAACTCCGACATCACCAAGTACAACCTGGCGGTGGCTCGGGCCGGCTCGATGGAGCACACGACGCTGGTTCGGGGGGTTTACCCCCGGATCACCTCGGACGGGCACCTCATCTACGTGACCGCCGACGGCACGCTCCTGGCGGTCGCCTTCGACGAAGGGAAGATGGCCCTCGCCGGGACACCCGTGGCGCTCACCCAGGGGGTGGGCATCAACCAGTTCGGCGCCACCAGCATCGACGTGTCCGCCGACGGCACCCTGGCCTACGTGACGGGGGGCGTGGTCAACGGCTCCGCCCGGGTGGTGTGGGTGACCCGCGACGGCGCGGTCACCCCGGTGGACTCCACCTGGAACTACGACCCGGGCTTCCCCGAGGCCGCGGTGGCGCTCTCCCCCGACAACAAGCGCCTGGCGGTGAAGATCAACACCGAAGCCGGTGAGGACATCTGGGTGAAGGAGCTGGACCGGGGACCGCTGTCTCGGCTGACCTTCGACCCTGCCGCGGATCGCCGGCCCCGGTGGAGCCCCGACGGGTCGAGGATCCTGTTCACCTCGGACCGGGGTGGGGAGACCGACCTGTGGAGCCAGCCGGCGGACGGCACGGGCTCCGCGGAGCTCCTCCTCCACCTTTCCCGGACCATTGCGGAGGAGGAGCAGACGCCCGACGGGAAGACGTTCGTGATCCGCCTGGGGGGCGTCGCCAACAGCACCGGGATGAGGGACCTGGTGGCGGTGCACCTGGGCGACACGGTGACGACGCCGGTGGCGGCAGAGCCGTACGACGAGAAGGCGGTGACCATGTCCCCCGACGGGCACTGGGTGGCCTACGAATCCACGGAGACCGGGCGCGACGAGGTCTACGTGCGCCCCTTCCCGGACGCCAACGGCGGCAAGTGGCAGGTCTCCACGGGCGGGGGGATCAACCCCCTCTGGAGCCGTGACGGGCGGGAGATCTTCTACGTGGACGGCGGCGGGGAGATGACGGCGGCCCAGGTGGAGACGCAGGCCGGCGCCGGGGGAGGGTTTCGCGTGGGGGAGCGAAAGCCGCTCTTCAACATCACCGACCGCCAGCTCTACGCCCAGGACAACTACAGGAGCTGGGACGCGGCGCGGGACGGCAAGCGCTTCATCATGATCCAATTCGCCGGGAGCGACGACAAGAAGCCCCACGACCTCATCGTCGTGGAGAACTTCTTCCGGGAGCTGAAGGAGAAGGTCTCCTGGAAGTGAGGGGCATTCCGGAACCCATTCGCCCCTTGTCGGGTTAGAGCCCCCCACTTCGAGCCGATTTCCGGAGGCGGGCCGGACATGTCGGACCACATAGAGACGAACGCTGCGGGACTCCTCCCGTGAGAACGCGCTTCGGCGTGGTTCGGAAGAGTGCGGCCGCTGCAGCCGTCAGCTTGTTCGTCATAGCGCAGCCGCAGATGCTGTGCGCGCTGCACTGCATGGTGTTCGACCACATGGGAGCCATGGACGGCGCGGCGATGGCCCACGCGCCGGTGCCCGTGCATGGTGCGGCGCCGTCCGGGGGTGCATCGGGCGCCCTGACCGCACCCGAGCACCACCCGGTGGCGGTGTCCTGTGGCCACGGCGTGAACGTCATCACGACACCCACGCTGCCCGTGGCCGCCGTGGGCCTCGCCACGGTCACCCCCCTCCAGCAACTCCTTTTCGAAATCCGACCGACCGTGCCCGCGGCCCCCGGATCGGCGGCCGTCGTCGTGGCCTATACGCCAGGCGTGGACACACCGCCTCCCCGGGCCTGAGCCTCTCCGCCGAGCTCGTGCGCGATTGAGACCGGTCCGCCGGGGTGGTGTTCCCCCGGACGACCGTGACCCTCGCGCGCTGTCCACGACTTACGGTCCACGGAAGCGACGCGCCCCGAGGGAGACGTTGCGCCCGTGGAGAGAGGTATGCATGGCATCCATCGGAACTCGTGCACGTCCGCCCCACGCCATGGCGAAGGGCGATGTACGCAAGCCCTCCCTGCTCCCGGCGGCTGGCGGTAGTCGGCTCGGACCTGCTGCGTTGCTGGCGGCGGGGCTCCTCGCTCTGTGCGCGTCGGCACCGAGTGACCTCGCGGCGCAGAGCACCGACCAGCCCGTTCAGCTCGGCTCGTCCGACCAGAGCCTGGGCGACCTGACGGGTGAGAACAGCTTCCCCCTTCAGATCACCGGCTTCGGCGTCGCGGATTACTCGTACGACCAGACGTCCGGCGAGAACTCCGCCCGCGCCGGGAAGATGGCCGTGGCCTTCTTCAGGGAGACGTCCGAGAAGGTCTGGTTCTTCGGGCAGCTCACCACGTCTCTGTCCGAAGGGAGCGGGAGTTCCGGAGGCGATATCCCCACGGAGATCGAGATCGACAATCTCATCGTCAACTACACGCCCGGAGGTGCCTCGGGCCTCTCGTTCTCCTTCGGCAAATTCGACGTGCCGGTGGGCTTCGAGCGCGACGACGAGCCGCTGAACTTCCAGGCGAGCTCGAGCTTCAACTTCGAGATGGCGCGGCCGGCGAAGATGGTGGGCCTGGTGGGACGGTGGGCGGTGACACCCAAGGTCGACATCACGGCCATGGCGGGGAACGGGTGGGACGCCCAGGTGGACCCCAACAAGGAGAAGACGGGGGGGCTCAGGCTGGGCTTCATCCCCACGGAGCACACGAGCTTCGGCGTCAGCGGGCTCCTCGGTGGCGAGGGAGATCCCGGCTCGGTGCATCAGCGTTACCTGGTGTCGCTGGACTACGCGATGGAGCCCGGCGACTGGATCGTGGCCGGTGAGGCCAACTGGGGCGGTGAGCACGACGCCCTGGGCCCCGGCGCCGGCGCGACCTGGAACGGCGCGACGGTCACGCTCTTCCGGCGCCTGGGAGAGCACTTCGGCACGACGTTGCGGGGCGAGACATTCCACGACCCGAACGGTGTCCGCTCCGGAGACGCGCAGACGCTCCAGTCGCTGACGTTCAGTCCCATCTGGTTCGTCGGGACGGGGCAGGAGGGGATCTTCGCGAACATCGAGCACACCACGTTCCGGATCCCGCGCTTCCAGCTGCGGGCGGAGGCCCGGCTGGACCACTCCAGCGAGCCGCTCCTGGGGACCGAGTCGGACCCGGGGCACTGGCGCATGCGCTACACGCTGCAACTGGTAACCACGTTCTAGGGGGGTGCAGTCGATGATCCGATCACATTCATCTCCCTGGGGTCGATGGCTCGATGCACCCGGCGTCCGGCGCCACGGAACGGAGACACCACGATGACCGGCCTCTACAGTCTGCGCAGAACCGACGCATCCGTACGCCTGGCGGCGGTCCTCTTCATGCTGGTGTTGGGCTACGCGTACATCTTCGCCTTTTTCATGGTGAAGGACTGGGCGGGGCTCACCCCAGGGCACGTGGCCGCGACGTACGCCCCCGCCCAGAGCGTGGACGTGTCCGCGCTTCCCGAGGCTTCCTCGAGCGCGACGCAGCCCCTGGACCTGAGCGGCATGGACCAGGGGGCCCATCGCGTCGACACCCGGCTGCTCATCCAGGACAGCCATATCCACATCATGATCTACGCCATCGTCGCCGCCCTGCAGGCGCTTCTGATCCTGGGGCTGGAGTGGAACGCGGCATGGCGCAACACGGTGATCATCGCGGCCTTCGGCTCCGGCGCCCTGGACTTCTCGGGGCAATGGCTCATCAAGGCCGGCATCCCGGGCTTCGCCTGGCTCACCATCGCGTCGGGGTGGCTGATGTCCGCCGTGTACGTGGTGGCGCTGGTGGGCACGCTGCGCGCTGCCCTGGGCCGGGGGCGCGGGCGATGAACGCTGACACATCGACATCGACGACCCGAATGGGTCTTGGAGGTTACGGGATGAGCTGGAGAAGGAGAGCGAGCGCCGTCGCGTTGATGCTGGCGGGCGTCGCCACGTTGACGGGGGCGCGGCACATCACGCCCACGGTGGTGCTGAAGAAGCAAGCCGACATGATCAAGGAGGCCGTGCCCGGAGCGGCGCAGTTCTTCCTGAAGACCGTGAAGATCGGCCAGGCGGACTTCCAGCGGATCCACGACCAGGGGAACTTCGAGCCCGACGAGGATCAGGTGAAGTTCTACTACGGCAAGGACGCGAGCGGAGACGTGGATGGCGTGGTGATCTTCGCCCAGGACAACACGCAGCACGGTCCGCTGGAGGTGGGGATCGCGTTCGGCCCCGACGGCTCGGTGAGACAGGCGGTAGTGACCAAGGCCACCGTCGAGACGAAGCCCTGGGTGAAGACGGTCATCAAGGCGGGTCTCATGAAGCGGTTCCAGGGGATGCGTCCGGGCGACGACCCGGCCACGGCGCTCCGGGGTCTGTCCAAGGCCAGCCTCGGCGAGATGCCCTACTACATGGCGGGCGTGACCGCCACGGCGGTGCAGCGGGGCCTGGTTCTGTACGGGGTGCTGTACAAGACGGGGAGCTGAGACGGGAGGGAGCCACGCTGAGGTGCAGCCACGCCGACGGGGATCCGCGCTGACAGGCAGCCGAGAGTAGGCGCCGGCTCAGGGTTGGCACGCGCGTTGCATTCGATACGTAGGGTCGATTGACGCGCGACGTCGAGACCGGAATCGGGAACGACGAGCTGCCCCCCCCGGAGGTGATCCATGACGCATACGGCGGAGCCGAGCGAGGCGACGTGAGGAAGCTCCGTTCCTTCCGCCTGCGCTCCCGCACCACGCGTGGTGGGGCGGTGGTGGTGTTGGCCGCGGGCGTGTGGGCGTTGTCGCGTGTCTTTTCGGTGTCCTGTGCAGGGGACGCGCCGTGCCTGACGCTGAACGAGCTGGCGAAGGGCGCTCCGCTGCCGGAGGCGGTCCATGTGTTCGACCGCTTCGGCGCTCCCCTGGCGGATGTCGCCGGGCCGATGAGGATCGCGCTCCAGGAGGACGACATCCCGCCGCGGCTGGCGGCGGCTTTCGTGGCGGTGGAGGACCGCAGGTTCTGGAAGCACGACGGCGTGGATTACCACGGGGCGGCGCGCGCCCTCGTGCAGGACATCAGCGCGGGCGGGGTCGTCGAAGGCGCCAGCACCATCCCCATGCAGCTGGTGCGGACGGTGTGGGCGGATCGGCTCGGCAACATGGACAAATGGCGCCGCAAGATCATCGAGGTACGCACGGCGCCGCTCCTGGTGGACCGTCTCGGTCGTGATCGTGTGCTCGCGCTCTACCTGAACTCCATCTACCTGGGGAACGGCGTCTACGGCGTTGAAGCCGCGTCACGCTATTACTTCGGCGTCCCGGCCGACTCCCTGGACCTGGCGCAGATCGCCACCCTGGTGGGCATGACCAGCTCGCCCGAGCTCTACGAGCCCCGTCGACACCCCCGTCGGTCCCTGGCCCGCAGGAACACGGTCCTGGGGGTGTTGGTGTCCGCGGGCGTGGCGACTCCCGAGGAAGCGGCGCGGGTGCGCGCACGCCCTCTGGCCACGGCTCCCCAGCCCGACCTCCCCCGGGGACGGAGCCACCTCACCGCGGCGGTGATGAGGGAGATCCGGGACGTGGCTCCCGACCTTGCGGGACAGCCGGGGCTGCGCGTGTTCACGGGCATCGACCCACGCATCCAGGAGGCCGGCGAAGACGCGCTGACGCGGCGGCTCTCAGAGGTCGCGAAGCAGGCCGGGCACATGGACGACACGCTGAACGCCCTCGAGGGTGGAGCGGTGGCCCTGGATCCCCACACCGGTGCCGTGCGGGCGTGGGTGGGCGGTCGGGACTTCGGTGTCTCCGAATTCGACCACGTCTCCCAGGCGCATCGCCAGGTGGGCTCGCTGGTGAAGCCATTCATCGTGGCGACGGCGCTCGAGGACGGCGTGGGCATCCTCGACCTGGTCTCGACACTGCCGGACTCCGTGGAGTCGGGCGGGGTCGACTGGGCTCCCGCGGATCACGTGACGACGCCCATCCTTCCGCTGAGGGAAGCGCTCATCCACTCCTCGAACCGCGCGGCGGTGAACCTCGGTCGCTACCTGGGGATCGACGCGGTACGGCAGGTGGGCCGTGAGACGGGAATCGAGAGCGACATCCCCACGCTGCCCTCGTCCTTCATCGGCGCGTTCGAATCGTCGCTTCTGGAGATGACGACGGCCTACGCCGTCTTCGACAACGGCGGCGTTCGGGTGACCCCCCACCTGGTGGGGCGCATCGAGGGGCCTGACGGAACCGTACTCTGGCAGCGGACGGTGGACGACGTGCCGGAGCAGGCGCTGGATCCGGTGACGAGCTACGTCGTGCTGGACGCCCTCCGCGGCGTGGTGGACCGAGGCACGGCATCGCCGTTGCGCGCGTGGGGCTACTCCGGCCCGGCGGCGGGGAAGACGGGCACCACGAACGACGGTCGGGATGCCTGGTTCATCGGCATGCTGCCGGATCTCGTGGCCGGCGTGTGGATCGGCTACGACCGGCCCCGCACCATTCTCCCCGGAGCCAGTGGAGGAAGCGTCGCCGCGCCGGCGTGGGCAACGTGGATGCGACGGGTGGATGCGGAACTCGGGGCGCCCCGGGGCGAGTGGCTTCCCCCGGACGGCGTGGAGAGGGTCACCTACGACATCGGGACCGGGGAAGTCTACCGCGACGGTTGCACATCGTTGATGTCGCGGCACGAGGAGGCGTACGTTCGAAGAGGACGGTACGACGTACGATCCTGCCCCGGGAGTCTCGGTGACTGGCTCTCAAATCTCTGGCACACCTTCGTGCCGAAGCGACTCGCGCCCATCATCGGCGCCCCATCGATACGCGGGGGCGGCTGACGCGGACTCCCGTGTGCCGTCGAACGGAGGCGTGCCATGAGCGGGTGGCGGCGCTCCGGAACGGTGGTCGCGGCGGCGACGGTGGTCGCGGCGCTGGTGTTCGTGACCCATTGGCGGGCGGAGCACCGCGTCCTCGACCCTGAGGCGCCCGAAGAGAGCCCCGACGTCACTCCTTCTCCCGCGGCCGCTCTTTCCCTCATCGCGGCGCCCATCACCGTTCCCGTGGCCCCCCTCGCGGCAGAGCTGGAGGAGGCGATTCCGCGACGGTACGGAAGTCTCGATCGGCGCCTCGACGTGCCGGGCCACGACCGCACGAGCATCGCCTTCACGCTCCGCCGCGGGCCTCTCGACGTCTCGTTCCACGGCCGGTCGGCGCGGGTCGCGACTACGGTGCGGTACGCGATGCGGGCGTGGTACGACCCGCCGCTACTCCCCGAGATGAGCGGGTCCTGCGGTGTCGGCTCGCCTGGGTCGGATCCTCGGTTGCGCCTGATCGTGAGCGGGCCGGTCACCGTCGGTAGCGACTGGCGTCTGCGAACCCGCTCGCGCGTGGCGGCGTTGCGGCCGGCGTCGTCACTGCAGCGCGACCGGTGCACGGTGACGTTTCTGGACATCGACGTCACCGACGACCTGGTGGACGGGGCCCGTTCGTTTCTCGACGCGCACGCGCAAGCGCTGGACTCGGCGGCGGCCCACGTCGATCTGCGGCGCAGGGTCTCGGAGTGGTGGGCCACCCTGCAGGAGCCCATCGAGCTGGCCGACTCCCTCTGGCTGGTGATGCAGCCCGAGTCGGTCACGCGGGGAACCGTCACCGGCCTGGGAGACTCCATTCGCATCGACCTGGCCATGCGCGCGCGCCCGACGGTGTTCATGGGCCCACGTCCCCGCCTGCCCGTCGTTGCGCTGCCGCCCCTAGATACCGGCACGGTGGCGCCGGCCCTGGACGTGCTCGTGGACGCGCGCGCCGGCTACGACGCGGCGTCCCGGTTTCTCCAGCGGGAGCTCGGCGGCGTGGAGGTGGCGGGGATGGGACGGACGGTGCGTCTGGACTCGCTGAGCATCTTCGGCATCGGGGGAGGTAGGCTGGCGCTGGAGGTGAGGGTGAGCGGGGACGTGGCGGCCCGACTCTTCCTCACGGGCACGCCCCACGTCGATCCGACCACCGGCAGGATCTCCATCCCCGATCTGGATTTCGACGTGCACACCCGGGATCTCGTGCTTGCCACTGTGTCGTGGCTACGCGCGGACGGGCTGCGTCAACTCCTTAGAAGCCGGGCGCAGTGGCCGGGCACGGACGTTCTCGGGTGGGTGCGCGCCCGCCTGGTGGAGGGCCTGAACCGCGACCTGTCCGATGAGCTGAAGGTCAGCGGGGAGGTGGACGAAGTCCGCATTCTCGGTGTGGTGGCGACGAAGCAGGCGCTGGTCGTTCGGGCGTCGGCGCGGGGGACGGCGGCGCTGTCGGTGGTTCAGGCCGGCTCCTGAGGAAGCGGCCCGCACCCCCGAGGGGGCACGGGCCGCCGTCACGTTCCTGTGAGGCGGTGGGCGGGAGGCTCTGGCTACCCCGGAGCCGCCGCGCTCCCGCCTTTCCGCACTACCTGCCCTGTCCGCCCTGCGGGTCGGTGGTGGCCTCCTCGGCCTTCCCGGCGTCCAGGTCGTTCCAGTTCAGGATGGCGTTGAAGCCCAGGGTGAAGGTGCCCTGCGTCTGCCACCGCCAGAAGGGCCGGATGGCGAACATCACCACGTGGCCGTTGCCCACCGGGGCGTCCACCACCTGGGCCCTCCCGGCGATGGCTTCACCGCCGTCCAGCGTTCCGGAAAGCAGGATCTGATCCACGTTGTCCGGGAACTTGAGGACGACCCGGGGGCTCGCCCCGCTATCGCCTCCCAGGCCGAACCTCCGGGCCATCTGGCGGAACTGAGCCATCTCGTCCGCCTGGGCGTTGGCGCCGCCGCGACCCCCGCGACCGCCCCGGGCCTGAGCGGTGTCGGCCTGCCACGGGCTCAGGCGAGGCAGCGTGGCCATGGGGTTCGTGTTCTGCCAGGAGCTATTGCCGCCCCCGCCGAAGCCGCCACGGCCGCCACGACCGAAGCCGCCACCCGCTGCCAGCACCACGTCACCCTTGTAGTAGACCGGGAGCTGGTCACCGGCGTACCCGTACGCGATGGGGCTCCCCTTGTCCGCGAAGATGCCACGGTCCACGGATCCGGGAGCGATGAGCCCGGAGGGATCCTCCACGCTCACGCCGGGCGTGAGGCCGTAGGAGGGGAAGATGTTGGAGGTGGTTCCCTCGACGATGAGCGTGCCGCCGTCCTGCACGAACTTGGCCAGGGCCACGAGCCCGTCGAAGCCCATGCCGCCGCGGATGTCGTCGCTCTGGTCTTCGGCGCCGAGGCTTGGGAACCTGGCGGTCTTCTTGTAGGGCAGTGGGAGCTTCCCGGTCATGGCCATGCCGTTGACCTGGGATTGGGCGCTGCCGCCCATTTGGGGGAGGAGAATGACGTCGTACTTCTTCCTCAGGTCACCTTGCTTGGCCACCATGTTGTCGCCGAAGTAGGTGTAGGGCACGCTGTAGGTGTCCATGGCGGCCCGCACCCATCCTTCATCCTGCGTCCGCTGCCACGAGTGGATGTACCCGATGCGGGGAACGTCCATCTCGTGGGTGGGCACGTCGGGCATGGCGCCCGCCCAGGCCGAGAGGCCCAGGTCGGCGAGGCTCGCCTGGATGGCGGACCGATTCGCCTGCGGGATGATGAAAGCGCCGGGCCCGAAGTGGTGGCCCGCCATGTCGAAGGCCTTTTCGGCGGCGAGCATGCGTACCTTGGCGTTGCGCATGCGGAACGTCATGAGGTTGTTGTCTGCCGTGTTGTCCACGACGACGACGTCCCCGCTCCCGGTGATGCCGCCGGGCGCCTTGGTCGGGTACGTGACCGGCGTCATGGGCTGGCTGAGCACCGACGTGTCCTTGATCTCGTTGAGCACGAGGTCGCGCTCGAGCTGGAAGGTCCACCCCGTGTCGTCGTACGGCCGGGGGTTGGCCAGGCTGAACTGCTGCAGCGAGAAGTACATGTCGGCCATGATGCGGAAGGGCTGATCCGCCCGGACGACGAAGTCGCCCTTGTGCACCTGGATGCCGCCGGCGGTGAAGTCGGCGTCGGCGCGGTTGAACTCCAGGCCCTGCCGCATGAGGTCGTTGACCGCGTCCACCACGTCGGCCTTACGACGCTGGTCGGCAGGGAAGACCCACGCGTTGATGGGGCCGTCCTTCCCCTTCTGTACCTGCCGCTTGCCCTTGAGCCAGTAGTTCTCCAGGAACCAGCTGCCGCGATCAGCCGTGTACTTCAGCGAGAACAGGAGCGCGGACTCCTGGATGTTGGTGTTGTTCCGCGGGCCCCACTCGATGGTGGGGAGCGGCGGGTTCGGGCGGAACCACTCACGGCTCGTGGTGGTGGCGCCCACGCGCATCGTGCGGTTGTCCGGGCCGTAACTCGCCACCTCGTAGAAGCGACCGATGCCGTTGTGGGCGTGGGCGATGGTGAACATGTAGTTCGGCGTCCACCCGTCGTAGAACCCGTACGTCCATACGCCCGGGACGCCGCGCTTCGCCATCTCGATAACCTCGTTCTCCGCCAGCGTCCACCACTCGTCGATGGTGATGGCGTCGAAGGCCTCGTTGTAGGGCCCGGTCCCCGTCGAGGCGTACAGGTACGACTGGGCCTCGTGCAGGTCGTGGAGGATGGTGGGCGTCCACTCGAGCCACGTCTTGGTGGTGTTCTTCGTGAGATCGAGGAACTGACCCATGCCGTCGCGGTTGTCGTCGTGGGCGACATACTTGCCCCAGTAAACCATCGGGAGGCGGGCCTCTCCTTCCGGACGCTCCTTGTTGAAGTAGTACGTGTCCACCTGCTTCTCACGCCCATCCACCTCGATGACCGGCGTGATGAAGACGATGAGGTTCTTCCGAATGGCCTGGATGAAGGGCGTCTCCTCCACCACCAGCCTGTACGCCAGCTCCTGGAGCATCTCCGGGCCGCCGGTCTCACCGGAGTGCATCCCCGCCGTCACCCAGTAGATGGGCTTGCCCAGCTTGTTGATGATCTCCTGGGCCCGCGCCTCGGACGTCTTCCGCGGGTCCGTGAGCTCGTTGAGATAGCCCTTGTAGGCGTCGAGGTTCTGGATCGTCTCCTCGTCCGCGATGGCCGCGACGATCATCTCGCGGCCTTCCTCGGTCTGCCCGATGCTCCAGACCTTCGCCCTGGGCGATGCGTCGGCGATGGCGCGCATGTATTTGTGGATCTGGCTCGCGTAGGTGAGCTCACCCGGCGTGCCCACAATGCGGCCGTTGAACTTCAACGGCGTGGGCACCGTGGCGGAGGCCGGCAGATGGTCCACCAGCTCGGTGGAGATGCGCGGATCCTGCAGGTACTCCTTGATGAGGCGCGTGTACGCCGTGTCGTTTGCCTGGGTCGTGGACTGCGCCCGGGCGGTGGAGGCCGGCATCATCGCGGTGGCCGCGACGAGCAGCGCGGCCAGCCGGATCCCCGGCTGAATCATGCGGGACATCTGGAACCCCCCGTTGTCGTGGATCGGCCGGAACGGCCCGGCCGCGGAGCCTGTCCGAGGATGGGTGTACGACACCCGTAAAGGACGCGCAAGGGAGGGCGAATGCTGACTCCTACTCCACCGTCACCCCCAGAGAGGCGATGTCCTCCAGGAAGCGGTCCGGCTCCACGAACCCCGCCTGCGTATGGAGTCCCGGACGACGCGCGTCCTGCCACCGGAGAAGCGTCGCCACGACGGGAGCCGCGGTGAGCACATACGCGTCTTGGTGGAAGAGCCGGATCGAGAGACGCTCGCCTCCGGTGCCCTCGGCGCCGAGAACCACCGCCGAGCCCCGCCCGCCCTCCGAGAAGGTGCCCAGGCCCCACGCCATGAGGTCCGCGAAATACGTGCGGGCCCACGGGAAGACACGCGCTCCCAGTACGGTCATCGGCATGACCACCCAGTCCGCTACCGGGCCGAAGCCGGCCACGAAGAAGCCGAGGTCTTCGATCTCCGGGAAGGTGTCGTGCACCTCCATGAGCTCGGGCAGATACATGGGCACGCACGTGGCTGCGCCCAGGGGGGCACCGAAGTCGAAACGGCGGGCATAGCGGTAGCCCCGCACCCACAAGCCGTTCACCAGGAGGCGCAGCTCGGCGTTGGTCATCTCGTCCAGGAACTCGTCCACGGTGGGGCGGGAGAAGCGGAGCGTCGCCCAATCGATGTCGAAGCGCGCGGCGACCCACGCCCGCCGTAGCGGCATATGCGCAACGGCATGGCGTACCAGTGCCCCGGGGACGCCCGGATGCACGCCGCCGTCGGTCACGAAGCACAGGCCCGCGTCGCGGATCCGGGACTTCCGACTCCTCAGAGCCGCGTGCTTGGATGCCGCGGACAGGTTCAGGTCGAGCCAGTCGCTCCCGGCCTCGAGAGCGACATCGGCTAGGGCTCCGGTTTCGGGAACGGTGCTCGAGGCCACCACCAGGACGTCGCCAGGAGCCAGGTGGGCACGGAGCTCGCGGGGCCTGGCGGCGTCCGCGACGGCCCACTCGACGGAGCCGGGGCGGTCGACCCCGCGCAGCTCGTGGGCGGCCACCTTCGCGCGCTCCGGATCACGACCGAGCAGGAGCAGGTCCACGGGAGCGTGCTCGCGGAGCAGGGTCGCGACAGCCCTACCCGCGTTGCCATATCCGCCCAGCACCGCGACGCGCATGCGACCTCCGGATCGCCCCGGACTGCGCTGGGGCCGTGAGAGTCGGCGTTCGGGCAGGGGTCACCCGAAATTTGCACCTCCGAGCAGGCGATGCCCAGTCGGCGCCCTGCCCGTCAGTCGCGGATCGGACCCTCCAGCAGCCCTTCCATGGGCTCCTCCCGGGCGCCGTTCTCGTCACACACCGCGAAGGCGTTCTCCTCGGTCCCGTACAGCGCGACGCCCGCGTACTCCCCCTGCTTGTTCAGGATGAAGAAACGCAGGTCGAAAGCGGGGAGCCCCCGACTGTTCCGGAGGCGAGCCTCGATGGTGTTGTCGCGCACACGGGCCAGGGCCGCCATGCCGGCGTCCTTGGGGCTCATGCCTTGGCGCATCTGCTCCACGATGAAGAAGGAGCAGAGGTTGTAGAGATTTGCCTCGCCCCGCCCCGTCGAGCCGCAGGCGCCGACGTCGTTGTCCACGTACTGACCTGCGCCGAGGATCGGGGAATCGCCCACCCGGCCCGGGATCTTCCAGGCGAGCCCGCTGGTGGTCGTCACCCCGCAGATGTCGCCGTCGGCGTTCACCGCCTCGCAGCTCGTGGTGCCCCAGAACGAGTGCGCGGGGATGAGCCCGTCCCGCACCATGGAGAGACCGGCATCGAGGGCGGCCTCGGCGAAGGCGCGCACGCGCTCGGCGGCCTCGCGGGGGTCACGCGCGCCGCCCCCGCGGATGCGGTCCGGGTCCGCCTCGCCCCTCTTCCGTCCCATCCCCTTCAGCCGTTCCTCGGGGTCCAGCCAGTGGCCGGGGTCGACACGGCGGCGCCACTCGAGCCACAGGGCCCGGGAGCGCTCGGTGTTGAGGTCGTCCACCACCTCGAAGCCGAGATCGCGGGCGAACTGCTGCGCGCCCTTTCCCGCGATGAGATGATGGTCGGTATACTCGGCGACCGCCTTGGCCACGTTGGACGGCGTCTTCACGCCCTCGATGGCGGCGACGCCGCCGGCCCACTTCCGGGGTCCGTGCATGCAGCAGGAGTCGAGCTGCACCACCCCCTCGGCGTTGGGAAGGCCACCGTAGCCGATGCCGGTCTCTTCGGGGTCGAGCTCGGGGATGTTCACTCCCGCGACCAATGCGTCCAGCACGTCCTCCCCGGACGTGATGCCCCTGAACGCCCGCTCGACGCCGCTCTCCGGTCCGCCGTTCTTGAAGCGGATGCTACTCACGTCGGCGACGATCACGGGCCTCGAGGCGCGTCGAACCATGATCTCGGGCGCCCGCACCGGGAGCGCGGCGGCCAGGGTGGACGGCGTCGCCGCTGCGGCCAGGCCGGCGGCTGTGGTCTTCACGAAGTCACGGCGTTGCATGGGACCGGATCCTGCGCGGTGGATGTGGATGCGAAGGGGAACAGATTAGTGCGGTACGGCGGCCGGTGCGACGTCGACTAGAGTGATCATTACAACATGACTATAATGGTCATATGTCGAAGAAGGCCTCCATAAGCATCCTGAAGGCGCACCTCAGCCGGTACCTTGACGCCGTCAAGGCAGGTGAGGAGGTGATCGTGACCGAACGCGGACGGCCGGTGGCGCGGTTGACGCGGGTCCCGAGCCCGGACGCCCCCACGCCGCGCGTGGCGCAGCTCGTTCGGGAGGGCCGCATGCGCGCCCCAGTGGAGGAAGTTCTCACGGAGGCTCCGCACGAGAGGCTGCCGAAGGATCCGGAGGGGCACGCGCTCCGATATCTCCTGGACGAGCGCAGGGAGGGGCGCTGATGCGCTTCTGGGACGCGTCGGCCATCGTGCCCCTTCTCGTGGACGAGCCACGAACCAGTCGCGCCCAGGTGCTTCGCGGAGAAGACGCGCAGGTGGTCGTCTGGTGGGGAACACCCGTCGAGTGTGCGTCCGCGCTCGCCAGGCTACGTCGCGATGGCGCTCTTTCGGTTGCAGAGGAGGGGGCCGCCTCGCGACGCCTGGACCGCTTGAGGCGAAGCTGGTTCGAGGTCCTCCCGGTCGATCAAGTGAGGGCTCAGGCTCTTCGCGTGCTCCGGGTGCATTCCCTACGGGCTGCGGACGCGCTTCAGCTCGCGGCGGCCCTCGAGTGGGCCGGGACTCCGGCGGCGGGAGAGATGGTGACCTTCGACGACAGGCTGGCCGGTGCTGCGGAGCTGGAGGGTTTCGTCATCGTCTGAGGAGCACGCGTTGCGGGCGGCGCCCCTCGCCTCTGGGCAGCCGACGTGATATCTCTGGCAGCGACTTCC
This sequence comes from Gemmatimonadota bacterium, assembly GCA_022340755.1. GTDB lineage: Bacteria > Gemmatimonadota > Gemmatimonadetes > Longimicrobiales > Gaopeijiaceae > SZUA-318. The sequence continues at coordinate 33,349 of JAJDNI010000221.1, forward strand.
GTGGCGCGGCTCCGCCGCGTTACGACCCCCACGTGCCGAGATCCCCGAGGACTGCCGCATGACCGCCCGATCCATCGTCGTCCTGACCCTTCTGGCCGGTGCCGCCTCCGTGCCTGCTGCGGCCTCCGCCCAGAGCACACGCGCCGTGCGTCGCACCATCCCCATGACGGACATGATCCAGCGGGCGTTCGCAGCGGGGACGCGCGACTCCACGGGCGCGCCGGGGCGCAACTACTGGCAGACCCGGGTGGACTACTCCATCGACGCCCGCCTGGACCCGTTGACGTCCATGCTCAGCGGCACGGAGACGGCGACGATCCACAACGACGGCGACCAGGAGATGCCGGCCATCGTCATGCGTCTCGACCAGAACATCTTCCGCGGAGAGTCGCCGCGGGCGTATCCGACGGTGCCCTCGGAGAACACCGACGGCATGATGATCGACAGCATGAGCCTCGACGGGGAGGCGGTGGACCTGAACCCGGACATGAGCTCGCTCCGGGGCCGCCGCGGAGGCATGCCCTCCGTCGCCCGGCCCACGCTGGTGAACGGCACGCAGACGTCGGCGATCGTCGTGCTTCCGAAGCCCATCCCCGCGAAGTCCACGGCGGAGCTGACGGTCGCGTGGCGCTTCAAGATGGCCGGGGGTGCGGGGGGGCGGGGACACCGCATGACGGCTCGGTGGGCGGACACGCTCTTCCAGGCGACGCAGTGGTACCCCCGCGTGGCGGTCTTCGACGACCTGAGCGGTTGGGACACCGAGCTGTACCTGGGGCCGGCGGAGTTCTACAACAACTTCGGTCGCTTCGACGTGCGCCTTGACGTTCCCGCGGGGTGGCTGGTGGGAGCCACCGGCGTGCTCCAGAACCCCGAGGAGGTGCTGACGGCCACCGCCAGGGAGCGGCTCACGCACGTGCTGGACTCGGACGCGACGCGCACCATCGTGTCTGCTGACGAGGAGGGGCCGGGCAAGGCGACCGCGGAGGGGAACCGTCTGACGTGGCACTTCGTCGCGGACACGGTGAACGACTTCGCCTGGGGCACGGCCAAGCATTTCGTCTGGCAGGCCACGCGGGCCACCATCCCGGGGAAAGGTCCGATCCCCGTCAACATGCTGTACCTCCCCGGACGGGCGCGCCTGTACGAAAACGCCGCCAACAACGCCCGCCACGCCCTGCAGTTCTACTCGAAGACCTGGATCCCCTACGCGTTCCCGCAGCTCACGCTCCTGGACGGCCCGGACGCCGGCATGGAGTACCCCATGGTCATCATGTCCAACCAGGGGGCGGCGGACCACGAGGCCGGCCATTCGTGGTGGCCCATGACGGTGAGCGGCGACGAGACCCGGTACGGTTGGATGGACGAGGGCTTCGACCAGTACATGAACATCCTGTCGGCGGCGGATCGGGATGGGAAAGCGCCGGACCTGGACGGCATGGGCCAGCGGTATGGGCAGATCAGTGGCAACGAGCTCGAGCCGCCCATGATGTGGGACGCGAACTACGCCGGCACCATGTACTCCTTCCAGACGTACTCCAAGACGCCCCTCATGCTCTCCATGCTGGGTGGGATCGTGGGCGACAGCGCCGTTTGGCGGGCCCAGAGCGAGTACGCGAAGGAGTGGCGCTTCAAGCACCCGTCGCCCTGGGACTGGATGTTCTCCATGCAGCGCTCCCTCGGTCGCGACCTGGGGTGGTTCTGGTATTACTGGCTCTTCACCACCGAGGCGGTGGACGGCTCCATCCAGAACGTGACGACGGCGGGTGGGCGGACCACCGTCACGGTGCGAGAGGACGGGCAGATGCCCTCACCCGTGGTGCTCCGGGTGAGGCTGGCCGCGTCGGGCCCGGAGATCCGGCCGCCGGCAAACGCCGTGCGGGTGGACGACCGCACGTACGACGTGACGTTCCCGGTGGACGTTTGGTTCGGCGGAAGCCGCACCTATGATGCGGTGCTGGACTTTGGAGGGCGTGGCGTCGAGCAGGTCGCGTTCGATCCCCGGGGGCGCTTCCCCGACAAGGATCCGTCCGACAACGTCTGGCCGAGGGGCTAGGGGATCTACCATGAAGACCAGCCAGGTTGTTGTTCTCATGGTGTTGACCGCGGTCGTCGCGGTGTTGGGGACTCTGGCCGTCGTCAACCACGTCCCGGCGAGCGTGCACGCGCCCCCGGATCGCGAGGCGATGGTCCATGAGATGGGTGGTCAGGTCATGCCCTTTTCGCTGGACTCGACGACCCACGTCTTCGAGATGACCACCACGGGTGGGGTGCAGCAGGTCGTCGCCAAGGATCCCGCGGACAGCGCCCAGATCGGGCTCATCCGGCAACACCTCAGGCACGAGGCGATGCAGTTCCAGAACGGAGACTTCTCGGATCCCATGGCGCTGCACGGCAAGGACATGCCGGGGTTGAAGGAGCTGTCGGCGGGTGCGGAGCAGGTGCACGTGGAATTCATGCCGCTGCCGGACGGCGGACAGATCACGTTCACGACCTCGGATCTGCCGCTGCTGACGGCCATCCACCGGTGGTTCGGAGCCCAGCTGTCGGATCACGGAGCGGACGCCACGTATCGCTGAAGCTACGGTCCGCTCGGGAGCTCCTCGAAGGCGACCTCGGGAGGATGTGCCGACGGCGGACGGTGGAAGACCGTGCCCGGGGCGACTGGATCGTCGAAGAACCCGTCGATGCGGATGAACGGCCAGCCGCGGGAAATGCCCGCAGCGTAGTCCCTGCGGAAGCCCTGCCTCGCCGTTGCGTCCACGGTCATGGTCAGGTCCACGACCTGACGCCAGCGACCGGAGGGGTCCGCCACCCACTGATCGTGGTAGTAGGCCATTCGGGTCTCGTTCCCGGTATCGGGGACGAAGTTCTCCAGGAACGAGTACGGCGACTTCGCATACGTGTCGGTGTGTGGCCGCCGAAAGCGTGCCATGAGGTGCCATCCTCCCGCCTCCGGGAGGTAGACCCAGGCGGCTACGTCGGTGGCTCCGTCGCCGGTAGGGCTCACCTCGGTGAGAAACCGGTACGTGGTGTCGGCCTTCCACGCGAACGGCATCCGGCTCTGGCCGCCGGTGCCCTCGTTGCCGAACTCCCCGACCAGGACCCCGTCCCCGTGCCCGAGGGTCGCCACCTTGTAGTCGGCCGGGACCGCGGATGGATCGTCGGTCTTGTACGGGGACCAGACGCTGAACAGGAATACGCGCCGGTCCGGCCCGTTGACCTGCATGCCGAAGTAGCCGCCGTCGAAGCCGTTGGCCATGAAATAGCTACCCACGACGTCGTCGCCGGCCGGCACCGTGATCTCCGAGTACATCCAGCGGATACCCCCTTCCGGCGCGTTCCAGCGGAGGTGGGTGGAGGGCCCGCGGCGTCCGAAATGGAACATGTTGCCCTCGTCGTTGGGCACGTAGCTCATGCCCGGAGTCACCGCGGTTCCGGCCACGTCGATGGCCACCGGCCGGCCGAACGTGTCGCCCTTTCGGCTCACCCCCGTGAGATCCACGGCCACGTATCCCGCCGAGTCCACGGTGAACGTGCCGGCGTCGTACTGCCTCTCTTCGTCGCCGCTCACTCGGAGGGTCCGCCTCGTCGCACCCACGGACACCGCCAGCTCGCTCTCGGCCCCCGGGCCCACCAGGACCACGGACAGCAGCAGGGTGCCGGGGCGCGCCACTCGGAAGTACGTGCGCACGGTGGATCCCACGGTAGCCCAGCGCTCCGCGCCGTTCCGGGTGATCCGATCTCCCGGCCCGCCGTTCACGATCCAGGAGTTGCCCGCCACCGGGATGCGCACGGGGGACGCGGGCGGGGGGAGCGGCGGCGTGCTCGCGCCCAGGCACAAGACGAGCGCGACGACAAACGGCGGCCCCATCGCAGGCAATGGTCTCCCGAGGGTCGTGGTGGGGCGGAGGATCATGGAGTGTCGGGTCCCGTCTCCCGGGTAGGATTCCGGTTGTACTCCGCGGTCTTCCCCGGCGGGATCGTCATGTAGCTCCACGCCTCGCCACGAAGGTTCTTTCCCAGGTAGACCAGCTGGCCGGTGTGATAGGCGGCGTGGGCCAGGGCCCGGTGCAGGGCCGCATGCACCGTCAGCGGCTGATGGCGGATGTGTACGGTGGCCATGAGATCGTCGTCGGTGAGCTCGGCCAGAGTATCGAGGAGCACCTTCCACCCCGCTTCCCACTTCGCCATGAGCTCTTCCCTGGAGACGTGGCGCTCGGCGAACTCCTCCTCGCGCTGCCGCCAGGGCTTCTCGCCGTCGCTGTCGAGGAAGTCGGTGAAGCGCGACTGCAGGTTGCCGGACATGTGCCAGACCAGGGTCGCCGCCGAGTTCGCCGTGGGTTGGGCCCGCGCGGCGAGCTCCTCGTCGTGAAGCTGCTTCAACGCCCCTTCGCCGAGCGCCTTGTACCGCTGGAACTCGAGCTCGACGGATCCGACGATGTCACGCATGGGAGGGCCTCGGAGTCAGGGGGTGGCGAGGGGCCCGCCGCGAACGGAGTCCGTCATGGGTTGTTCGCCTGGCCTGGCCCGAGGCGGATGGAGGCATTCTCGCGGCCATCGCCATCGGGGAATCGAACGTGCAGCACGTGGGGGTCGCGCGGAGCTCCGGTGCCAGAGCGGATCGTCGCCTCCGCTCCCGTCACGGTGCCGAGCTCGGGGACGGCTCCGTACAGGTGGACGTCATAGGCGTGTCCCGCCTCTCCCTCGAGCTCCAGGAGCCAGCCTTCGCCGTCGCCGGTGAAGTCCACCACACGGACGCCACTGCTGGGCTGGCCCGGTACGAGGTCGACGGTGGGGGCGGCCACGGACAGGCCGCCACGCCAGTAGGCGCTGAACACCGCCGGGCTACCCTCGGAGATCGTGGCCCCGAGGGACAGCTGGCCGTCGTGGGCTCCCTGGACGACCGTCGGGGATGCGACGGAGTCGGTGGCCGGCGGACCACCGGCGGGGGCGGTGTCGCCGTGCGTGCCGCCGATGCCCGCGTAGACGTCCCGCGCCCCCAGGGGAACCGGAAGCACCACGGCGAGCTTCACGGGTGGGCCTCGGGACGTGACGTCGGCCGCGATGCTTCCCGACGCGCGGCTCAGCGTGACGTCGAGGGTGGTGGCGCCCACGCGCAGGGTGTGCACGCGCACGGTGTCCCATCCGGGGGGAAGCTGCGGCGCGAGGGTTGCGCTGTCGTTCGGGGCGTCGGGCTCCCACCCCAGAACGCCACGGAGGAGCGGCGTCACCAGCATGGACGTGGCGAAGAACTGATCGGGGACGGTCTCGTCCATGGGCCGGTAGAAGGCGCCGGAGAAGTTCTCGGGGTTCCTGCCCAAGCTCCAGTCGAAGACCTGCTGCTTCACGGCGTCCACCAGGTGATAGCCGCTGAACGGCCGCCGGTACCGGTACTGCCCCCAGGCCACGAAGCCCGTCATGAAGGGCCACACCGCGCCGTTGTTGTAGTGCAGCGGGTCGTAGAGCTTGCTGCCGATGGACAGCAGTCGCGCCCCCCAGTCCGAGGAAATGGAGTCGGTGGCCAGCTTCCTCAGCGTACGCTCCGCCCGGGCCGGCTCCAGCAGGTCGAATGAGAGCGCGGTGCCCGGCCACGCCGTGAGGTTGTCGTTGGTGCCTCCCCCGACGAGGATGCCGAACGCATGCTGGTCCTCGGTGGGCCGCCAGTACTTGTCGTTGAGCGTATGTAGCGCGGTCGCACGCAGCTTGTCTGCCTTGTCGGCGAGCTTGCGGTCGCGGAAGTGGTGTGCCAGGTCGATGGTGGCCTGCAGGGCCTCGATCCACACGCCCGCGATGTAGATGTCCTCGTGGAGGTTCTCGCCGAGGCCACCCACCTCGATGGCGCCATACCCGTTCTTCCCCTCCTCGATGATGCCGTCGCCGTCGGTCTCGGCGGAGAGGCACCACTCCCAAGCCTTCTTGAAGCTCGGCCACAGATCCTTCGCCGTGGCGTCGTCTCCGGAAGCCTTCCAGTACTCCCAGAGGGCGAGCATCCAGAAGGGCGTGGTGTCGGCGTGGTAGTACGGGTACGGGAATTCGGTGAACCAGGGGATCCGGCCCGCCGCCTGGCTGATCTCGTGGGGCATCTTTCCGTCCCTGCGCTGGTACTTCGCGGTGAAGCGCAGCGCCTCGGCCACGGGTGCCCACTGGCCGCTGGCGTCCATGGCCAGGGAGTTGATGGCCATGTCCCCACCGAAGAACCAACCGAAGCCGGGGCGCGTGCTGCTGCTGCCGCTGAGCCCCCACCCGGCCACGAAGCCGCACCCCAGGTCGGGGTTGCAGACGCGCTGTCGCTCCAGGTCGACCTTCGCCCAGGCCAGGGCCAGGTCCAGGGAGTCGTCGGGAGTGTCGAGCGATGTGGAGGATGCCAGCACCGTATCCGCCCAGCGCCGGCTCTCCCGGTACAGGGGCAGCGCATTGGAGAGCAGGCCCTGGTAGGTCTTGAAGACCGAGTCACGAGGCTCCGTGCCTGCGGCGACGGCGATGGGGATGAGCTCCTTCCGCGCCCGCACCGTGTCCACGGGGATGACGAAGGTGTTGGGCCGGTCGGAGAGCATGTGCGCGGGATTGACCTCGCCGTGGGCCGGCCACGAAGTGCCGATGATGGCGTTGTGCTTCTGCAGGCTCTCGGAGAGGACGTACCCGTGGTGCGCGTCGTCCCAGAAGGCGTACTGACCGCCGAAGGCGCCGGGCCACATGTACTGGAGGACGGGGTGGAACTGCACCTCGATCTCCATGGGCACGAAGGTGTTCACCTCGAGGAGCACCAGGATCCCGGCGTCGTTTCGCGGCGTCAGGATGTGCTCCTTCACGGTGAAGGTCATGTGGGTGTAGGTGATGGTGGTCATCTCCGGACGCACCTCGACGCGGGTGGCCACGTCGGCTCCGCGAACGGGGTCGTGGTACTGCGGGATGCGGAAGTTGAGCTGGAAGCCCGAGGCCACTTTGAGGGGATCCACCCAGAGCTCCGCCTGCCCCGTCTCCACGCCCAGCCACTGGCTCCTCGGTCCCGTCACGGACAGGAACTCGTTGGGACGGACGTCGGAGATGAGGGAGATGGGCGAATGGGGGATGGCGAAGCGGGGGATCGCCGGGGTGTTCTGGCCGGCCGGCATGGCGGTGCGGTCGGTCTGGGCGCGGGCGGGGGCCGCGAGGATAGGGGCCGTCGCCAACACGATGGCTGCCGCCAGCGGCCCCATCACCCACGTCGCGGCGTGCACGAGGCTGGTTGGCTTCTTCACGTCGGGTCTCTCCTCAGGCGGGTCCGAACGCCCCGAGGAACCGGGACGCACGCAGGTTGGGTGACGTGGCGAGACGCATCAGGAGATCCGCCGCGCGAGCGCGAAACGTCTCGTCGCCGAGGGTGGTCTCCTTGGGCAGATCCCCGGGCTGACGGGCGTTGAACACGAGGTTTGCTTCGATATCGAAACCGGGAGGCACCGCCACCCGGGCAATGGGGCGTTGCGGGCAGTATGGCTCGCCGGAGTCGTACCGATGGTCCATGCCCGTGCTCACGAAGAGGTTGCCCACGAGGTCTCCGCTCTCAGCCGGAGCGTCCGGCGCGCGGTCCACCAGGACGCCGCATGCGCCCGTCTCGAAGACGGCGTTGTCGCGGATGAGCGCTACGGGGTGGCCGCCGTCCGCGCCCCAGTCTGCGATTCCCCAGGTGAGGACATCCTCGACAATGTTCTCGGTGATCTCCGCTCGGGCGTTCACGAACACGCCGATGCCCTTCCAGTAGCGTGTCACCAACGTGCGGCGAACGGTGCCCCGGGCGTCCCACGTCAGGCCGATGCCCACGCCCCGGCCGCCGCCGGAGCTCGCGCCGCTGGCCTTGTCAACGCCGTCCACCACCGTGTTCTCCACGACGAGCCGGGCACCCCGGTATCCGCTGATGCCGTCCCACGAATTCCGCTCGACGCGGCAATCCCGGACGGTGGCGTCCCCTCCCTCGCGGACCACGATGCCCGAGACGCCGACGATGATCTTCTGCACCGCCGCCGAGTCGCCGAGGTTGTCGCGGACGGAGCAACTGTCCAGCAACACGGCGCCGTTCCGGATGACCACACCGGCGTCGGTGGCGCGTCCGTCGGGGTCGCGCGTGCCGTCGGTGACGGTGACGTGCTCCAGCGAGCACGAGTCGCAGCCGTCGAAGAGGACGCCGTAGCCCGCGTGTGTGTGCAGCGCCACCTGCCTGCCGCCCGCTGCCCGGAGATGGATGTCCCGGCCGCGAACCAGGAGGCCTCTCGTCGCCGGCACGTCCTCCGACGGATCCGGGCAGTTGCCGCACGTGGTGTCGGTGAAGGGGACGGCCCTCAGGTGGTAGTCGCCGGGGGCCATGGCCACGACAGCGGGGCCGCGGAGCGTGTCGAGGATGGCCTGGAGATCGTCCCCGGGGGAAACCGCGACCGTCGGCGGGCCGGCGGATGAGCCGGCGCCCCCGCCGCAGGCGATGAGGAGCAGGGCGGGGAGGATCAGGGAGATTCGGGCGTGGGGCATGGCGCGAAAAGTAGAGGGAGTCACGAGGGGCGGCGAGGAGGGTTTCCCTCCGCCAGCTCCCGCGCCCTAACCCACACAGCGTCGAACATCTCCTCGGTCAGCTTGCCCGTGAAGGTGTTCTGCTGGCTGGGGTGAAACGAGCCCAAGAGCGTCGGGCCCCCGTCGATAGCTCTCTGTGCGCCGTGGGCGATGGGGGGGCGGGGGGAGGGGATCGCGCATCCACGGGCCCCGAGGATGCGCAACGCCTGGGCCCACGCGAAGCTGCCCAAGGCCACGACGACGCTCACGCAATCGAGGAGGTCGAGCTCGGCGTCCAGCCACGGGGCGCACGCGTCGCGCTCGGCGGGGGTGGGCTTGTTGGCCGGCGGCGCACAGCGCACCGCCGCAGTGATGAATACGTCGGTGAGGCGGAGCCCGTCACCGCGACGATCGGATGTGGGCTGGCTCGCGAAGCCCGCTCGGTGCAGCGCCCGGTAGAGCCAATCGCCGGAGCGGTCTCCGGTGAACATGCGGCCGGTACGGTTGGCCCCGTGGGCGGCGGGTGCCAGGCCGACGACGAGGATCATCGCTCCAGGGTCGCCGAACGAGGGTACCGGCCGACCCCAGTAGTCCTCCTCCCGGAACGCCGCGCGCTTGTCCCTCGCCACCTCTTCCCGCCACGCCACCAGACGCGGGCAGCGCCGGCACCGCGTGACGCGGTGCTGGAGAAGCTCCATGGGGGTGTCGGAAGGGTGGGCCATGGAGGGGAGTATAGGGTGGCGCGCCACCCGGTCACCCGTCAGAGAGCGTTGGCCGCGTCCAGGCCCTTCTCCAGAAGGGAGGTGAGCGCCCTGCCGAGCTCGTCGGGCTCGAGGGCCTCGCCGACGGGCGCGCTCTTCAGGGAAGTGTCGTCGCCACGGCTCCATGCCTGGGCCTTCACAGAGATGGTGCCGTCCTCACTGACGGTGAGGAGGATCCCCCGATCGTGCCCGTCGCGGTACCACGCCAGGCGGCGGACCTCCCCGTTCTTCTCGAGGTCCATGCCGTTGGCCAGCGCGAAGATCGTAAGCTTGGGATCGATGCCGTCGAACGGCCCCCCACCGACATCCTCATCACGGCTCCGCCCGTCCGCTGTCATCCTCGCCCTCCCTGCACCCGGGAACCCGATCTTCCGGCCCCTGCAACGGGGCCCGACCATGACAACACCTATAGACCCGAGCCCGGAAGGCAAGGTTTCCGTGCCTGCGGGAGACGGAAGTCGTCAGTGTGAACCGGTCGGTGAGGCGCTCTCCAGCCAGGCCGACCACCAGAGCGTGCGCAGCATGTCCGCGCCCGCGGCCAGACGATCGGCGACGAACGCCACGGTCTGCGGGTGGGCCGGTCCCTCGGGATCGAACCCGATCTCCTTGTCCAGGCGGTAGAGGGTCTCCACCTGATCGTGGGAAGCCATGATCTCGCCGATCACGGCCCCGTGGACGTGCCCCACTACCGAGACGGCGTCTCCGTGGATGCGTGTCTCCACGTCCTGCTCACGCACGTGGGCCTCGACGAATGCCGTCTCGAAGCGCCAGTGGAACTGCCGATCCGTCGTGTATCCGTTGGGGTTCGGCGCGCCCTCGGCCCATCCGTTGTAGTGGATGGTCGTGTGGTGCGGGTTGGCGGCGTCGGTAACGTAGTGCCCCAGCACCCCGGCGTCATTGATGATGCGCTGCTCGATCCAGCCCTTCCTTCGGGGATCCTGCTGGGCGCGCCACAGGCGCCATTCGGTGACCAACCGCTCGTAGAGCTCCAGGATGCGGTAGGGCAGGAGGCCACCCTGCTCCGCCGGCCGATCCAGGCCCGCGTGGTAGAGCGCCCGCATGTAGGAGTACCGGTCCGGCTCGTCCAGGGCGCCCGTCGGCAGGTTCTCCAGGTCGATGAAGTGGTCGTAGCTGAACGCCTGATCCATGGCCTTCAGGTCGCGACTCCGCCAGCGGTCGGGCTCCGGGTCGAGATAGACGAGGTGATCGCGCTCGTTCCGGAAGAACGCGGGCATGGCGTCCGGGAGGTGGTCGACGGCTGCCCGGGCAGCCATCTCGTGGCCGGTGGAGCCCCAGCGGAAGGGTGGGGCCGAGATGCCGGCCGGAGTCGGAGCGACGGAGACGAGGAGCGCGAGCAATGCGGCAGGGGAGTACACGGGACTTCCGGTTCAGGGCGTTCAGCGGTAGCGGCGGCGGATCTCCAGGTTCTTCTTCGGGCCGGTGACGCGCCAGGACACCTCCACCTCAGCGTCCAGGAGGCGGAGCGATCCCTCGTATCGGTCCTCCCCACACAGGTGCGGCCCGAGAGGGATGAGGCCGCCGGCGCCGTCGGCGACGAGCTCCAGAACGGTGACCGGCACTTCGGGCCCGCGGCGGAGGTGCTGAAGACGGAGCATCCCCGCGTTATGATCCAGGGTCCAGCGCAGCGCGTCCGTGAAGTGGGCTCCCGACCCTCGCGGGTCGGTCCACCGACCCCGTTCACGCACGACCATCTGGCTCGCCCCCACGACTTCGATGGCGACGGACCCCGTGCCCTGAGCCTGGAAGGCGCCCGCCGCCCCGTTCCATACCGTAAGGGTGACGGAGCGCACGGACTGCAGAAGCCTCCATGTGGTGAGCAGGGGCTCGATGTTCTGGGCTGCGTGGGGCCCGGACAACCCATCCTCCGTCGTGGTGGTCGTGTCCGGAAACGCTCGCGCCAGAGGCCGTCGAGGGCAACTCGGGCCCGTGTGGGTCGCGCGGTTACGCGCCTCCGCGCTACGTTAACAGTCTGGACGGGCCCTCCGTGGCGGAGGCTGCGCCTTGGCGCTCAAGCTTCACATCGAGTTGATCTACGATCCCGGCTGTCCGAACGTGGACAAGGCCAGGACGCTTCTCACCCAGGCGCTCCAGGAGGCGGGGATGCCGGCGGTGTGGACGGAGTGGAACAGCCAGGATCCCGGATGCCCGGAGCTCGCCCGCGGGTTGGGATCGCCCAGCATCCTAGTCAACGGCGAGGACGTCGCGCCCGGGCCTCATCCGTGGGTCCGGCGTGGCCTGAAGGAAGGCCCACGGTGCCGGGTGTACGAGGACGAGGCGGGCACCCTGGTGGGCGTGCCGCCGCTCGCGCAGGTGGCACGCGCCATCGCGGAGGCCATCGGGCCCGACGCCGGTTGAGGGTGGTCCGCGCGCCGCGGCGAAAGAGCGGGCCGTGCGCCACTTCGGACGCGGGCGCCGGCCGAGGCGCCTCAGACCCCCGGCTGTGGCTCCACGTCCGGTCCCACATCGGGCCCCGCTTCGGGCTCGCCGGCGAGCGTCCTCCTGAGGGAGCGGCTCCACTCCACGTGGCCCCGGGACGCGAGGACGAGGAAGACGCCGTAGAGGAACGCGGTGAGCGGGAGTCCCCGGTTGATGAAGACCATGACGTACGCCACGTCCAACGTCACCCAGACCGCCCAGTTCCCCAGGTACTTCCGGCTCATCATCCACTGGGCGGCCAGGCTTCCCGAGGTGAGGGTAGCGTCCACGTACGGCAAGGCCGCGTTGGTGTACCGCCGCAGGATCGTGCCCAGGGTGAGCGCGAACGCCACCACGATGAGCGGCAGTACCCAGCGGAGGCGATGCGGCGTGCGAGAGACCTTCAAGCGCGAGTGCTGCGCTCCCCCGAAGAGCCAGTGGTACCAGCCGTACACGGAGATGCCCGCGTAGAAGAGCTGGAGACTCATGGCGGCGTACAGCCTCTGGTCGCGGAAGATCACGAAGTAGAGGAGCACGTTCACGATGGCCGTGGGCCAGCTCCAGATGTTCTCCTTCACCGACAGCCAGACGGAGACGATGCCGAAGGCGACGGCGATAGGCTCGAGGAAGCTCACGACAGGCCGGGCGCGCGGAAGGCGGGACGGGAGCGCATGGGCGCACACGGTGGGGCTGGCGCGGGAGGGGCGCAAGGAGTTCCAACCTCACGGCGTTGGCCTCAGTCTCAGGGGGTACCATTGGTCGAACAGGACATGAGCCCGACGCCGCCGTGTCCGGCTGGTCGCGTGCTCGCTCGAGCTCGGGAGCTTCGGACATGAACGGCGAGACCTTCTTCGGTGGCCTTGGACGGGATCTGTCCCAGGCCATGAGCACGCTGCGCCGAAACCCCCGCTTCGCCCTCTTCACGGCGTGCGTCATCGGGCTCGGGGTGGGCGCTACGACGGCGGTCTTCAGCGTGCTGAAGCCCCTGGTGCTGGCCCCCCTGCCGATGAAGGACCCGGAGCGCCTGGTCTGGATCGCGAACCAGGGGAGCGCGACGAACGCGTCCCTGTCGGCGGTGACGTCGCGCACCAGCAACCTAAGGGACTTCCGCGAGCGCACCCGGTCCTTCGACGGGCTCACCGGCTACAACGCCTTCTTCGACCAGGGAGCCTACACGCTCACCGGACAGGGCGAACCTGAGCGCCTGGCGGGGGCGGACGTCGCCCAGGACTTCCTCGACGTGCTGGGGGTTCGGCCCCTCCTGGGGAGGAACTTCACCCCGGAGGAGGGCCTGTGGGGTGGCCCCGATGCCATCATCCTCTCCTACGGTTTCTGGCGACAGCGATTCGCCGCCGACCCGGGGGTGGTGGGGAAGGTGCTCACCCTGAACGGACGACCCCGGACGGTGGTGGGGGTGCTGCCTCCGACCTTCGACTTCTCCTCCATCTTCGCGCCGGGGGTCAGGGCGGACTTCCTCCTGCCCTTCCCCATCTCCGACGAGACGGACCGATGGGGGAACACGCTGGTCATCCTCGGACGACTGAAGCCCGGGGTGACCCCCGAGCAGGCGCAGGCGGATCTCACGTCGGTGCTGGCCACCCTCCAGGAGGAGCAGCCCGACCGGTGGGGCCTCGGCGCAAGGCTCACCCCTATGCAGGCCAAGATCGCCGGCCCCTTCCGTCCCGCGCTCTTCCTGTTGGCCGCGGCGGCGGGGACGCTCCTTCTCATCGTGTGCGTGAACGTATCGAACCTGTTCCTGGCCAGGGCGCCGGGGCGCTCGAAGGAGGTGGCGGTGCGCAAGGCGCTGGGCGCCTCCAGGGGTACCATCGCGCGCCAGCTCGTGGTGGAGAGCCTGGTGATCTCGGTGGTGGGCGCCGTCGTGGGAGGTGTGCTGGCGGGGGGGGCGACACGCTTCGTGGCCATGGGCACCTCCGTCATGAAGATCCCGCTTCTGGATCACGTCCGCATGGACGGCACGGCGCTGCTCTTCGGCGTGGGCGTGGCCGTGCTCACGGGGCTGGTGGTGTCGGTGGTGCCCGCTCTACAGGTGGCCGAAGGCGGCGAGGCCACGGCCCTCCGAGCATCGGGACACGGCACCAGCGCCAGCCGTGGCGCGCGCAAGCTGCGGGAGATGCTCGTCGTGGCGGAGGTGACGCTGGCGTGCGTGCTCCTCGTCTTCGGGGGGTTGCTGGTGCGGAGCTTCCGTGCGGTCCTGGACGTGAACCTGGGTTGGGACGCGTCGGACGCCGTGGCGTGGCAGCTGAGGCCGACGGAGCGGTTCGAGAACGAGACGGAGCAGGCCGAGTTCTACGCCAACCTCACGCGACGGGTGGGAGAGATCCCCGGAGTGGAAGGCGTCGGTATCGTCGACGCGCTGCCTCTGGGGTGGAACCGGAGCTGGACGCTGGCACCGGCGGACGCGGCGGACAGCGAGGAGCGCACCGACCGCTCACAGCGTTTCTCCTTCTTCCCGTTCCTCATCGACCCCGGCTACCTCCCGGCCATGAAGATCCCGGTGGTGGCGGGCCGCAACATCACCTCCACCGACGTCGCGGACGGGCCCCCGGTCGTGCTCATGAACGAATCCGGCGCGCGCCGGGTCTTCCCCGGGGTCGAACCCGTGGGACAGCGCATCCTGTGGAATGGCCGCGATCGGGAAGTGGTGGGAGTCGTGCGGGACATCCACAACGTCTCGCCGGAGACCGCACCGGGAGTGCAGGTCTACTTCCCCATCGCACAGCTCGGTGGAATGTCTTCCATGGCGATGGTGGTGCGCTCGCAGCTTCCCACCCGTCAGGTAAGCGCCGCAGTCTCAGCCGCGCTGAAGGAGATCGACCCGGCCATGCCCACCCAGGAGTTATGGACGCTGCGCTCGACGGTGGACAAGGCGGTGTCCGCCAGACGCTTCACGCTGGGGATCCTCACGGCTTACGGCCTGGGGGCGCTGCTTCTGGCGGGGCTGGGCATCTATGGAGTGCTGGCTCAGACGGTGGCGGAGCGCACACCCGAGATCGGGATCCGCATGGCTCTGGGTGCGACCGCGCCCGCCATCGTGAAGAGCGTCCTCGGGCGCACCCTGGTCCTGGCGGGCGTGGGCATCGGCGTCGGCACCGTGCTCTCGCTGTGGAGCGGCCGCCTGCTGGGCTCGCTCCTGTTCGGCGTGCACGCCGCCGACCTGCCGACCTACGGCGCCATGACGCTGGTTCTCCTGGCGGTGGCCGGGGCGGCCGGGGCCTTTCCCGCGCGCCGGGCCGCACGCGCCCGCGGGGTACAGGCGCTGCGGGCGGATTGAGATAGGGGGCCGTGGGCCTTCGGGGGACGCGTGCACGGGCAGTCACCGGATTCATCTCCGTGGCGGCCCTCCCAGGTCAGTCCGGGAGGGTGAGGGAGAAGACCCGCAGAACGTTGCCGCCCATGATGAGGCGGATGTCTCCGTCGGTGAAGCCCTCGTCGACGAGGGCCTGAGTGAGGTGAATCGTCTGGGAGGCGTCGATCATTGCGGCTACGGCGCCGTCCCAGTCGGAGCCCAGGCCCACGTGCTGCACCCCAACGACGTCCACGGCGTGGTGCACCGCGCGGGCCCAGTCCGCGGGGGCGGTGCCGCACAGCGCCGTGTCCCAGAGGCCGATGCCCACCACACCCCCGGTGGCCGCCACGGCGGCCAGGCGATCGTCGTCCAGGTTCCGGGCGTTGTCGCACGTGCCCGTCACCCCCGTGTGGGACACGATCACCGGTCGGGTGGCCATGGCGAGGACGTCGTCGATGAGGGCGGGGGAGGCGTGGGCCAGATCCACGACGATGCCCAGCTCCTCCATGCGCTCCACGACCTGACGCCCGAAGGGCGTGAGGCCACCCTTGGCCAGACCGTGGGCCGAGCCGCCGACCTCGTTGTCGAAGAAGTGGGTCAGGCCGATGAGGCGGAAGCCGGCCAGGAAGAGGCGATTCACGTTGGCCAGCTCATCCTCCAGCGCCTGCGCGCCCTCGATGCCCAGGATGCCCGCCGTGACGGAGTCGTCGGCCATGCGTCCCGCGATGTATTCGGCCAGCTCACCGCGGGTGCGGACGACTGTGAGGCGCCCGCCGGACATGGCCGCGAACGTGCGCAGCTTGGCCGCCTGGTAGAGGGATCGCTCCAGGAAGCTGGACCAGGTGCGCCGGGGCCAGCGCCCGAGGACGGCGAGGAGGGTGACGTTGTCGGAGTCGCCCGCGTTCGACTCGATGTTCATCCCCCGGGGGGTCTTGGTCACGGTGGTGAAGACCTGGAGGGCGACGCGTCCCTCGACGAGGCGGGGAACGTCCACGTGGCCCCAGGAGCCGCGGCTCAGGAGATCGCGGTTCCACAGAAGGGCGTCGGCGTGGAGGTCGGCGACGGCGAGGGTCTCCTGGAGCGCCCGCGCCCTCTTGCCCACGGGCCCCGAAGCGCCGTGGAGCGTGCGGTTCATCAGGCGCCCGATGATCGAGGGAGCGGCCGCCGCGGCAGAGATGAGCAGAAGGGCGAAACCGAGGAGCAAGAGGGGGAGGCGGTGCATCACCGAGGCACCCGCATCACGCCCTCGCTGACGAGAACCGCGGAGCCCCCCACGCGCACCGCGGCGGTGGCGCCCGCCTCCCGTTCGGCCTCGACGTAGAGAAGGCTGGGGCGGCCGATCTCCAGCCCCTGCTCCACGGTCCAGCGCAGGGACGCGGACTCGCTGCCGTCCACGGCGGAGAGGTAGCCCCCGAGCGCGGCGGCTGCCGAGCCCGTGGCGGGGTCCTCGGCGACACCGGAGCCCGGCGCGAACATGCGGACCCGCACGTCCACGTTCGCGCCCTCGGCGTCCAGGCTGACGAGATACACGTGGTGCGCCCAGGAGTCGGCGACCAGGCGCTTCCATGCGGCCATGTCCAGGACCGCCCGGCGCACGGCGTCGGCGGAGCGCAGGGGGATGCAGTGGAACGGGAGGCCGCAGGAGACCATCTCCACCGGCAGGTTGGGGTCGAGATCGTCCTCATTGAGGCCCACCATGAGCGCGAGATCCGGACGAGGGACCGGGGAGGGCCGGTGCTCCGGAAGGAGCGCTGTGGTGAAGCGCGCGAACAGGGGGAGACCCGTGCGGAAGTGCACATCCACCGGGACGTGACCGACGTTCTCCTCAAGAACCAGGGTGGTGGCTCCGTCCGCCGGGGCGATGTCGAGGCGGGACGCGAGGAAGATCGCGGTGCCCACGGTGGGATGGCCGGCGAAGGGGACCTCCACGCCGGGGGTGAAGATGCGCACCCGGGCGGTGCCGCCGGACTCCGGCGGGCCGAGGAACACCGATTCGGAGAGGTTCATCTCCCGGGCGACGCGCTGCATCAACGCGGTGGACAGGTGCGCGGCGTCGGGAAAGACGCCCAGCGGGTTGCCCCCGAAGGTGCGGTCCGTGAAGACGTCGAGTGTGTGGAAGCGGAGGTCCATGAGGTTCCTCGAGGGATCAGCGGGCAGATGCGCCCGGGACCTTACGTGTGTAGAGGAGCACCTGCCAGAGGAGCGAACGGCCGTGATGTCGCTTGTCCAGGCCGAGGGCGGTGACGCGAGCGTCGACGTCCGCGGCCCGGTGGAGGAAGACGCGGAACGGGCGGCGGCGGATGGTCTGGATGACGTTGATGGCGCGAATGCCTACGCGCATGAGCCAGTGCTCCCGGGGGATGACGACGCCGTACACGCGTCGGGCGCGGGACGCCGAAGCGTCCACCAGAGCCGGCATGTTCGGGTAGCAACAGATCACCCGGTCGAGGGTGACGATATCCGCTGGGTCGAGGGAGGATGCCAACTCCACGAAGTCCCCCTGGACGTACCGAATCCGGTCCTCGTGGTGCCGCCTGGCCGCCTCCTCGCGGGAGACCGACACGTACGCCGGGGAGGCGTCGACGTCCACGCCGGAGGCGGCGCCCGAGGCCAGGAGCTCATGGTGGATCACGCCCACACCGCCGCCCACGTCGAGGAAGGTGCGGTCGCGGACCCCCTCCCCGCGGAGGAGATCCACGAGCATGCGGGTGGTGCCCCGAGGGCCTCGCCGCCTGTAGCGGGCGAGCTCGCGCCTGGCGACGGAGTCGTCGAACTCCTGTACGATTCCCTGGCACTGGGCACAGGACACGGGTACCTCGACTGGCGGCGGGAGTGGCAGATGCCACAACCTGTGTGGCGACGGCGCTCGTCGGCAAGACAGAGTGGCCGGGTGGCAGGAGCAGGTACCATCGCAAGGCCGCGGCGGGTCCCAGACCCCGGGCACATCGGCATGAGGAGGCCGGGCCATTCGTACCATCGGAGTCATCTCGGACACCCACGGCCTGCTGAGGCCCGAAGCCGTAACCGCGCTGGAGGGAAGCGCGCTCATCCTGCACGCCGGGGACGTGGGTGACCCCGAGATCCTGAGACGGCTCGGGGAGATTGCCCCCGTGCACGCCGTGCGAGGCAACACCGACGGAGGCGAGCTGAGGAGGATGCTGCCGCCGAGCGTCGTGGTGGACCTCGGGAGCGGGGACGGAACGCTGCCGGCGGGAGGCCCCATCGGCCCACTGGCGTACGTGCATCACGGCGACCGGGAGTTGGACCTGGATCCTCGGGCGGCAGGTATTGCGCTTGTGGTGAGCGGCCACAGCCACAGGCCGGAGATCGAGGAGCGGGACGGGGTGGTCTACCTCAATCCAGGCAGCGCCGGTCCCCGTCGGTTCACGCTGCCCGTGACCCTGGCGAGGGTGCAGGTGGAGGCCGGCCGGATCCAGGCGGAGATCGTGGAGGTGGTGGACGGGTGAACGGGGAATGACCGTGGCGGCCCATGCAGGCATGGAGGGGCCCCATTGACTTGGCCACGATGACGAATGGCCCGGTATCCGCAGATCGAGCACCTTGTGGCGCGCACCCGCGAGGTTCTCAGGACACGCGAGTACAGCCCGAGGACAGTGGAGGCGTATTCGGGCTGGATCGAACGCTTCCTGCGATGGCACGGCAGCCCCCATCCCTCGGCTCTGGAACCCCGCCACGTCGAGGTCTTCCTGGAGCACCTCGCCAATGACGCGCGCCTGGCTGCGAAGAGCCGAAACCAAGCGGCGTCGGCTCTGAGCTTTCTCTACCGCGAGGTACTCCGAACGGACCGGCTGGCCGGAGTCGCCCGCGCGAAGGGCGTTCGACACGTGCCCCTGGTGCTGTCCCGTCGAGAAGTGAAGGCCGTGCTCGGGGAGCTGAGGGGTCGCTACCGACTGGTCGCGAGCCTCCTGTACGGGACCGGCATGCGCGTGAATGAATGCCTGGGGCTCAGAATCAAGGATGTGGACTTCGAGCTGGCGCAGATCACGGTGCGAGACGGAAAGGGGCGGAAGGACCGGTACGCGGTATTGCCCGAAAGGACCCGGCCACTGCTGCGGCGACAGGTCGCACGCGCGGCCCGACAGCACCGCGAGGATCGTGAGCAGGGCGGAGGGTGGGCGCCGCTCCCCAACGCGCTCCACCGGAAGAGCCCCCAGGCCGGCTGGGAGCCCGGGTGGCAATTCATCTTTCCGGCGGCACGTGTGACGCAGGACCCCACCACCGGGCGGCTGGGCCGGAATCACCTTCACGACAGCGCGATGCAGCGCGCCATGAAGAAGGCGGTGCGGCAGTCCGGGATCCTCAAGTCGGCCACGTGTCACACCCTGCGGCACTCCTTCGCCAGCCAACTGCTGCGGGACGGATACGACATCAGGCAAGTGAAGGAGCTGCTCGGTCACAAAGATGTCAGGACCACCATGATCTACCTGCATGCAGTGGATCACAGCGGCCTCGGCGTCCGCAGCCCGCTCGACCGACCCGACTTCGAGGACGTGAGATCTCTCGTCACGGCCGAGGACTAGGCTGCAACAGCCCCGCGCCGAGCACCTACGAACTAGCCAGCCGCACGCACAGCCTCTCGCACACCCCACGCCAGGGGAGAACGGCAGGGTATACAGGGCCTGTCGACCGTGCCCCCTGCGATTTAGGTTGCGATCGTCGTCGCCCTTCACCGAGTCTTCAGGAAGGGCGATGGCGGAATAGAGACGAGTTAGACGGTGCAACGGCATTGTGGGTAGGCAAGCATGGACTCGGGAGAGAAGATGCCGCTCTTGGATGCCTCCGAGCGCCAACAACTCAAGCTCTTCGCCTGGTTTCTGCTGCTCATCAACGGCTGTATCGTGGTGGGAGCTCTGGCGCTCGCGGGCAAGCTGGATGACCCG
>JAJDNI010000166.1 GCA_022340755.1 Gemmatimonadota bacterium
GTGGCCGACCGTACCCGCCGCTAGTCGGGCCAGGACTCTTGGTTCTCACTCCACGCGACCTCGTCGCGCGGGGACGGTCACCACCTAGCGGAATCGCATCTCCAGCAGCGTAAGGCCGAGCGCGGTACGGGTCCCTCGGCCTCGCGCGCCTTCGAGGGTCACGCGGCGCGGCGTCGGAAGTGGCAGCGCCATGCCCACTCGCCCGTCGCGCACGCGAACGAGCGCCGATCCGGGCAGATCCTCCACCGGGCCCGGCGTCTCGGGTCGGTCGTAGTCCCGTGTGACGCCCGCGCCTACCATGAGCCCGACAATGCTCCCCACCAGGGGCACCGCCATCGCCGCCTTGTCGTTGTCGGGCTGGACGATGAGGTCGACGCCCAGGCCCGCGAGCCCGCCCATGACGCCGTAGATGCTCACGAGACGCGCGTGACTCCGGCTCATCCGCCACTTGGGCGCCATCAGGGCGGCGCCCAGGAGGCCGGCATCTCCGCCCAGGAGCGTAGCGGCCAACAGGTTGTCGCCCTCGAGGTCCATGAGGTAGCCGCCGGCGACACCGAACCACGTTCCCCACAATGCGCCGAAGTTCACGGTGGTCGCCGCGCCGGCCGAAATGTCGCGACGGGACAGGACCGTGCCCACACCGATGCCGGCCAGCCCCCCCACGATCATCCCGGCGAAGCGCTCCTCAGTGGCCCCGTCGTCCGTACACAGGTCCACGTCGCACGTGTACCCCTCGCCGATGTCGAACACGTCGGTCCACCCGAGCCCCTGCCACGTGCCCCAGCTGCCCCCCAGGGTGATGGCGCGCGCCTGCCCCTCGGTGATCTGTCTGGACCGGGCGATGCCCTTTCCGGCAAGGAATCCCGCCGGTCCCCCGATGAGAAGCCCGACGCCATAGGGCTCGGGACCGTCGACGCCCAGAGCCCCCGGGACCGCCACCCCGAGCCACAGCCCGTACAATGTGCTCCACACCTGGAGCTCGACCCGACCGCTCCCCTGCACCGCGCTTCCCGCCGGTGACGCCCTCCTCACGCGGGCACGGGCTTGCGCCGCCGCCGGTGTCGCGGCGAAGTGCTCGGCGATGTAGCGGTAGAGGGCGTCGGCCACGTCGGCACGCCCTCTCTGCTCGAAGCGCTCCGCGGTTCCGAGGAGGACCGCCGCGGAGTCCCGCGCGGTCATCTGGGCGGAGACGGGCGAGCGGCCGCCCAGCGTAACGAAGGTCAGGATCAACGCCGAGGTGGCGAGGAGACGGCGGAAGGGCATGGCTGTGGCCCGACGTTATTGGTGGCGAACGAGACCTCTCGGTGTGCCGGACGGCGGGAGGGCGTCGTGTAAGAGATGACGAGCGGGGCACACCAAGTGCTGATCCACGTGTTGAACTACGAATGACGATGGAGGTTCCTGACGTCCGTCGCGGCCGCCGTCACGCCCCTCGCCTCACCCTCCGGGCTCCACAGGAGCCAACCCCACCTGCTCCGCAAGGAAGGCCAACTCCCTCGCGGTGTCCTCGATACGGAGCGAGAGCGGCCTCCCCCTCCCCGCGGCGTGCCCCCCCTTCTCGTCATAGAAGAGGATCACGGGCCGTCCCGACGACGTCGCCGCCTGCAGCCTGGCGGTCATCCGCCGGGCCTGCAGCGGAGGCACCCGGCTGTCCAGATCGCCGGTCTCCAGCATGACCGCGGGATACGCCGTCCCCGATCGCACCGCCTGGTAGGGGGAGTACCGTCGAATCGCGTCGAACTGCTTCGCAATCCGGGCGTCGCCGTACTCCAGGAGGGCCGGCGCGTTGTTGGTCTGCGTAAAGGTGTAGAAACGCACCATGTCCAGGTCCGGGAACGCGCACAGGACCGCGCGGAACAGATCCGGACGCTGAGTGAGCGCCGCACCCACCAGAAGGCCGCCGTTGCTCGCCCCGCTGATGGCGAGGCGCTCGGGACGGGTGTAACCCGATGATACCAAGGCATCCGCCGCAGCCATGAAGTCGTCGAAGACATGCTGCTTGTTCTCGAGCATGCCGTCCCGGTGCCAAGCCTCGCCGAACTCGTCGCCGCCGCGGAGGGTGGCCACTGCGTACACTCCTCCCGCCTCGAGCCACGCCGCCGCGGTAGTCGAGAAGGATGGCTTCAACGCGACATCGAAGCCCCCGTATCCGGTGAGGATGGTGGGCTGGGTGCCGTCCATGGGGACACCACGCTTGTGAATCACGTACATGAGGGAGCGCGTCCCGTCCTTCGACGTGAACGGCATCTGGTCCACCACGAAGCCCGCGGAGTCGAACGGGATGCGGGCGCTGTCCACGAGCGCGCGGATGCCGGAGGCCAGATCGACCTCGTACGTGGTCGCTGGAGTCAGATACCCGGTCAGCGTGAGGCGCGCCTTGCCGGCGCCGTCGCCGCGGATGGTCACGCTCATGTGGTCCGGGACCGTCAGCTCGCCCGAGGGTGATCCATCCATGTCGAAGACGCGGACACGATCGCTCACTTCGTGCAGATACGTCGCGTAGATCTTCCCCTCGATGAACTGGTAGCTCTCGAGCACGTCCTCACCTTCCGGAATCACCTCCCTCCAGTCGGCGGGGTCCGGGTGTGCAGGGTCCGCGCTCATGAGCCGGTACATGGGCGCCCCCATGTCCGTCCGTATCCAGATGCGTCCACCGTGCCAGCGCGTGGAGAAGTGCGCCGCCGAGTCCACCACCAGAGGCCGCACGGCGAGGGTCCGAGTGTCCTGGAGGAAGACGTCGTTGCTCGCCCAACCGTGCTGCACGTTGAGGATGCGCAGGTGCGCGTCCTCCACGAGGTCCCCTTCGAGGAAGGACGTGGGCGGCAGCCCCTTGCCATACAGCTCCCGGTCGCTGGAGAGGCTCGTCCCCAGCAGGTGGTGGCGGAGCCGCGGGCCGATCTCCCGAGACCGGTACACGTACGTGAAACCCCTTCCGTCCTCATCGAGCCCCACCCCGCCGTGGAGGGCTCGGGGCAGACTGTCCGGGAGGTCGAGCCCCGTCTCCAGGTTCCGGACGCGCACGGAGATCTCGTCGCCTCCTCCCAGACGCACCGAGTACATCAGGAGCTTGCCGTCCGACGAGTAGTCCAGGACGCCCAGGAGGGTGCGGTAGCTGGGATCGAACGTGGCGGGATCCAGCACGACCTCGTAGGTGCCGTCGAGACTTGGCTTCGCCGTGTCGCTCTTCGCCGGGAGAGGGCGTCGGTATAGACGAGCCGCCTCCTCTCCCTTCCGCCGCATGCTGAAGTACTCGAAGTCACCGGCGCGACGGGGATTGCCCACGTCGGGGATGTCCATGAGCTCGCGGAGCCGTGACGCGAAACGGTCCCTCAGGGGTGGCCGGCCCACCACGGCTTCGGCGTAGGCATTCTGCGCCACGATCCAGGCTCGTGTCTCGGGCGAGCTCTGGTCTTCCAGCCACCGGTAGTCGTCGGTGAACGCAATGCCCTGGATGGTGTCCACCACCGGGCCCTTCCGGCTCTCCGGAGGCGGCGGATAGGATCTGCGCGCGCAGGCGGCAACGAGGGCCACGCCGGCACAGATGGCCAGGACGGAGCGGAGCTTCTTCATGTCTTTCATCGAGTTCGTTGACCGGATCGGATCCCGCCTCGCCTCCCACCCACCCCAGCAGACTCCGGCGGCGACGGTCGCACGTCAAGCTGGCCGGCGGGGCGTCGACACCCGAAGTTGACCTCATGAACATCGCGCCCGAGCTCCCGTCCGGAGACCGCCTGCGGAAGGTCTTCCTCCTCATCCTCACCATCGGCATCACGCTTCTCTTCCTGGTGATGATCCGAAGCTTCCTCATGGCGGTGCTTCTCGCGGCCATCCTCTCGGGGCTGGTGTACCCGCTGCACTCCGTGTTCCTGCGCTGGCTGAAGGGACGGAAGACCTGGGCATCCCTCGGGACCCTGGTGGTGGTGGTGCTCGTCGTGGGCCTTCCCCTCCTCGCCTTCTTCGGGCTCGTGGCCACGCAGGCCGTAGAGGTCAGCCAGACCGCGGGCCCCTGGATTCAACAACAGATCAGCCAGGTGGGAGCGCTCGATCAGCGCCTCAGAAGCCTGCCCGTGTTGGACCGGATTCCGGGGGTGCAGAGGCTGCTTCCCAGCAGTCAACAAGTGGTGGCGAAGGTGGGGGAGGCGGCATCCGGAGTGGGCACCTTCCTGGTGCGGAGCCTCGCAGAAGTGACCCGCGGCACCGTGGGCTTCTTCCTTCAGCTCTTCATCATGCTGTACGCCATGTTCTTCTTTCTGGCGGACGGCAAGTCGATTCTGCACCGGGTCCTCTTCTACGTCCCCTTGCCCCCCGAGGACGAGGAGCGCCTCCTGGAAAGGTTCGTCTCCGTGGCGCGCGCGACCCTGAAAGGCTCGCTCCTCATCGCCGTCATCCAGGGCGTCCTCGCCGGGCTCGCCTTCTGGGTCGTGGGCGTACCTGGGTGGGCGTTCTGGGGAACCGTGACCATCGTGGTCGCCATCGTACCCGCCATCGGCGGAGCCATCGTCTGGGTGCCCATGGTCGTCTACCTCTTCTTCACCGGCCACACCGCTTCGGCTGTGGGGCTTCTCGTGTGGAGCGGCCTGGTGGTGAGCATGGTAGACAACTTCCTGCGTCCGCGGCTGGTGGGCCGCGACGCGCGGATGTCGGACCTCCTGATCCTCCTCAGCACGCTGGGCGGCATCATGCTGTTCGGTCCGGTCGGCTTCGTGGTCGGCCCCATCGTAGCCGCGCTCTTCGTCACCGTCTGGCACATCTACGGCGAGACCTTCGGCGAATGGCTGCCCGGGCACGCGCCGGAAGAGTCCGGAGGCTGAAGAGGGGCCCGGGACGCCGAAGCATCCCGGGCCCGAGAACCACCCGACCGGGCCGACTCAGCTCAGCGCTCGCCCAGCCACCGGTCCTCCAGGACGTTCACCGTGGTGATGTAATCCTGCCCGTTCACCGAGACCGTGACGCGGTAGACTCCCGGATGCGCCTCCGGGGCACGGTTCCGTCCGAAGCCACCACCACCGCCACCACCCACCTGCTGCTGGGGCGGGTTACCGCGCAGGTCCCACTGCACGCGGTGGATGCCCCGGCCGCCGGTGCCGGCGAGTGTACGGAAGACCTCCCCGGTGACGGCGTCGGACACCGTGATCTTCACGTCTCCCGCGGTCGCAGTGCCCAGGTAGTAGCTGATGGCCGTGCCGGGCGGTGCGCTCTCGCCGATCCAGTTCTTGTCTCCGGTGACGGACCGGCTGCGTGCTACGTCGTTCTTCCAGAGGACGGCGTCCCGTGGCTGGAAGAGGTGGACGGGCTCGTTGAGGACGTCATCGGTGGTGGCCTCCAGCGCCGTCACGTCGTCCATGATCCACACCGAGCGCCCGTGGGTGGCCAGCACCAGGTCGCTGTCCCGGGGGTGTACCAGCACGTCATCGACCCGCACCACCGGAAGGTTGGGCATGAAGCGCACCCAGCTCTCTCCCTCGTCGCCCGAGATGTAGAAGCCGAACTCTGTTCCGACGTAGAGGATCTTCGGATTGTGCGGATCCTGCCGCACGGTGTTCACGTTGCCGTATGCTGGCAAACCCGAGGTGATGCCGGTCCACGTCGCACCGTAGTCGCGGGTGACGAAGACGTACGGCGAAAGATCGTCGGAGCGGTGGCCGTCCAGCGAGGCGTAGGCCGTGCCAGGGTCGTAGTACGACGCCTCCACACGCGAGACGTAGTACTGCTTCGTGCCACCTGGGATGTTCTTGCCCACTTCCGTCCACGTCGTGCCGCCGTCGCGGCTCACCTGGATGTTGCCGTCGTCGGTTCCCACCCAGTAGAGCCCCGGAATCAAGGGTGACTCGGATAGGGACACGATGGTGCCGTAGTTGGACACTCCGTCGTTGCGGGACAGGATGCACTGCTGGCCTCGCACGTTCTGGTCGCAGCGGGGCAGGGAGTAGTCCATCCCCATGATCTCGAGCTTGTCCCGACTGATGCTCTTGGTGAGGTCCCGGGTCATGGTCCAGGTGTCACCGCGGTCCCGCGAGACGAAGAGGTGGTTCGACCCGAGCAGAAGGGTGCTCGGGTTGTGGGGCGAGATCATGAAGGGCGTGTTCCAGTTCCACCGGATCTGGGTGTCCTCCGGAGGCCCCGGGGCGATGTTGGACTCGGGATTCTGACGGGACGCCGGCCGAGGCCGGATGCTGCTCTGCTCGCCGGTGGCCATGTCCACACGGCGGATGTTCCCGTTCTGCGACTCGGAGTAAACGATGTGATAGTCGGTCGGATCCACGGCGGAGTAGAAACCGTCACCACCTCCCACGCGGTACCAGTCCTGGGCCAGGATCTCCGCCGAGGGCGCCGAGCTCGGGCCGCACCACGAGCCGTTGTCCTGGAGGCCCGTGCACACGTAGTACGGCCGGCGCATGTCCACGGACGTGTGATACGACTGCCCCGCGGCCCAGCTTCGCAGCGACTCCCAGTGCTCCCCCTCGTCCCAGGTGACGTCCACCGAGCCGTCGTTGCCGATCATCATGTGATCGTCGTTGCCCGGGTCGATCCAGAACGCGTGTTGGTCCACATGACCGTAGCCGCCGAGCTGGGCGAAGGTGCGCCCCCCGTCTGTGCTCTTGTGGACGTTGAGGTCCACGACGTACACCAGGTTCGGGTCCTGAGGGGACACCCGGAGCTCGCTGAAATACATGGGTCGCCCGTCCTCGTTGCTGCGGAACTCCCAGGTGCGACCCTTGTCCATGGATCGCCAGATCCCTGAATACTGTGGATCCGGGGGAAGCGAGTCCGCGCGAATCAGGCGTTGCCAACGCGTTCCCTCCTCCTCGGTAAGCTTCGGAGCCTTGTCGGCCGCCACTTCGATCTGCGCATAGACGACGTCGGGGTTGGCCGGCGTCATGTTCAGCGAGATCCGCCCCATGGTCCCTCCCGGAAGTCCGTCGCCGGTGAGTCGGGACCAGTGGTCGCCGCCGTCGTCGGAGCGCCAGATGCCCGAGCCGGGTCCCCCGCCCACGAAGCAGCACGAGGTCCGACGGCGCTGGTAGGTCGCCGCGAAGAGGGTATTGGGATTGGAGGGGTCCAGCACGAGCTCGGTGGCGCCGGTGTCGTCGTCCACCTTCAACACCTGCGTCCAGGTGGCACCACCGTCGGTGCTCTTGTAGACCCCGCGCTCCGGGTTGGGCCCGAACAGGTGCCCGTTCGCGGCCACCCAGACGATGTCCGGATTGGTGGGATGCACGCGGACGCGGGCGATGGTCTGCGTCTCCCGCAGCCCCACGTACGTGAAGGTCTCGCCGCCGTCGGTGCTCTTGTAGACGCCAGCCCCGAAGGACGAGCTCTGTCGATTGTTCGCCTCGCCCGTGCCCACGTACACGATCTTCGGGTTCGACGGTGCGATGGCCACGCTCCCCACCGAGTGGGTCTCGTAGGTGTCGAAGACTGAGCGGAAGGTCACCCCGTTGTCGCTGGTCTTCCACAGCCCTCCGGTGGCGAAGCCCACGAAGAACGTGCGCACGTCCGTGGGATCGACGGCCAAATCGTCCACGCGGCCTCCCTGGCCCGTGGGACCGATGGAGCGCCACCGGAAGCGCTCGAGGAGGGGGTTGGTGGGGGCGTTGATGACCGTCGAGGTGTCGGGCTGCTGAGCGATTGTCGGGACGGCCGCGAGGAAGGCGAAGCCGAGAAGGGCGGTGGCCACGCCCGCGATCCGGGACGCACGGACCATGGTGCGCTCCTTGGATGAGGTTGGCGGTAGCCGGGAGATAGTCGGCGCCGACCGACGGGGTGTCAACGTGGCGCGACGGGTCCCTCGATGCCTCGCTTGAGGTACGCCAGCGCCAGGGTCTCGCCGTGCTTCGGTGAGTGCACGGCCGAAGTAACCACCCCCACCGGCCGCACACCGGCGGGAGCCTCCACCTCGAAGAGCTCGGTGCCCCTCGGGGGGGGCTGCAGGTCGCCCAGGTGCAGGAGCCGGAGCGACCGGTTCACGTGCCCACGATCACGGATGCGGACGATCACCTCCTGGCCCGTGTAGCACCCCTTCTCGTAGTCGATGGCCCGCTCGTGGATGTCCGCCTCCACGGGAATGGTGTCGTCGTCCATGTCGACGCCGTACTCCGGGCGTCCCGCCTCGACGCGGAGCGTCGTCCATACGTCGGCATCGGCGGTGGGCACACCCGCCACGGCCAACCCGTTGGCGAGGGCGGTCACCACGGCCGACGGTCCCGTCACGTTGAAAGCTTCCGGCCACACGTCGCAGGTGCGCGTGACGACGAGCCCGTCCGGTGCGGAGGGTCCATACGCACGCCACGCTCCCTCCGCCAGGCCCGAAAGCTCGTGAGCTTCGACGCGCAACCCCAGGGCCAGGCGCGACAGGAGTGAGGCGGCCGACGGTCCCACCACGGTGATCATCCGCGTGGTGGCGGTCACGTCCTCGGCGTTCGCCATGCGGGGTGGGAGGAAGCGGGACAGGTTGGCGATCAGCCCTTCGCGGCCGGCCGGGGGGATGTCGAGGAGGAAACCGTCCCCCTCCTCGTCTCCCAGACGAAGGCACCACAGGTCGGTGATCATCTTGCCCTTGGGCGTCAGCACCGCGTGGTACGTCGCCGTGCCGCACCGCACGCCTCCTGGCGCTGGGATCGGCGCCGCGGGCAACGTGCCGGTGAGAATGCCGTTGAGCATCTGCGCGGGCGCCCGCCCCCGAACGCGCAGCCGCGTCCGTAGGCTTCGATCGATGGTCGCCGCCGCCTCCACGGCGGTGTCGTAGCCGGTGGGCGGCTCGCTCACATCTCCCCCGTGGCCACTTCGTCATCCCCTCCCAGGGCGCGTCCCGCCCGAAGGTCGTCCACGATGTCGCGGATGCGCTCGGCGTCCGTGGCCTCGGGTGCCAGCTCCAGGTAGGCCTCGAGTTGCTCGGCCGCCTCGTCCCGGCGACCCATGCGCGCCAACAGGAGGCCGCGATCCCGGTTTTCTCCACGGGCCGTGGGTTGGATCAACAGCAGCCGTTCCACCGCCGCCAGCGCGCGTCCGTGATCGCCGACGTTTACGTAGACGCCCTTCAGGTTGGTCAGAAGTCGGGCGAGCATGTCCCGTCGTGAGGCGCGGCGCAGGAACTGCTCCTGCACGCGGACCATGCCTCCGTACACCTGGTCCAGGAGCTCCTGGGCCTGATCCTCGAAGCGCGTCCGGCCGCCGTCGAACGGGTCCAGAAGCAGGTCCATGGCGTCGCCCCGGTAGCGCACCAGGAAGTGGCTCGGGAAGTTCACGCCCTCGACGGGCAGGCCGAGCCGCCATCCCACCTCGAGTAGCACCATCCCCAGGGTGAGCGGGATCCCGACACCTCGATCCAGCACATCGTTCAGGAACGAGTTCCGGGGATCGTAGTACGCCGCCCGATTGCCGCGGAGGCGCCGTCGCACGAAGAGGGTCTCCAGCAGGTCGCCCAGTATCAGAAGGGGCGCGGTCTCGTCGGCGAGTCGGTCCTTCACCTCCTCGGCCATCTGGTCCAGGCGTGCCAGGTAGAGCTCGACGGAGATCTGTGGGTACTCTTCCTTGGCCACCAGGAGCGCGGCCCGGGCCAGATTCAGCTCTTCCTCCGGGCGGGTGACTTCCGCGGCGAAAAGTCGGCGTGGTGAGGTTGCGGGTGAGGACATGGACATCCGGGTTGCTGCCTCGCGTCGTCCAACGGGAGCCGGCTACAATGACGCACCAATCTTCCAAGGGACGATCAGCACATGCGTACCCTCACTGGTCTTCTTGTTTCCGCCGCGGCCCTACTGACCTCCGCTCGGCCGGCCACGGCACAGCTCCGCTCGGTGGGCGTCTACACCGGCGTCGTTCAGTCCACGCAGGTCCGTGATCGCGCACCGGACTCGAACAGTCGCAGGGGTCCTCTCCTGGGCGTGTTCGTGGATCCTCAGACACCCCTGTCCTGGATGAGCGTTCTGGCGGAGCTCTCGTGGGTCCGGCGTGGTGCCTCCTACGACGCGGCGGTGCCTACCGGCGGAGTCACGCAGCTCCAGGTGCGCACGGACTACCTGACGTTCACGGTGGCCCCGACGCTCCGGGCGTCCGTCGGACGCCTCTCGGTTTTCGGATACGCGGGCCCGTCCACCGATATCCTCATGCGGAGTCGGGCCTCCACCGAGCTGCGCACCGTTCTCGAGCGATCCAGCGACCAGGTGCTGGCCGCAGTGGCCGGCGGGGGCCTGGAGGTGCGTTTGCCCAGCGGCCAGATGGTGCGGAGCGAGGTGCGCATGGATTGGGGATTGTCCGCCGCATATTCCGGCTCCGGCGGGGACGTCCGGTATCGATCCCTGGAGATCCTCGTTCGCCTGGGCCGGTTTCCTCTGCCTCGTTGACCGACGTCCGGCCAAGCGCCCCGTGCGGCATCCAGCGCTGCGGCCGGGCCGGCCGGCGGTGGACCGGCCTTGCGGCGATGTCCCGGCGGCACACCTTTGCAGAGCCCTTCGTCGAACGCACTGCGTCGCCCTCCTTCCCCACACCCCGAGAGGAGCCCATGGCCGACGAGCCCAGGGATCAGCGGCCTGGAATCCGCCTGTCCCAGCTCAGCCACGGCGCCGGTTGAGCGTGTAAGCTCGGGATGACCGAGCTGACGCAGGTCCTGCGTCAACTGGCACCGGTGGAAGACCCCGACGCGCTCGTGGACGCTTCATCGGGGGACGACGCGGCCGTTTATCGGATCACCGCTGATCGCGCCCTGGTGGTGACCACGGACTTCTTCACGCCCATCGTCGACGACCCGTTCGACTTCGGGCGCATCGCGGCGGCCAACGCCCTCTCCGACGTCTACGCCATGGGGGCAAGGCCCTTGTTCGCCCTGAACCTCGTCGGATTCCCTCGTGAACGGCTCGACGAGGGCATCCTGGAGGAGATCATCCGCGGGGGCGGACAAACGTGTCGGGAAGCGGGGATTCCCGTCCTGGGCGGCCACTCCATCGACGATCCGGAGCCCAAGTTCGGCCTGGTGGCGGTGGGGGAGGTGCACCCCGACCGGATGGTCACGAACGGGGGCGCACGAGCGGGGGATGTGCTGGTCGTCACCAAGGCGCTGGGCTCCGGTGCCGTGGCGACGGCCATCAAGTCCGGCCAGGCGACGGACGCCGTGATCCGGGCGGCGGTCGACTCGATGGCTACCCTGAACCGGGCGGCAGCCGAGGCGGCAGCCGCCGTGGGTGTGCGCGCCGGCACCGACGTGACGGGCTACGGGCTCCTCGGACACCTCCGAAACATGATGCGGTCGTCCGGCATGGCGTGCACTCTGCGCGCCGGAGCCGTTCCGTTCCTGCCGGGAGCCCTCGACCTCGTCGCCGCGGGACACGTCCCAGGGGGCACGAAGCGCAATCTGGTCGACGTATCCGACGATGTCGTCTGGCAGGCGGATGTCTCCGACGTCGCCCGCACCCTTCTCGCGGACGCGCAGACGTCAGGAGGGCTGCTGCTGTGCGTGCCGCCGGGGCGCGCCGACGAGTTGGTGGAGGCGCTGGTGGACACGGCTCCGGCGGCGGCGATCATTGGCGAGGTCACTGAGGGAAACCCGGGGCGCGTCACGGTAGTCTGAGGCCGCCGGGCAGCGCCAACCCCGTCTTGCGGATGCAGGAAGGCCCCTGCGCGACGGCCCGGAGGCCTCGCACAGGAGCCCGGAAACGCGGACGGCTCGTCCGCCGCGTCCTTGCCCGTTATGCTGCTCAGGCCCCCGCCGGCACCTGACTTTCTCCGGACTTCGGGTCCCGGCGCCGCTTCGGCGCTTTCGCGGCCCGGTTCTCGGTCTCCCCCTTCAAAGCCACCGAGATGACCTCGTCGAGCGTCTCCACCAGATGGATGGTCAGCATCTCCTGCACGTCCGCGGGAATGTCCTCCAGGTCCGCCTCGTTCTCCTGGGGGATGACTACGTCCCGGATCCCCGCCCGCACAGCCCCCAGGATCTTCTCCTTGAGCCCACCGATCGGGAGCACGCGCCCCGTCAGGGTCAGCTCACCGGTCATGGCCAGGTCGTGGCGCACCTTCCGGCCCGAGAGCGCCGAAACCAGAGCCGTCGCCATGGTGATGCCCGCTGAGGGCCCGTCCTTGGGGATCGCGCCCGCGGGGACGTGGATGTGCACTTCACGACCCTTGATGGCATCCTCCGGGATGCCGAGGTGCTCCCAGTGCGCCTTGGCGTAGGACAGCGCCGCGCGGCCGGACTCCTTCATGACGTCTCCGAGCTGACCGGTGAGCACGAAGCCACCCTCGCCCGGCATGACGCTGGCCTCCACGAACATGATGTCGCCGCCCATGGGCGTGTAGAACATGCCCGTCGCCACACCCACCGTGTCCTCCTCCGACATGTGCTCCGGATGCACCCTGGGACGGCCGAGGAGCTCGCGCACGTCGTCGGGGGTGGCCTCCATCCGCTCCACCTTCCCGGCGGCGATCTTGCGGGCGACCTTGCGCGCGAACTTCCCCACCTCGCGCTCGAGCTGCCGCACCCCCGCTTCCCGCGTGTAGTTCTGGACTACCGTGAGCACGGCATCGTCGGTCATGCTCAGCTCTTCTTCCGTGAGGCTGTTCTCCCTGCGCTGGCGCGGTAGCAGATAGCGCTTGGCGATCTGCAGCTTCTCCGCCTCTGTATACCCCGCGAAGTCCACGCGCTCCATACGATCCAGGAGCGGTCCCGGGATCCGGTCCAGGTAGTTCGCCGTGGCGATGAAGAGCACCTCGGAGAGGTCGAAGGGGATCCCCAGGTAGTGGTCCACGAAGGTGGAGTTCTGCGCGGGATCGAGCACCTCCAGCAGAGCCGAGCTGGGGTCGCCCTGGAAGGACACGCCGAGCTTGTCGACCTCGTCCAGCAGGAAGACGGGGTTCTTGCTCTTCGCCTGTCGCATCCCCTGGATGATGCGGCCCGGCATGGCACCCACGTAGGTCCGACGGTGCCCGCGGATGTCCGCTTCGTCCCGCGCGCCACCCAGCGAGATACGCACGTACTTGCGCCCCAGGGACCGGGCGATGGATTGGGCGATGGATGTCTTTCCCACCCCGGGGGGGCCGACGAAGAGCAGGATGGGGCCCTTCCCGCTGTGGTGGATGTCCTCCGCCGTGATCTCCTCCTTCGGCGACTCCTCGGACCGGCTCTCGGCCGAGCCTTCCGGCTCCACCTCCGTTTCTTCCGCTTCCTTGCGCTCGAGCTGGAGCTTCCGGACCGCCAGGAACTCGAGGATCCGATCCTTCACGTCCTCGAGGCCGTGGTGGTCCTCCTCCAGGATCTGCTCGGCCCTGGCCAGGTCGATCTTGTCCTCGGTGCGCTCGTTCCAGGGCAGCTCCGTGATCCACTCCAGGAACGTGCGGATCACCTGGTACTCGGCGGACTGTGGGCTGGTGCGCTCGAGACGCTTCAGCTCGCGCTCCACCTCGGTCCGCTGGTCCTCCGACAGCTCCAGGGCCTCGAGGCGCTTGCGTATCTCCTCGACGTCGTCCCGATCCTCCTCTTCGCCCAGCTCCTTCTGGATCGCCTTGAGCTGCTCACGCAGCAGCATCTCCCGCTGCCGCTCGCCGAGCTCGGACTGCACCTTGGCCTGGATGTCCTCCTGCGCGTCGATGCGGGCCAGCTCGCGCTCCACCGCGACCAGGGCCGACCGCATGCGTTCCTCGTCGTCCAGCGTTTCCAGGAGCTTTTGCTTGTCCTCCGTGGGCAGCTCGAGGTAGAAGGCCACGAGGTCGGCGAAAGCACCCGGTTCGTCCACTCCCTGGATCAGCTGATTAAGCGCTTCGGCCGGGACGCCCCTGCGGGTGCCCAGCTCCGCGGCTCGTCCCCGCAGCTCGCGGTCGAGCGCCTGCAGTGCGGGATCCGCGGGATTCGCCGGCGGCTGGCGATCCATCTCCAGCAGCACGGCATGGAGCATCGCCTGGCCTTCCGTGTGGTAGGACAGCGCCTGGGCCCGCCCCTCTCCCTGCACGAGGAGCTGCATCCCACCCCGGACCCGGTGCGTCTGGATGATGCGGACCACCGTGCCAATGCCGTAGAGGACATCGGGCACCGGGTCGTCCACGTTGTCACGCTGCGCCACCGCGAAAAGCCGTCGATCGCCGTCGAGAGCCTCCTGGACCGCCTCCACCGTCCCGGGCCTGCCTGCGGAGATGGGAACGGCGACGCCCGGATAGACGACAGTGTCACGAAGGGGCAGGACCGGAAGAGTGAATCGCTCGCCCATGTTCTTCGAATCCTCTTGGCTCTTTCCCGCCGTCCCGGCGGGACTTATCTCGATTGGATCTGTCTTCAGGTGCAGGATCCTTGCCATCGGTACTTCGGCGGATCCGTGCCCTGAGCGCAGGAATCACTGCCATCCTGGCGGGGAATCGTGGGGTTCGCGCCACTTTTTCCCCCCGCCGGGGGCAGTTAGCTTGGCACCTTCAGCGGCCTTGCGCCACCTGTCGCGGAGCTATCGCGGAGTCACGATGAGCGACGTGCTCGACGGAGTGACGTGGTACCGAGGCTCGTCCGTACGCATTCGGCGGGCGGGACTGGAGATCCATGTGGATCCGCTCCACGCGGATGGGGACGCTCGGGCGGACTACATTCTTCTCACACATCCCCACTACGACAACTTCAGCGAAGACGACATCGACCGGCTTCGCTCCCCCGAAACCGTGGTGGTGGCTCCCGTTACGATGAAGAAGCTCCTGGCCGACGCCGACCATTTCATGCGCCCCGGCGACATGGTCCAGCTCGCCGGCCTGGACATCCTCGCCGTTCCCGCCCACAACGTCGACAAGCGCTTTCACCGGCCCGAGCATGGCTGGCTCGGCTACGTCTTCACCGTCGGCGGTGTCACCTACTACCACGCAGGAGATACCGACTTCCTGCCTTCGATGTTCGGCATCCGGTGCGACGTGGCATTTCTGCCCTGTGGCGGCTACTACACCATGGGCCCGGACGACGCCGCTCGCGCCGCCGAAGCCTGCGGAGCCAGAGTGATCGTGCCCATCCACTGGGGAGCGCCCCACGGAACCCGTGAGGACGCCAAGGGCATCGGCGAGATGTTCTCCGGCGAGGTGCGGATTCTCGAGCGCGAAGCATAGAGTCCCCGGTCGACATCCTCATGATCCGTAAGGAAGAGTCATGCGTACGCTCTCGGCCCTTCTCGTCCTGGCGTTCGCGGTTGCGCCGGCGTCGCCCGCACGGGCGCAGGTGACGAGCCCAGCGACGAAGTCCGGCCGCTCCACGGTCTACGCCCCGCGGGGGGTGGTCGCCACCAGCCAGCCCCTGGCCACCGGTGTGGCCCTCAAGATCCTCCAGGATGGGGGCAACGCCTTCGACGCGGCCGTTGCCGCGGCGGCGGTGCTGAACGTCACGGAGCCGTACATGACCGGCATCGGCGGTGACATGTTCGCCCTGGCCTGGTCCGCGAAGGAGGGTCGCCTGGTGGGCCTGGACGGGAGCGGCAAGTCGGGCTCGAAGACGTCGTACGAGGCCTTGGCGGCAGCGGGCGAGAAGTCCGTTCCGTACCGGGGCGCCCGCTCCATCACGGTCCCCGGAGCCCTGTCCGGATGGAACGCCCTCATTGAGCGCTACGGAAGCATGAAGCTCGGGGAGGTGCTCCAGCCCGCCATCCGCATCGCCGAGGAAGGGTATCCGGTCACGCCCATCATCGCCCAGGATTGGCAACACAACGAGAACGTGCTTCGCGGTAACGCCGGCGCCGCCTCCACCTTTCTCGTAGGCGGCCACGCGCCGAAGGCCAGCGAGTGGTTCCGGAATCCCGACCTGGCCCGGACGTTCCGACGCATCGCCGCCGGCGGGCCCGGAGTCCTCTACGGCGGAGACCTCGGCAAGGAGATCATCGCCGGGCTGGACTCGCTCGGGGGCTACCTGACCCTGGACGACCTGAAGAACCAGAAGGTGCGCTGGGTGGACCCCATGTCCGTGGATTATCGGGGATACACCGTGTGGGAGCTCCCTCCGGCGGGTCAGGGTGTCGCGGCCCTGGAGATGCTGGGGGTGCTCCGGGGGTTCGACCTCAAGAGCATGGGACACAATTCGGCCCGGTACCTCCACACGCTCATCGAGGCCAAGAAGCTCGCCTACGCCGATCTCGACGAGTACATCGCCGACCCGGAGTACATGAAGATCAAGGCCCAGCAGCTCCTGGACCCGGAGTACGTGAGGAATCGGGCCGCCCTCATCGATCCGAACCATGCGGCGTCCCGCCCGGACCCCGGCAAGGTCGCCACCCAGAGCGAGACCATCTATCTGTCCGTGGGTGACCAGTACGGGAACATGGTCTCCTTCATCTGCTCGGTCTACGAGTACTTTGGCTCGGGCGTGGTCGTCCCCGGCACCGGCTTCGTCCTGCAGAATCGTGGGGCCGGCTTCAACATGCGCCCGGACAGCCCCGATCGGATCGGGCCGAACAAGAGGCCGTTCCACACCATCATCCCCGCGTTCGTGACCCGATCCGGCAAACCCTGGCTGTCCTTCGGCGTCATGGGTGGCTCGATGCAGCCCCAGGGGCAGGTGCAGGTGCTCCTCAACCTCATCGACTTCGGCATGGATCTTCAGGAAGCCATCGACGCCCCCCGCTTCAGGCACTTCAGCGGCACTACGGTGGCCATCGAGAACCTCCCGGACAGCGTCGCGCAGGCGTTGGAGGCGATGGGACACACCCTGCGGAGCCCCTTGGGTGTGGCATTCGGTGGCGCCCAGGCGGTGATGAAGCTCGCCCGGGGATACGCCGCCGGCTCGGATCCTCGCAAAGACGGCATGGCCGCGGGATACTGACATGCCGAAGCCGGATTTCGTCATTCCTTTCGACAGTCTCCCCGAGCGGTTCGCCGAGACCGTCACGCACCCTCCCGCCGTCCCGGCGACCCCGAAGCCCGCCGCCACCGTGGTTCTTCTCCGCGACAGCGCGAACGACCTGGAGGTGCTCCTCCTGCGTCGTGTCCGAACCGCCGGCTTCGTTCCCGGAGCGTATGTGTTTCCTGGCGGGCGGGTGGACGGGACCGACGCCGCAGATGTCGTCGTGGACCGCCTGGACGGCCTGTCAGCCGAGGAGGCGGAGCGCCGCCTGGAGCTGCCCGGCGCCCAGCCTCCCGCGTTGGCCTACTACCTGGCGGCCGTCCGCGAGGCCTTCGAGGAGACCGGGATCCTCATCGGGTGTGCGGCGGATGGAGCGGCCCCCGCCACCGCCGCCGAGGATGAGGCCGTGGACGCCCTTCGCAAGGATCTCATGGGTGACCGTCTCTCCTTCAACGGGGTGCTCGATCGCATGGGGTGCCGCATCGACGGAGGCGCCATGCAGTACTTCGCGCATTGGATCACCCCGGAGCCCGAACCCCGCCGATACGACACGCGCTTTTTCGCGGCCAAGGTGCGACATGAAGCGCACGCGATCGTGGATCCGCGGGAAATGACCGACGCGGTGTGGCTCACCCCCAAGAAGGCTTTGCGGCGCCACGAAGCGAAAAGCCTGCCTATGGTGTTCCCCACCATCAAGACGCTCCAGCGGCTTTCGTCTTACCACCGGGCCGACGAGGCTCTCGCGGATCTCGGACGAAGTCGTGTACCCACGATCATGCCCCGACTCGTGGTGACCCCAATCGGAGTCGGGATGGAGATGGACTCATGAAGAAGATGCCAGCACCCGGCGCCT
This sequence comes from Gemmatimonadota bacterium, assembly GCA_022340755.1. Taxonomy (GTDB): domain Bacteria; phylum Gemmatimonadota; class Gemmatimonadetes; order Longimicrobiales; family Gaopeijiaceae; genus SZUA-318. Next base: position 17,628 of record JAJDNI010000166.1, read on the forward strand.
CGGGAGCGCGACGTCCATTTCGTACGCGCCACCCTGCGGTCCTCGTCGTCGCGGCGGCGTTGGCCGCCGCGTCCTGCCGTACCGGATCCTCCGAGCCCTCGCCGCTCATGAAGGAAAACGAGCTCACCGCCCGACTCCTCATCTCGGACTTCCAGTCCGGCGACGTGTCCAACCTCGCCGGTATATTCGCTCCCACCGCCGTCTACGACGATTTCTCCGGCTCCAGGGAGTACCAGGGTCTGCAAGAGATCTCCGGGTATGTCGGCAGCCTCCAGTCCTGGGCCGACGGCATCGTCATGAGCATCAACGAGATGCAGGTGTGGAACACGGGAGTCGTGATCGAGTGGTCTCTCAGCGCCGTCCAGAACCGCCCGATTCCGGGCCTCGTTTCGACGGCGACCGGGCACGAGGTCGTGGTGAACGGCGTCACCGTTCTCGAGGTCGCCAACCACATGGTCATCCGGGCCGCGGACTACATGGACGACCTGACCATGATGCTGCAACTCGGCGGCGAGATGCACATGCCCGGAGGAACGGTTCTCAAGAACGACCTCCCCTCGCTCCCCGACACGACGGACCTGGGCCCTGACACCACGGGGGTCGGAGGTTGAGCGGCCGTCCCCGGGTGGTCAGGGCCGGATCGTCATAGCATCCACCGTTTCCCAGGCCTGCGGACGTCTTCCCTCCTCCACGTCGTGGACGAGGTCGACCAGCCGCCGCACGAGCGGCGTGTCGACGCCCGTTTCCGCACCCAGCGCCGCGATGGGCGCGATCTGCGCGTCCACCTCGGTCTTCCGCTTCCGCACGGCCAGGTCCCGCCACACACCGGAGTGGCTCTTCGCCGACTTGCGATTGAACCCCACGAGGCGATCCAGGCTCGCCGCCGCGTCGGCCACCGATGCCTCCGGGGCGAAGGCGGCGGGATCGAAACCGTCGAAGCCCTCCGGGCGGATTCCACGCTCCCGGGCTACCCGCATGACCTCCCTGCCCAGCTCGATGAGCATGGGACGGTGCCGCTCGGAGGCCAGCACGTCGGCGATGGACGCGTCGGCAAGGGCGGTGGCGAAGAGGAGAGAGCCGTAGGCGAGCTTCCCCCAGAGGTATCCCCAGATGTTGTCGGTGAGGACGGCATCCGGCTCGAAGAGGCGGAAGAGTCCATGCACCGCTTCGATCCGCTCCGTCCGGGCCCCATCCAACTCGCCCACGACCACGGCTCCCCGGTTCCCACGCTGGATGACGCCAGGCTCCATGACGTCTGCTCCGAAGTTGACGAAGCAGCCCACCGTGCGACCCTCACCGACCCGTGCCGCGATGGTGCGCTCGTTGAGGCCGTTCTGCACCGACACGATGAAGCCGTCGGCGGCGAGCAACGGCACCAGCTCGTCCAGGGCGCTGTCCGTGTGGTGTGCCTTCACCGCCAGCAGGACGGTGCCCAGGCCTGGCTGCACCTCGGCGGGCAGGGCCGCCGGCGTCTGCACGGTGAAGGTGTCCACCGGCCCGGTGATGCGGAGGCCGCCCTCGCGAATGGCCCGCACGTGCGCTTCGTCCGCGTCGACGAAGCGGACATCCTGTCCGGCGCGCTTCAGCCATGCGCCAATGGAGCCACCCATGGCGCCGGCGCCCCAGATGGTGACAGGGCCCGAAACGGAGATTGGTGTCGTCATGCGGGTAGCCTATCCCCTCGCAGGGCGGTTCGCCAACTCTCGGCGGACGTCAGTCCGCCGCCGCCTCAGCGCCCGCCGGATCGGGAATCGCACCCGCCACGATCTCCACGACGTGCCTTACCTGCACGGGGTGCTCCTCGTAGCCCTCCTGCACCTTCAGCCCATCCTCGAGCATCGCCAGGCAGAAGGGGCACGAGACCGCCAGGGTCGGGGCTCCCGACTCCATGATCTCCGCCGCCCGGTTCCAGGACACCCTGGGCTCCTTCTCCTCACGCCAGAAGTTGCCGCCTCCCGCGCCGCAGCAGAACGCGTGCTCGCGATTGCGCTTCAGCTCCACCACCTGGCCACCACTGGCTTTCACGAGAGCACGCTGCTCGTTGTAGATGCCGTTGTATCGGCCGTAGAAGCAGGAGTCGTGATAAGCCACCTTCCCCAGATCACTGCCCCCGGGTAGGCCCTTGCGCGCCACGAGCTCGTGGACGAGCTGCTCGACGCTCACCACCTCGAAGGGGGTGCCGCCCCAGTCCTCGGGAACAAAGTCCTTGTAGTCCTTCCCGAAGACCTGGTGGCAGTGGGGGTTGGTGACCACCAGGCGCTTGAACTTCACAGCGCCGAAGAGCTCCATGTTCGTCTGGGCGTTCATCTGGAACTGGAGCTCGTTCCCCATGCGCCGGTAGTTCTCGCCACAGCAGACCTCGGTGTCACCGAGGATACGGAAGTCCACATCGAAGTGGCGAAGCACCTTGAGCGTCGCACTCGTGCTCTCAATGGAGCGGTCGTCGTAGAGCCCCCAACACCCCACCCAGAAGAGGACGTCGAACTCCTCGCCGGGCTCGGCGACAGGGACCTCTCCGAGCTGCCCGAGCGTCTCCGACTTGCGATGCTCGCCGTATCCCCAGGGATCACCGGTCCTCTCCATACTGGTGAAGACCCGCTGGTACTCCGGCTCGATCTCCCCCACGTCCAGCACCTGGTAGCGCCGCATGTTCAGGAGCATGGACAGATGGTCGATGTCCACCGGGCACGCCTGGACGCAGGCCATGCACGTGGTGCACTCCCACAGCGTCTGCTGGGCGATGACGTGGTCGATGAGCGGCTGGGACTCGGTCGGCACGCCTTCCACGCTGCCGCCCGCGGCGACGAAGGCCTCCCTGGCGACCGCCGACTGCTTGCCGTGGGGCACCTTGCCCTCGGCGTGGTACTTCAGGTCGACGATGAAGTCCCGGGGACTCAGGAGCTTGCCGGTGGCGTAGGCTGGACAGGCCTCCTGGCAGCGGCCGCATTCGATGCACGTGAGGAGGTCCATACGGTCGGGCCATCCGAAGTGCTCGAGACGGTTGAACCCGTACGCCTCACCCTTGGACTCGTCCAGCTCCATCTCCAGGTCCATGTAGTCCATCTTCTGATGGTCCTGGAGCTGCTGGAGCACGGTGCTGAAGGGTGCCCCCAGAATGTGGAAGTGCTTCGACGTGGGGACGTAGGCGAGGAAGGTGAATGCCACCACCAGATGGGCGTAGCCGAAGTACTCCGACGCCGCGCCGGCCGCGTACTGCTCCCCGAGGTGGGTCGCCGCGATGACGGCGATGGCCGCCAGCACGATGCCCGACTCGTGGCTGTGGTAGGTCAGGTACTGCGGTCGCACCACGTAGCGTCGGACGGCAAGCACGACGCACCCGACGATGATCGCCCACGCGAAGATGTCCACCACCGTCGGGAACCAGGAGACCGGTCCCACCAGGAAGCCCTGGCCACCCAGCGCGAGGCGCTCCAGAAGGTTCAGGGTGGAAACGACGAAGGCCAGGAAGCCCCAGAAGACGAGGGCGTGGGCCCATCCCGCCGTGAGGCGTCTCCGCACCTTGGTCTGTCCCAGCACCTCGATGAAGAAGAGGGCGATGCGACGCCCGATGTGGTCTGCTCTGCTCTCCGGACGACCGTGGCGCACGAACGCGATCTTCTGCGAAACAAAACGGGCGAATACCACCAGGGTGGCCACGAGGTACAGGCCTACCACCAGGCGGATGATCTCTTGTGTATTCATGGTCCGAAGACTAGCCAAATCCGGCACCGATCGCACGGCTTCGCCGGGCTCCGCCGGAACCGCCGTCGGCGCCTGGCGTAGGACCCTCACTCGACGGACGCGCCGGGACTCCCCCGCGGTCGGTCGACGCGAACGGCCAAGCCGCTATCCTGCCCAGGAGGCTCCATGACCGAGCTTCGCCCCCGTACCGTCGGCGAGCTCAAGGCGACGGGGTATCGCCCTCGCACAGTGAAGGAGGAGATGCGCGCCAACCTCGTCCGCAAGCTGCGTGAGGAGGAGACGCTCTTCCCCGGCGTGCAGGGCTACGAGGACACTGTCATTCCCCACATCGTCAACGCCATCCTCTCACGACACGACTTCATCCTCCTGGGGCTTCGGGGCCAGGCGAAGAGTCGAATCCTCCGACAGCTCGTGGAGCTTCTCGACGAGCAGATCCCGATCCTGGAGGGAAGCGAGGTCAACGACGATCCTCTCCGGCCCATCTCGAAATACGCGAGGCTGCTCCTCGAGGAGCACGGCGAGGACGCGCCCGTCACCTGGATCGATCGCGAGCAGCGCTACGTGGAGAAGCTCGCCACCCCGGACGTCACCATCGCCGATGTCATCGGCGACGTCGACCCCATCAAGGCGGCCCGGGGTGGACACATCCTCGCGGACGAGCTCACCATCCACTACGGGCTGCTGCCCCGGGCCAACCGTGGCATATTCGCCATCAACGAATTGCCCGACCTCGCCGGGAAGATCCAGGTGGGCCTCTTCAACATCCTCCAGGAGGGCGACGTTCAGGTGAAGGGATACCCCATCCGTCTGGCGCTGGACGTCATGATGGTCTTCACCGCCAACCCCGAGGACTACACCGCGCGAGGCAAGATCATCACGCCGCTGAAGGACCGTATCGGCGCCGAGATCCGCACCCACTATCCGGAGGAGCTGGACATCGGCGTCGAGATCACGCGCCAGGAGGCCTGGACGAGTCGCGACGGCGTGTTGGTGGAGATCCCCGACTTCGTGGAAGACCTGGTCGAGCTGGTGGCCTTCGGAGCGCGCGCTGACAAGCGGATCGATCAGCGCTCCGGGGTCAGTCAGCGGATGCCCATCACGGTCATGGAGACCATCGTCTCCAACGCCGAGCGCCGCGCACTTCGCCACAGCGAGGAGGCGGCCGTGCCCCGCGTCTCGGACCTGTACGCCGCCCTGCCGGCCATCACCGGGAAGATGGAGCTCGAGTACGAGGGTGAGCTCCACGGACACGACAAGATCGCACGGGAGCTCATCCAAGGTGCAGCGTCGCACGCGTTCGACCAGCGAGGCGGTGGCGCCGACGTCGAGGAGATCGTCGAGTACTTCGAGTCCGGTGGCGTCCTGCAGGTCGGTGAGGACGCCGCCGCGGACGCCTGCGTGCGCGGCTTCGAGGCGGTGCCGGGTCTCCTGGAGCTCGTGGAGGCGCTGGGACTCGCGCCTCGGGACACGAACGACGGGGTCCGCGCAGCGGCCTGTGAGCTGACGCTGGAGGCTCTGGTGGCCCAGCGGCGCATCTCGCGTACGTCGGCGGGTTACACGCGGGCGCGGCGTGAAGGCCCGTCTCACGGCATGGGACAGCAAGGCTTCGATCCCGGGAGCCTGAACGTCTGACGAATGACCGGTCGGTACGACGGCGGTCGGATATGCTCCACCAGGGAGCGGACACCATGGCGGACGCCCGACAGACACTGACGACGGATCAGAAAGAGGCGCTGGAGGACGCGCGGAAGCGCGCGCTCCGCTTCCTGGGCGCGGCGAAGGTGGCCACGTTCAACGGGTGGACCATCGGGGTCTTCGCAGCTCTTACGATCCCCTTCGGCCTCGCCAGCGCCACTGCTCTCGTGCTCGGGTTGGGCATGGCCGTGGTGGCCCACAACGAATTCAAGGGGCGGAGCATGGTCCGCCGGATCGATCCGGCGGGCGCGCGGCTGCTGGGCTGGAACCAGGTCGGCTTCATGGGGCTCATCGTCGCGTACTGCCTGTGGAGCATCTTCCGCACGTATGCGCACCCGGACCCCCAACTGCAACAGGAGCTCGCGCTGGTGGGGGTCGCTCCCGAGACCGTGCGCAGTCTAACGGTGGCGGTCTACGCTGGGGTGATCGCGGCCAGCCTCATCTTCCAGGGTCTCAACGCCCGGTACTATTTCGCTCGAGTGGAGCGGGTGGAGGAGTATCTCCGAACCACCCCCGGATGGGTGGTGGAGCTCCAACGGACGGCGACACTCGACTGACAGGGGAACGACGAGAGGTAGCCCGACCGGCAAGTGGAACGGGGGTATTTCTCGCTCTGCGCTGGCGCGGTGGTCCGTCGCCCCCGACCTTCCCGTCCATGCCCTCCAGCCCGGTGACGTCCAACGTGGACGAGCTCCTGCGTCGCCCCGTCGTGCTCATTCTCCTGTGGGCGGGTGCCGTAGCGGTGGTGGCTCTGGCCGCAGGCCACTTCTGGATCCCGCTGGATGACGGCACCCTGGCGCAGTCCGCCGAGCGAGTCCTCCACGGCCAGCTCCCCCAACGCGACTTCGGAGACCCCTACTCGGGGCTGAACGCAATCCTGGGAGCCTTGGCCCTTCACTTCTTCGGCGATCGGCTGTCGTCCCTTCGGGTGCCCCTCGTCGTGGGGTTCGCCCTTTGGCTACCCGGCCTCTGGCTGGTGGCGCGGCGCTTTCTCTCCACGGCGGCGGCCACCGCGGCGACGGTTCTCGCGGCGATCCTGTCGGTCCCAACCTACCCTGCCGCCATGCCCACGTGGTTCACCCTCTATCTGATCACGTGGGGTCTTTGGTGCCTGTTGGGCTTTCTCGAGCCGGGCTCTCCAGGGCACCCGTCGATGGTGGGCTCACGGTGGTGGCTTGCCTCCGCCGGCGTCCTGGCAGGCCTGTCCATCCTCTTCAAGGTGGTAGGGCTGTACTTCGTGGCCGCTGCTCTCTTGGCACTGGCGGCACGGCGGAGCGACGGCTCCCGGAGCTACGTGGTCGTCACACTGGTGGGGGTCGCGGCCTTCCTGGCGCTGTTGGGGCGCCTCGTCCTCCCGGGGACGACGCCCACCGGGATCTGGCACTTCTTCCTGCCGGCCGCAGCGCTGTGCGGGGCGGTGGTGTGGACGACGTGGCGCGGCGTGCCGAACCGCGCCGCCGCGGCGTCGACCCCCCGGCAGAACGGAGCCGTCAGCGACGAGCCGATCGGGCCCGGATCGAAAGCGGGGGACGGCGTCTTTCACCTCTTGGCCGATGGTCTGTTCTTTCTTGCGGGTGCGGTCCTGCCCGTCGCCGTGTTCCTGATCCCCTATCTGGCGTCGGGATCGGTGGATGCGTGGTTCCGCGGCGTGTTCCTCCTCCCCACGCGCCGGTTGCAGTCGGCGGCGAGTCCGCTGGGGTCCTTGACCACCGCGTTGCCCGGCGCCGTGGCGGTGGGCCTCCTCTGGCTCGACACACGCCTCAGGGGGGTGATGGGTCGACGCATGGCGCTCGGGTTGGCGGCCCTTCTCGCCGTGGCGCTGGGACTGGACGACGCCCTCGGGGGTGTCGTGATGGAGTCTCTCTGGTACGCGCTCCGGGGCTGGATCCCGGCACTGGTCATCTGGGGGGCGGTAGCGTGGGCCCGAAGGGACGCCTCGGGGGAAGGGGGCATCGGCCCCGGCGCCCTCGCTGTCGTGGCCACAGCCGCCCTCTGGCTCCTGGTGGAGTTCCCCTACGCATCCCCGGCGTACTTCTTCTACGTGGCGCCTGTGGGCGTGTTGGCCACAACGGCTCTCGTGGGTGGCCCGAACCACCGACCGGGTCCGGTGCTCGCGCTGCTGGCAGCCGTGGCGGCGTTCCTGGGAGCGGGATACGGGGTTGGCGTGGCCGCGGCCGGCGACACGCCGCTGGACCTTCCCCGAGGCGGCATCCGGGTGTCGTCGACCGATGCCCGCACGTATGAGCGTCTGTCGACAGTGGTGCGGGATCACATCGACGGAGGGAGTCTGTGGGCCGGCCCCGACGCCCCGGAGGTCTACTACCTCACCGGGGAGCCGAACCCCACACCGACGCTGTACGAGTTCCTGGACCCGGGCTCCTCCCGGGGCGTCGGACATCTGGACACGCTCTTCGTCTCGCACGATGTACGTGTGGTGGTGGTGAACCGGCGACCGCTGTTCTCGGCTCCTCTCGACAGCAGTGCGGTGACCTGGCTCTACCGTACGTTCCCCGCCGGGGATACCGTTGGCTCCTTCTCGGTGCGCTGGAAGGAGACACCATGAGCAAGCCGTGGGGGCCGCTCTTCGAAGTGCCGTGGGTCTACCGCCTCTGGCAGGCACCCTTTCAGGAGCGCAAGCTCGCCCCGCTTTTTCGACAGACCGACTTGTCGCAGGTGCGACGCGTGCTGGACGTGGGTTGCGGGCCGGGAACCAACGCCCCGCACTTCCGCGGCACGGACTACCTCGGCCTGGACATCAATCCCCAATACGTAGCGCAGGCTAGGCGCCGATACGGCATGCGTTTCGAGGTGGCGGACGTGACCCGCTACGAGGTGGACGACGAGCCCTTCGACTTCATTCTGGTGAACAGCTTCTTCCACCACATCGCCGACGAGGACTCGGACCGCATACTCTCGCACCTGGCCACCCTGCTGACCGACGACGGGCGCATTCACGTGCTCGACCTGGTGCTTCCCGACCGCTTCTCACCTTCCCGCGTCCTGGCGAAGATGGACAGGGGGGAGTACCCACGCCCCCTGGAGCGGTGGCGCACGCTCTTCGGAATACGCTTCGACATCGAGCACTTCGAGCCGTACGATCTGGGCATGGGCGGTGTCACGCTCTGGAAGATGGTCTATTTTCGTGGACGTCCCACCGAGGAGGCGAGGCAAGCATGAGTCGCTTCACAGGCTGCGGATTGCAGTTTCTTGCGGAGGCCGGCCCGTCGAAGGAGACGCGGCGGTGAGCGTCCCCAGGGTTTCGGTGGCCGTCGCCCTCTACAACGAAGAAGAGGCGCTGCCGGAGCTTCTTCGGCGGGTAGGCTCGGTTCTGGACGCTCTTCCGGGAGGCCCTCACGAGATCGTCCTGGTGGACGACGGGAGCGCCGACCGCACTCGCCCACTGATGGAGGAAGCCGCCCGCCGCGACGCGCGCATCGTCTCGGTGGCGCTGTCCCGCAACTTCGGGCACCAGCCCGCCCTCACCGCGGCCCTGGACCACGTGACGGGTGACGTCGTGGTGCTCATGGACGCGGACCTGCAGGACCCCCCGGAGGAGATCCCCCGCTTCCTGGCGGAGCATGCCCGCGGGTACGACGTGGTCTACGCCCGGCGTGAGCGTCGCAAGGAGCCCCTTTGGCTGCGCTTCTGCTACTGGGCCTACTACAGGATGCTGGCGCGCATGGCCAAGCCGACCCTGCCACTCGACGCCGGAGACTTCTCGCTCCTCTCCCGGCGGGTCGTCAAGGAGCTTCGCCGCGCTCCCGAGCGCCAGCGCTATCTGCGCGGGCTGCGCGCCTGGGCGGGCTTCAGGCAGATCGGCATCCCCGTGGAACGCGCGAGCCGTCACGCCGGTGAATCCAAGTACTCGTTCGGGCGACTCGTCGAGTTGGGCCTGGACGGGATCTTCTCCTTCTCCACCGTGCCCATTCGGGCCGCGGCGGTGATGGGCGCCGTCGCAGCGGGCCTCGCAATACTCTTCGCGCTCTACGCGATCTACGCCAAGATCTTCCTGGACCGGTCACCCCAGGGCTTCACCGCGCTCCTGGTGGTGGGAACGTTCCTCGCGGGGGTCCTCCTCTTCTTCCTGGGCGTCATCGGTGAGTACGTCGGTCGCATCTACCAGGAGGTCAAGGGCCGGCCCGTCTATGTGGTCGACGCGGTCGTGACGGGCAGGAAGGATCTTTGATGGACCCGGGCTACGCCCGACGGTATCGCGAGCTGTACGAGCGCCACTGGTGGTGGCGGGCACGCGAGGCCGTCGTGCTCGGAGAGTTGGATCGTATCAAGCCCAGCGGTGGTTGGCGACGTGCATTGGACGTGGGATGCGGCGACGGTCTGCTCTTCGGGCGTCTGGGCGCTTATGCCGCTCACATCGAGGGGGTCGAGCCCGACGAGACACTGGTTTCGCCGGAGCGGGCCGCCGGAGGACGGATCCACATCAGAGCGTTCGACTCGACGTTCCGATCGGACCGCCCCTACGACCTCATTCTCTTCCTCGACGTGTTGGAGCACATGGACGACGCGGCCGGCGTGGTGGTCCATGCGGCCGATCTGCTGGAGGCCGGTGGCGTCGCGCTGGTCACGGTGCCGGCCTTCCGCCATTTGTGGACCACCCACGACGACCTCAACCACCATCGGACGCGGTATACACGCGCCGAGCTCCACGCCCTCCTGTCCGGCGCGCTCCAGGTAGAGAAGGTCCGCTACTTCTTTCGCTGGGTGCATCCCGCGAAGGCGGTCCAGCGCGCCACGGAGGGCGTGACGCGACGGCAGCCTACGGCGCCGACCGTCCCACCCGCGCCTCTCAACGCCACGATGTACGCGATGTCGCGCGTGGAAGAGGCAGTCCTGGGCTGGTCGACGATTCCTGTGGGGTCGTCGCTGCTGGCGGTGGCACGCAAGCGATAGCGCCCGTAGCATCGGCTCGCGACGCCTCGCCGGCCCGAATATGCCTCCCCGGGGCCCACGCCGTCACCGTGCGCCGTCGCTCTTCCTCGAGGCCTTCGCTACCGGAGTCCTCCTACCGGCCTCCGTCCACGGACAGGACCTGCCCGGTGATCCATCCGGCGAAATCCGACGCGAAGAAGAGCACCGCATGGGCGATGTCCGCGGGCGTCCCCAGGCGCTTGAGGGCGACACGATCAACGAGGGCCTTCTGCCCCTCCGGGCCGTAAGACTCCCACTGGCGCTCCGTGCTCTCGTTGGAGCGCACGAAGCCGGGCGCGATGTTGTTCACCGTGATGCCCCAGGGGCCGAGCTCGTGCGCCAGCTGCCGGGTGAGGCCGATCTGGCCGGCCTTGGACGAGGCATACGCCTGGATCCCGGTGAGGCTCACGCCCAGCCCCGCTCCGCTGGAGATGTTCACGATGCGCCCGCAGCGTGCCTCCTTCATGGTAGGCGCCACCGCCTGGGCGCACCAGAACGCGCCGCTCATGTTCACGGCGACGATGCCCTCCCACTCCGCGGGGGTGATCTCTTCCACGGGGCGGCCCACCTGCCCGAGCACGCCTCCGGCGTTGTTCACCAGGACGTCGATACGGCCGCTGGCCTCCAGCACCTGCGCCACCCAGGCCTTGACCGCATCGGGACGGGTGACGTCCACCACGCTCACGGTGCAGGCCTCGCCTACGATGTCGGCGGTCTCGGCCAGCTCGTCCGCCACGACGTCGCAGGCGAACACCCGCGCGCCCCGGTGGGCGAAGGCGCCCGCGATGGCACGCCCGAATCCGTGGGCCGCGCCTGTCACCAGCACGGTGCGTCCCTCGAAGGAGATGTTCACTCGCGCCACCCCTCTTCCATGAGCTTTCGCGTTTCCTTCACCGCCACCGACCAGATGGCCAGCAGCTCCTCGTCCGGGCGCTCGTACCAGCCTCCGAAGGAGCCGTCCCCGAGACGTCGGCGGAACTCCGAGGGCGACAGCGTTGCCCGATCCGTGAGGTCCACGGGGGCCTTGTGGGCCTCCGGGGGCCGAGCCGTGGCCACCCGTGTCCAGGGGAAGCCCTCCATCCACGAAGCGTGGGATGCCGCTTCGTCGATGGCCTTCACGGCGGCCATGGTCCGGGGCTCCTTCCACCAATCGTGCCAGAGGAGCGATACCCCGTGAGTGGCAGCCCACGCCCCCGCCGCTTCGGCGGCCACCGAGTTCCCACCGTGGCCGTTCACCACCATGATCCTCCGGAATCCGTGCTTGTGCATGCTCCCCATGACTTCGGCGAGCAGACGCTCGAACGTCCCGGGTGACAGCGTCACAGTCCCGGGAAAGGCCATGAAATACGGCGTGATCCCGTAGGCCTGCACCGGGAACACCGGGACGCCCAGGGGCTCGGCAGCCTCGACCGCCACCTTCTCCGCGAGGATGGCGTCCACCTGCAAGCTCAGATAGGCGTGCTGTTCCGTACTCCCGATGGGCAGCACGCAGCGGTCGTCCTTCTTCAGGTACTCCTCGACCTGCATCCAGGTCATGTCTTTGATGCGCATGGCGCGCCTTTCGCCCGGCGTCAGTCTCTCAGGGCGGCGGTCGCCGCCCTTGCGATCTTCTGCTGAGCCACCGGGAGGGCCACATCATGGGGCGGCTCGAGGGGAATCCAGCGTCGATTCTCGCCGTCCGCGCCGTTCCCCGCCAGCGCCACGCCGAGCACGACCGGGTGATACGTCGCCTCCAGGTGGGTGAAGCGATGGCGCACGGGCTCGAGTCGGATACGGATCGGGCGGTCCCCGACGCCCACGCCCGACGCCGCAGCCGCTCCCCGCGCGGCGGCCACAACGTCACCGCCTCGCGGCACAGACGCATCCGGGAACGACCAGAGCCCGCCGAGGAGCCCTTCTTCAGGTCGGCGCACCACCAGGGCCCTCCCCGAGGGATCCAGCACCACCGCGGTGGCGAACGCCTTCCGGGGTACGGCCTTCTTGTCCACCGGAGCAGGTCGCTCCTTCTGGGTTCCCGCCCTCCGCGCTCGGCACCACGGCCCCAGGGGACACACGTCGCACCCCGGCTCTCGAGGCGTGCACACCGTGGCACCCAGGTCCATGAGCGCCTGGTTCCAATCCCCGGGACGGGTCGGATCCACCAGAACGTTGGCGACGTCCCGGAGCCAGGACGGTGTCGGCGCGGCTCGGTCGTGAACGCGAGCCAGCACCCTGCGGACGTTGCCGTCCACCGCGGGCACGGCCTCCCCGAAGGCGATGCTCGCGACGGCTCCGGCGGTGTATTCCCCCACCCCAGGCAACGTGCGCAGCTCGTCGAAGGAGCCCGGCACGGCGCCACCGTAGCGCTCCCGCACCACCCTCGCGCCGGCGTGCAGGTTCCGGGCCCGCCGGTAGTAACCCAGCCCCTGCCACGCCAGGAGAACCTCGTCCGGTGTGGCGTCCGCCAGGCTGTCCACGTCCGGGAACCGCTCGAGCCACCGTCTGTAGTACCCTGTCGCCGTCTCGACGCGGGTCTGCTGGAGCATGACCTCCGACACCCAGACACGATACGGATCGGTGTCGTCGCGCCAGGGAAGGTCCCGGCGCGTGCGGTCGTAGTGGTCCAACAGGGCGCGTCGAATGGAGGCCACGGCCTCAGAAGACGGCCTGCGGGCGGCCTGGCGGCGTCCAGTATCGCTCATGGCGAGAACCTACCCCTCCCGATGGAGTTTCGCCTCATGCGCTTCACGACGTACTCCAAGTACAAGGGCCGCTGGCTCGACGCGCTCAACATCGAGGCGCTCCTCGAGCAGCTCTCCGACTTCCTCCTGGACGGTGGGTTCGCGGGTGGGCCCGACTTCCATCCCTACTGGGGATGGTCGGGCCTGGAGGACACCCACTCCACCGACGCGCTGAAGCAGGCTCTTCTGAGGGCGCTGCTGGAGAGCGGTGAGCTCACGCCCGAGATGATCGAGGAGCTCCGGGGAGAGGGGCAGGGGGACGCGGACGTGCAACGCCAGCTCGCCGCGTTACTGGACGAGCTCATCCAGAAGCTGGTCGAGGAGGGCTACATCAGCGTGGAAGGTGGCAAGCCCACGCTGCCGGGGGCCACGTACGACGTCACCGGCCAGGGTCAGGTGGACCGAGCGAAGGAGGCGGCCCAGAGCGTCGAGTTCAACCTGACCCAGAAGGGGATGGACTTCCTGGGATACCGGGCGCTCCGTGGGCTCCTCGGCGCCATGGGAAAGGCGAGCTTCGGGGCCCACGACACGCCGCACCTGTCCACGGGCATCGAGGCGGAGGCCGCGTCGCGTCCTTACGAGTTCGGTGACACCATGAATCTGGACATCTCCGCCACGCTCAAGCACGCCATCGAACGCGAAGGGCTCACGGTCCCACTCCCCCTGCGGCACGACGACCTCATGGTGCACCAGGCCGAGTTCCGTTCGTCGTGCGCCACGGTGCTTCTCCTGGACATCAGTCACTCGATGATCCTCTACGGGGAAGACCGCTTCACCCCCGCGAAGCGCGTCGCGCTGGCACTCTCGCACCTCATCCGCACCCAGTTCCCCGGGGACTCCCTGAAGGTCGTGACCTTCGGCGACCGCGCTCAGGAGATTCCGCTGTCGCAGCTGGCGAAGGCGCAGGTCGGGCCCTATCACACCAACACCGCGGAAGGACTCGAGACGGCCCGTCGTCTCCTTGGCGCCCAGAAGATGGACATGCGGCAGATCATCATGATCACCGACGGGAAGCCCAGCGCCATGACGTTGTCCGACGGCCGGGTCTACACCAACTCCGGCGGTCTGGACCCGCACATCCTGCAGCGCACGTTCCACGAGGTGGCTGCGTGCCGAAAGGCCGGCATCCTCATCAACACCTTCATGCTCGCGCGCGACCCGTATCTGGTGCAATTCGTGCAGAAGGTGTCCGAGATCGCCCGGGGGAAGGCGTACTTCACCAGCACGATGACGCTGGGGCAGTACATCATGATGGACTTCATGAAGCGGAAGCGGCGCAGGATGCGCTGATCTCGGAACCACATCGGGTGCAAAAATAAGGTGACCGGCGTCGGCGCGGTTCGGCCCTCGACACCAGCCGGGTCGGAGGGCCGCCATCCGGCTCCGGGCCAGGTTCAGGCTTCCAGCTCTGCCCTGAGGCGCGCCTTCACCTCGCGGAGCTCCTCAGCCGCCCACTCGCCCTCGGGTGTCCCGACGAGCTCGTCGGCCATGCGTGCCAGCAACGGTGCGGCCTTCCCAGGCTCCTTCATCCGGTGCACGTACAGCTCCACCAGCTCCCTCCGCGCGAGAACCGGACAAGCCGTCGCTTCCCGGAGCGCTCGCCGGAACCAACGTGCCGCATCCTCGAAGCGGCCCAGCTGGTCGCGATAGATGCGCGCGACGCGCAGGTACGGCCACGGGTCCCCGGGATCCTCGGCCACGGCGAGCTCGAAGGCGGTGATGGCATCCTCCAGCCGGCCCTGCGCCGCGAGGGACTCGGCCCCGGAGTACTCCTTCCTGCGCGGGGTCGCCGAGCCTGTGGGGTTGTAGATGGTTCCGGCCACCCGGGCACCTCCGCCCACCACGGCCCGCACGATCCCGACCGTGAGGGCCGCCATGGCGAAAGGAGAGAGGGCGCCGACCCATGCCGGGGCGCCAGTCGCGACGAGAAAGACACCGAGAAGTCCCCCCATCACCATACCGAGCGCGCCGGCGATGACGCTCCAGAGGAGGCCGGTACGGTCCGTGGCGTCGGTGCTCCGCGCCACACCGGCCCCTTGGGGAGAGTCCGAGAATTTCCGCAACGGCTTCCGCTCTTCCATCGAGGCTCCGGGTGCGCTCATTCCCGTCGAACTTGATGGACGCACCGCGTGCGCGCCATGGATGCCGCGCGCCCTCACTCCTCGTTCGCGCGGTCCGGCGAGAAGCTCGAAGCTACTCCTCGGACTCTTCTCCCTGCTCCCCGGCACGCATATCCCGGATCCGCTTCCTCACCCACAGGCCGGCACTCCCGAGCATCCCCAGAGGAAAGAGGCTGAGGAAGGCCGTCGAAGCCAGGAACGTGCCGTTGCTCTGATCACGGGGATCGAAGCACACGGGGCAGGCGTGCGCGACGCCGGGCACGAAGAAGAGCAGCGCGAGGACGATGACCGGAATCCAGCGCCGGCTCATGACAGGTACACCTTGAGGTAGATGAGCGGCCACACGAGCACCACGAAGTACCAGAAGACCTCGACGGTGCCGAGTTGGGCCGGCGTGAGAGCTCCCCGACGCAGGCGGAACCACGCCCACGTCAGACAGAGGATCGCCGCCACCGCGTGGAGCGCATGCGCCCCCACGATGAGGTAGAAGAAGCCCCCGTAGGCGCTGGACTGGAGCGTGAGACCCTGCTCCAGGAGAGCCACCCATTCCACGCCCTGGAAGACGACGAAGAAGAGGCCCAGGAGCGCGGCGATGGCCAGAGGGCCCAGTGCTTGCCGTGGCCGCTTCCGGTACGCGAAGTGGGCGAAGACGAGGGCGATTCCGCTCACCAGCAACGCGGTGGTGTTGAAAGCGGTCTGCTCGATGGGCAGGCGCGGCTGGCCGAAAGGGGGCCACATCTGTCCGGCCGATCTCGCCCGGACGATGGCGTGCGCCGAGATCATGCCGGCGAAGAGCATCGCCTCCGTGAACGTGAACATGATCATCCCGAGGACGCTGCTGGCGACGATCTGTGGCCGGCGCCGGGGCTCGGGACGGGAGCTGTCCATGGTCAGTACCGCGCTCTCTGCCGCCATCTGGTCTTCCTCAGTTTCCCTTCAGCGTATGCAGATACGCCACGATCTGCTTCGCCTGATCTTCGTTGTACAACGATCCCCAAGCGGGCATGGCGGAGCTCTTGCCCACGGAGGCTCCTCCTTCGCGGATGGCCTTCACCAGCGTCGCGTCGTCCTTGTCGGCCCAGAAAGCCGGATCCGTGAAGTTGGCCGGCTTGGGATCGAGGCTCGCCGCTCCCGGCCCGTTACCCTTGCCCTCCAACCCATGACACGCCGAGCACACCTGCTTGAACTGCTCCTCCGCCTTGAACGCCGGAGCGGGCGGCGCGGCAGCGGCCGCTTCCCTGGGCGCGGCGGCCTCCTCGGCACCCGGCTCCTGGGCAGCGGCTTCTTCCTCGTCGGGTATCCCACGTGCCACGGCAGCGATGGCCGCGTTGTTGACCCACCGATCGCCCTTGTGCTCCATGACGTCGGGCGAGACCCCGGCGAAGAAGAGGGCCATGAGCACGAGCGACGTGCCGAGGACCCACTTCGCGAGCACCTTCTCCCACTTCAGGTGCATGAAGTTCTCCACCACCAGGTTCGCCTTCACGAGGGCGACGCCGAAAGCGGTGATGAGCGTCAGCCATTTCAGGCCGACGTGCGGCCCCGCCACGCTGATCGCCAGGAGGATGACCAGCGCGATGTAGATCTTCTTGTAATCGGGATGATGTTGCTCGGACATGGTCCTACCTACTTGGCGATGTAGAGCAGGGGGAAAAGGAAGATCCAGATCACGTCGACGAAGTGCCAATAGATGCCGACGAGCTCCACGCGGTGGAGCTCCCGCCCCTTCATGGCGTCGCGGGCGATGAACGCCATGACGACGGCGCCCGCGATGACGTGGAGGGCGTGCAGGCCCGCGGCAGTGTAGTAGAAGCTCCAGAACCCGTTGGCGGTGATGGTGAAGCCTTCGCGGATCTCGTGGGCCCACTCGAAGGACTTGATCGTAATGAAGGTGGCCGCACCGCCGATGGTCATGAGCAGGTACTTGGCGGCGGTCTTGCCGTCGCCGTGCTCGGCGGCCTGGTGGGCCAACACGGCCGTGAAGCTCGAGGTAAGGAGCACGAACGTGTTGGTGGCTCCGATCCAGGTATTCGTGTGCGACGCCGCGACGGCCCACTCGGGGTGGCCGATGCGGTGCATCACGTACGAGGCCAGCAGGCCTCCGAAGATCACGATCTCGGATGCCAACACCCACCACACGGCCAGACGGCCGGTGGGGATCCCCGTGGCGCTGCGTGTCGTTGCGATGGGCTTGTGCACCTTGTGCTACCTCAAGCGGGAAGGTTCTGGGGCCAGTAGTCCTCTTCGCGGTCCGGATGGTTGTACTCGTACGGACCGCGGTAGACCTTCGGCATCTCGTCGACGGGCCAGTTGCCGTGGGGCGGCGGCGACTCCGTCGTCCACTCCAGCGTGTTGGACTTCCAGGGGTTCTTCTCGGCCTTGGGCCCCTTACGCCAACTGCGGATGACATTCCAGAAGAAGAAGAGCTGGAAGAACAGCATCACGACGAGGGAGATCGTCGCCAGGATACGCACGGGCTGCAGGTGCTGGAGCTCCGGGAAGTTCTGGAAGTTGTAGATACGGCGCTGCTGGCCGTCGAGCCCGAGCACGAAGAGCGGGATGAAGATGAAGTTGAAGGGGATGATGGTACCCCAGAAATGGATCTTGCCCAGGGTCTCGTTCATCATCCGTCCGAACATCTTCGGGAACCAGTAGGTAAACCCCGCGAAGGTCCCGATGATGGCGATGGGGAAGAACGTGTAGTGGAAGTGTGCCAGCACGAAGTACGTCTCGTGCAGGTAGGCGTCGGCGCCGCTCGCCCCGAGGAAGATCCCCGTCACGCCTCCGATGAGGAACTCGCCCACGAAGGCCAGAGCCCACAGCATGGGCACCTTCAACCGGATGTCACCGCCGTAGAGCGTCGCGATGATCACGAAGCACATCTCGGCGATGGGCACGGAGATGAGCAGCGTGGTCACGGTGAAGATGTTGGCCATGCGCGGGTCGATGCCCGCGATGAACTGGTGGTGGGCCCACACGAAGAAGCTGAGCACTCCCGTGGCCACCGCCGTGTACAGCAGGGTCTTGTAGCCGAAGAGCTTCTTGCGGGCGAACGTAGCGACGATGTCGATGACGATCCCCACCGCGGGCAGCAGCACCACGTAGACCTCGGGGTGCCCGAAGAACCAGAACAGGTGCTGCCACAGGACCGGATCGCCGCCCCGCGTCGGATCGAAGAAGCCTGTGCCCAGGTTCTGGTCGAAGAACAGCATGATCGCGCCGGCGAAGAGCGGGCCCACCGACAGCATGAACAGGATGCTGGCGATGACGATCATCCAGGGGACCATGGGGATGTCGTAGGCCTTCATCCCCGGTGCCCGGGCGTTCATGAGCGTGGTAATGAAGTTGATGCCGCCCAGGAGGAAAGCCACGAACTCGAGGGCCACCGCCACGAGCCACATGCTCGACCCCAGGGGGGTCAGGTTGTAGTCCGCGTTGGCGGACAGCGGAGGATACGAGGTCCACGCGCCCCCGAAGCCGCCACCCTTCACGAAGAGAGAGCTCAGGATCACCAGCACGCTGAGCAGGAAGATCTGATACGAAAGCCGGTTGATCCGCGGGAACACCATGTCGTCCGCGCCGATCATGAGCGGAATGAGGTAGTTCCCGAAGGCGGCGATGAGCACGGGCATCGCCACCCAGAAGATCATGATGGATCCGTGACCCGTGATGAGGGCGTTGTACTCTCCCGGGGACACGTAGCCGAACAGAGGCACGGACTTGCCCGGGAACGCGAGCTGCATCCGGAAGACGTAGGCCATGAAACCGCCTACCATCGCCATGAACATCCCCGTGAAGAGATACTGCATGGCGATGACCTTGTGGTCCGTCGACCAGAGGTACTTCAGGATGCCCTGCGGTCCGTGGTGCTCCTGAGTCGCGTGCTCGTGAGCGTGGGCTTCGGTCGCGCTGGCGTGAGCCATCGTTGCGTTCCTCCGGCTACTGGGCAGCCGCGGGGGTGTTCTTGGCGACCCAGGCGGTGTGGTGTGCCTGGTCTTCGACGACGAGGCTGCCTTCCATCACGCCGTGGCCGATACCGCAGAGCTTCGCGCACTGGACGTCGAAGGTCCCGGTCTTGGTCGGGCGGAACCATCCGGTGATGGTGCGCCCCGGGACCGCGTCCTGCTTGAGCCGGAAAACGGGCACGGAGAAGTCGTGGATCACGTCCCGGGACTCCAGCAGGAACTGGTAGGTCTTGTTCACCTCCACGTGCAGGCTGTCTGTCGTGAAGATGTCGTCGGGCGTGTCGAGCTGGCCGTCTTCTCCGGGCTGCTGGAACACCCACGCCCACTGCTGGCCCGTGACGCGGATCGTGTAGTCCGCCGGGGGCAGGTCCATCTTGACGATGTACCACACGTGTATTGCGGCGATGACGATGACGACGTCGCAAACGAGCACAAGCGCGTGGGGGATGTTGATCCACCGCTTGATGTGCTTCTCTTTCCCGGTGAGGTACTGGCCGGTGTGACCGGGACGGCTACGGAAGCGGAAGATCAGCCAGAAGAAGACTCCTTCCGCCAGGATGAACCAGAAGCCCACCAGTACGAGGACGAGGAAGATCAGCCAGTCGATGCTGCCGGCGAAGGATGACGCTTCCGTAATCAGGCCATGAAGCATGGAACCAGAGTCCGCGGCTCAGAGGATGAACACGAAGACCGCGCCGATGAACAAGGCGGCGCTGATCACCGTGATGATGAACGTCTGCTTGGCGTCGATGAGGGCCTCGTTCAGCCCGTCCGGCGGGGGCGCGAGCGCCGCGTCGGCGTCCTTGTGTTCCGCTGTCGTGTTGGGATCCGTCATGGGTCGGGGTCCGAGGACCTACTTGAGGGTCTGGATGTAGGCGACGACGTTGGTCATCGACAGGTCGTCGAGCCCCAGGCTCATGGGACGCATCGTCCCACCCTGGATGTCGCGGGGGTCCGTGCCCCTCCAACCCTTCTTGAAGAGATGGAGCTGGCGGACCAGGTACCAATCGGCCTGGCCCACCAACGGCGGAGCGCCCACCGACTCGGTACCGTGGCCGTCGGGGCCGTGGCACGCGACGCACGTCTGAAAGGTGGCCTTCCCGGCCTCGACATTGCCCCTGAGGGTCACCGGCGCCGGTGTGCGTGTCAGGGTCGAGACATATTCGGCCACGGACTCCACGTCACCCGGGAGGTTCAGGGTCCGCGACATGGAACGCATGCGCAGGCCGACGGTGTCGAACGGGTTGACCCCCCGCTGACGGGTCTGGAACTTCTGCAGTTGGGCCTGGACGTACCACTTGGGAAGGCCGGCGATGTTGGGGGCACCCAACTCCTGGCTGCCCTCACCATCCGAGCCATGACACGGGACGCATGTGGCGAACAGTTCTTTCCCGCGGGCCAGGCCCGGCGCCGGGGTGCGCGCGCAGGCCCCCGCGCCCAGCGCGGCGAGCAGCACGATGGCCCGCAACGACTTCTTTCGTGGCATCGTCCTCACCTGAGGCTACGACTCCGTACAGAGGCGGGCTAGGAGCCCGCCCCGTCGTGAAAAGCGGAGAATGATAATGAATATCGTGAAAGAGTGCTACGGCAAGCCGTCGAGGGGCAGGGCCTCGTCGATGAGCATCACGGGGATGTCGTCCCGGACGGGGTAGAGGATCTTGCCGTCTTCACGAACCAGTCCCTCCGACACCGCCTCGGAGACGGACTGGCCACCACGGGTCTTCATGGTTCCGGACGCGATGGCTTCGTTCACACGAGAGAGAAGCGCTCCGTCGGCCAACCGAACGGGCTGCTTGGTCTCGGGACACACCAGGATGTCCAGCAACTCCTGATCGACCATGTCGTCCTTGGCGGCGGGGCCGCATAATTGAAATGAGCCGAAGATGATCAAGCCAAAACAGCAGATGCGCAAGAGTGCGAGCCGGGCTACACCAAAAGCCCCCTCCGCGGTCCCCATGGCGATGTTGACGTCCGTTCTCCTTGCCGCGGCGTGCGCTTGCACGCCCGCTCCGGGCCGGGGCGTGGCATCCTCGGAGACGCGGGTCCGCGAGGTGGACAGCACGCCCCCGGATCAGCAACAACGGCCCCCCGCCAACCATGCCTGGGTGATCTTCGGAGCCGACACGGTGGTGGCGGAAGTCGCTCGTACGCAGGAGGCGAGGGAGCAAGGGCTCATGTATCGGCAAGAGCTCCCCGACGGTACCGGCATGCTCTTCGTGTTCGACGACATGGAGGTGCGCTCGTTCTGGATGGAGAACACCTACGTGCCCCTGGACATCGCATTCCTGGACGCGTCCTACACGGTGGTCAGCATCGACCACATGGCGCCGCTCACCACCGACAGCCATGACAGCGCGGGTCCTGCCATGTTCGCGTTGGAGGTGCCGGAGGGCTGGTTCGCGGCGCACGGCGTGAAGCGCGGGGACCGGGCTACCGTCGAGATGGGCGTGCAGCTGAAACAGCCCGGAGGCTCCTGAGTCGACCCCTCTTGAACCGCCGCCATCGGCCGGCGGGTCGCTGACGTAATAGGGGCACGCCGCGTTGGGCGACCTGCTAGGAAGCCGTAACCGCCTCCCTCAACCCATCGAGTAGCGCCTCCACATCCGAGGAGTCGTTGTACACGTTCGGTGAGAGCCGGAGGGCCGAGCCCCTGAGCGAGGCCACCACCTTCCGCCGCTCCAGCGACTCCTTCAATGCGGCGAGGTCCAAGCCCGGTGGCATGCGCAGACCGAAGAGGTGGCCGGCCCGCCACGCCTCATCCTCCACGGCGAACCCCAGGCCGGCCGCCTCCGTCAGCACACCGGCCACCAACTCACGGGTGTAGGCCTGAATGCGCTCCGGACGCCATTGGGAGACCAGCCTGAGCGAGGCCACCGCCATGGGCAGAAGCGCGAAGTTCGATCGCTCGGCGACGTCGTAGCGCAGCGCCCCCGGTTGGTATCCGTCGCGGTAGTTGACCAGGTGCTGGAAATCCTCGCTCGCCTCGCGCCCGATCCACGTCTCCTCCAACGGCACACCCTCGTCGAAGCGTTCCCCGAACCAGCTCAGGCCCACGGAGTACGGACCGAGAAGCCACTTGTACGCGGCCACGACGAGGGCATCGGGCCGCACCTCGCTCACGTCGAAGGGAAGCGCCCCCACGGACTGCGTGCCGTCCACCACCAGCGCGGCACCCACCTCCCGGCATCGCCGCCCGATATCCACCAGATCGAAGCGCGTGCCGTCGGTCCAGTGCACGTGCGGCACCGCCACCACCGCGGTGGCGTTGTCAATCTGCTCGAGCAGGTTCTCGTTCCAGGCCTGCCCCCTTCCAGGACCGGCCGGCGGCGTCGCGAAGCGCACCTCACCACCGGCTTCGCGGGCGGCACGCGTCCAGGCGTGCACGTTCCCGGGAAACTGCTCGTGGGTGAGAACTACGTTCTGTCCGCGACCGACGGGCAGATTGCGGGCGGCGACGGCGATTCCGTACGAAACGCCCGGGCCGATGGCCACCCGCGTGGGATCCGCCTCACCCACGAGATCGGCGAACAGGCGGCGCAGCTCGTCACTGGTCTCGAAGAAATCGGGAGGGTGGATGGAGACCGGCACTCGCTTTCTACGGATGCCTTCGATGCCCGCCTCCTCCGACACGGTCGGCAGCGGACCCATGTAGGCACAATTGAGGTAGTGCAGGTCCTCCGGCAGGCCGAACGCATCCCGCTGGCACGTCAACGCGTCACTCACGGCACCACTCCCGGACATGTCGTGTGGAGTTTTCGAAGTCGGAGAGGCTTCATTTCGGATCGTCGGTATGGGCCTTCCTGGATACCCAGACGATAATCGCGAGGAAGCCCACGAGCACGATCCCCTCCGGGATCCAATGAAGGATGTCCACCCTGCCTCCTGGCGGCGGTTACGGGCCTCCGACTGACGGCACGGCCGTCTCCGAGTCCGCTCTCATCGCTTGTTCGCCTCCACCCACCGCTCCGCCGCAGGATGCAGCGGGATTGGTGCGTCTGCCAGCCGGCTCAGGTCGATCTGCTTGGCCATCTCATGGACCCGCTCGAGGGATGCCCGGTCCTTGTCCAGAATGTCCAGCAGGCTCTCCGCGACCTGGCCGTCCAGATCGTCTCTAGCCACGACCCAGTTCATCATGGCCACCGTGGGAATGGGAGCATCCACCCCAGGGTATGCCCCCGCCGGGATCACACCGGCTGCGTAATAGGGGTAGCGGCTCTTGAGGACCGCGAGCTCGTCGGCAGAGATCCCGAGGAGGCGGGCGCCATCCGTGGTGGTGGCCTCGAGGACCGCGGCCGCCGGAATCCCCACCGAGATGATGGCCGCGTCGATGGCGCCGTCCTGGAGCGCCGCGGCCGACTCGGTGAACGACAGGTATCGGGGCGTGATGTCGTCGTAGGTCAGCCCATACGCCTGCAGGAGCTGCCTCGATATCTGCTCGGTGCCGCTCCCCGCCGAGCCCACGGAGATCTTCTTGCCCTCGAGGTCGGCCAGGGACCTGGCGCTGGAAGAGGCCGGCACGAGGATGTGCGTGACGTTCGGATAAAGGGGTGCCACCACCCGAAGCCTCGTCTCGGGATCCGGGAAGTCGTCGCCTCCGTGATACGCCTCGTATGCGGTCACCGAAAGCGCGAAGCCCAGGTCGATCTGCCCTGCGACGACGCGGTTCACGTTCTCCACGGAGCCGCCAGTCACCTCCGCGGTATACTGCCGCGTGGTATCGGCCAGCGAGAGGCGGTTGGCCAGCGCACCACCGAGTGGATAGTAGATCCCCCCGGTGCCCCCGGTGCCTATGGACAGGAACGTGGTCTTCCTCCCGTGCCCAGTTCCGCACGCCGTCAGGGACACGGCCAGGGCGATCACCAGGGATCTCCATCGGCCGTCGAGTCGCTTCGAGCCCACGCGCGTACCTCCTGCTGCCCAAGAGTCCCCTGAAACGTCAACGGGGAGGGCTGCCAAGATAACACGCGGGCTCGGCGTGCGAGACCCGCGCTCGCGCCGTCAAAGGTGGAGCTCTCCGCCGTCCCGGATCGATGGTCAGGGCGCCGCCGCCGCAGGAGCCGAAGTCGACTTCCGCAGAGCGACGGCGGTCAGGACGGTCAGGCCGAAGAGATCGGTGACCGCACCCGGGAAGATCAGCGCCAGGGACGCCCCGAAGAGGAGCGCCCGCTCCCAGGGCGCCAGCGGGCGCCTCAGGAAGCCCACCACCACGCCCGCCAGCGCCGTGACCCCCGCCAGGGCCGTGATCACGGCCAGGGCGATCTCCGGAGCCGTGCCGCGGAGCAGCAGGGGCGGACCGTACACGAACATGAAGGGCACCAGGAACCCCGCGGCGGCGAGCACGGCCGCGGCCAATGCCGTGCGGACAGGAGGGGATCCGGCGATCCCCGCAGCAGCGAAGGCCGCCAGGGAGACCGGAGGGGTGACGTTCGAGATGCAGCCGAAGTAGAAGATGAAGAGATGGGCCGCGAGGAGAGGAACCCCGAGCTGGACCAGAGCCGGCGCTCCCAGGGCAGCGAGCACGACGTAGGCCGCGGTGGTGGGCAAGCCCATGCCCAGGATGACCGAGCCGAGGGCGGTGAGCAGCAGGGCGATGAAGAGATGGCCGCCGGACAGCGTCACGATGAGTCCCGACATCCGGAGGCCGATACCCGTGAGGGACGCCACTCCCACCACGATCCCCGCCGCCGCGCACGCCGCCGCCACCTGCACGGCACCCCGCCCCGCGCCCTCCAGGATCGTCACCAGGGTTGCCGGAGAGGGGCGGGTGCTCCGGCG
>JAJDNI010000236.1 GCA_022340755.1 Gemmatimonadota bacterium
ATCTCCGGCCACTCCGCCTGGGGGTCGACCCGCATGCGGAGCTGCGCGACGTTGACGCTCCCGTCGCCCACCTTGGCGGTGGGCGCATCCGCGGAGACAACGCCCCATTGCCTCCGGCCCGCGTACAGCAGCTTCTTGTGATCGGCGGACAGCGTGTACATCTGCACGCCCGAGAGGAACGGCTTCGCGGACTGGTCCCTGAGCCGGTACCGCTGGAGCGTCAAGCCCGCTCCGAAGCCGCCGCCTGCCGCCGCCTCCAGGTAGAAGATCGTCCCGGCGTCGCCCGCCTGGAGGCTGTGGTAGTCCCGCGCAGGGACGGCGAGGGACAGGATCCGCTGGTCGATGCCCTGGACGTCCACGCGCACGACGGAATCGGCGGTCGGCTTCGCGGGCCGCGCCTTCTCGGCGCCGGGCTCGTCCCCGCTCTCCGGAAGGAAGGGCGAGGGCTGGTCCGCCGCGAGCACCGCCAGGTAGATGGAGCGGCGAACGGGACGGTCCGTCGAGCTCATCTCCAGCCAGCCGGTGGCCGGACCGTAGTCGGTGCTGGCGAGGAAGTAGAGGTACTTCCCGCCGGCGTCGAAGGCGGGGGACACTGCATCCGAGAGACCGTCGGTGAGCTGGATGGTCTTCCCGTCGGCGAGCGAGTGCAGGAAGATCGCCCGGAAGTGGTTGTCTAGGCTCTTCGAGTAGGCGATCCACCGCGAGTCGGGTGACCACACGGTGCCGAAGCCCCGCTCCGCACCGGGGTCGTCGTAGGTGTCGGTGTCGACCTTCGTCGCCTTGCCCGTCTTCACGTCGAGGGTCCAAAGGATCAGGTCGCTGTCCTGGAACGAGATCACGTTCCCGTCGGGGGACCAGGCGAGGTCCGAGGGGAAGGCGTGGGTGGGGAGCGAGACGACCCGCGGCTCGCCAATCCCCGTTTGATCCCCGATCATCAGCTGGAATTCCCCGCTACCGTCCGACAGCCAGGCGAGCTGCGTCCCGTCGGGCGACCAGACCGGGTCCTCGTCGTGGACTCCGGGACTGTTCGTGAGGTTGCGGTAGTCGCCCTTGTCCACGGGCACGGTGAAGATGTCGCCCCGGGCCTCGAGGACGACACGCACGCCCGTGGGAGACAACGTGGCCGAGCGGACCATGTCCGCCACGGACTTGAACTGTGGCTGTGCCCAGGAGAACTCGCCCGACACGTCGATGTTCAGCCGCTCCGACCGGCCGGTGCGGGTATCCAGCAAGTGGATGTAGCCCGCCTGCTCATACGCCACTGCATCCGGGCCCGCCGTAGCGTTCATCACGTCGAAGTCGTCATGATGAGTAAGCTGCGTCAGCTCCTTCGAGTCCGTTCGATACGCGAACACGTTGGTGGTGAAGTCGCGATCCGACAGGAAATAGATGGTGTTGCCGATCCACATTGGATCGCTGTCGTTGCTGTCCGTCCAGGGGAGTTTGGTGACCGAGGCGTCCGTGGGGTCGAAGACCCGGATGGGTTCCGTGCGGCCACCGCGGTAGTGACGCCAGAAGCTCGCTTCGTGCCACTGGGGCATGAACTCCCTGGGGATCTCCTGGTAGGCGACGTGGCTTCCGTCGGGAGCGTATGCGCCCATGGTGGCACGCGGTAGCGGCAGGGGCTGGGGGAGCCCTCCGTCCACCGGGACCAGAAAGAGGCGGAAGAACGAGTTCTGGGGCGGGTTCTCACGAGTCGAAGCGAACACCACGCTCCGGCCGTCGGGTGTCCAACCCCGCGCGCGGTCGATCTCCGGGTGGTAGGTCAACCGTCTCGGCTGGCCTCCCTGCGACGATACCACGTATACGTCGGTGTTCCCGGCGACCGTCGCGGTGAACGCGATCATGGATCCGTCGGGAGAGAAGTGCGGATCGGTCTCCACCTCCGGCGTGGCGGTCAGGCGTGTGGCTCGCCCTCCGGCCCGCGAGACGATCCACAGGTCCCCGCCGTATTGAAAAGCCACCTGGTCGCGGCTCACCGTGGGATGCCGAAGGAGCCGCGTCCCCTGCGCCGCAGAGTCATGGGGGAGCATCACGCAGAGGGCGAGAGAGAGGAGCCAGGGACCCAAGCGCCCGCCGCAACGGACGGCAGGTCGCCGCTGCCAGCGGCCCGGCGTCGACCCGCCGTCCGCGCTCGAGTCACATGTTCCGAGTGCAGCCACTGACGAGGTCTTCATGATTGCCGTGTCCTCCAGGGAATAGGGGCAGAGAATCTCCGCCCAGAATTCGCGTGTCGGGCCAACCTCTTGGGATGCCAAAGTGTATACAAATCTCGGGAATGGCAACGGTCCAGGGGGCGGGGGCGGTAGGGCGGCATCAAACCCCGACATTGTGGAGCGCTCCTCCCCGCCTCACTCTTCAGGTGTCTACGAAACCGGGTCAGCTCCCGAGGTTGGGCACAATGGAAGCAAGTCATCCCAGCCAGGCGGCCTCCACGGTGTTTTTGAGGCTGTATCGAACGGCTGCTACGATTTCCCCCAGAGAGCTTGCGGATATGGCGGCGGACTGGTCTGCTCCGCTCTGCATCGCGGCGAGCATTCTCCTCGATGATCTCGGCGACAGAGGGCTTGCTCATGCCGAAAAGATGCTGGCCCTTGCCTCCAGGGTTTCGGTCGATCCGAAGACGAGGTGCGAACTCATGAGGCGACTCGCGCGGTGCCGCCTCAAGATGGGAGACGCCCATGGTAGCCTCAGAGCTCTCGAAGGCGCGATGTCCTACGATGCCAGCAGAAGTGATATAAAGAGCGAGTATGCGCTGATCGTGGCGTTCCTTGGACAATGGCCTGCCGCCGCGAGCGTTCTCGAAGATGTTCCCGAGCCCCGAGGAGCCGCTGCAGCGGAAGATGGATGGACATCGACACTCAGAAGGGTGTTGGCGGAACGCGACTCGGTCGGGGGGGCCGATCAGTTGTTGGCGTTCCTGCAGGCACAGGTTGAGTCGCGAACGCAGCGCTATTTCCGCGCGTTCGATCCTCGTGCAATGGGGGACGGAAACGTAGGCGCATGGACTCGCCTACTGGCGTCCATACGACAAGCGTTGCCCGACTTTGAGCCGGGGGTATGGCCGAGGTAGCCAGTCAGCTTGCCTGGGTCCGTCGTCTTCACCTCGGCGAGGGCGTCGTCGGCAGCGAACTCCGAGGGTCTGGGGGTACGAGGTGTCCGGCAAGTGGGTCGTTGGACTTGCCCCCAGAAAAGTGACCCCCGCCAAACCCGCACGCTCGGCGAGGGCCATCGTCGGCGAGGGCCATCGTCGGTCACGCCGGGGCTTGCTCTCGTGGGTCACGCCGACGATGAAGACTTGCCCTGACAGCGTGCCGACGGAATGGCTGAATGGAACGTTCGCACCCGCGGTGCCCTTGGGTCCTCACCTCACACCATCCTCGAGTGCTCGGCTTTGATCCCCGACCACGTCATCCGCCGGGACAAGTGCCCCAGACTGGTCGAGGCAACACCCAGCTCGTCGCGAAGCTATCGAATCCATCCGGGGCAGATGTGATCAAGGCTACGCACCACCCGCTGAGGTCCTGGTTGAACGCGTCCGCGACCTCGAACATGTAGGTCATGTCCGTTACGCTGCTCACGTCCCAGTTGCCGATGTCCTGGTTGAACGCGGTCGCGCGCTCGAACATGTAGCTCATGGTTGTCACGCTGCTCACGTCCCAGCTGCCGATGGCCTGGTTGAACACGTTCGCGGTCTCGAACATGAAGCTCATGTCCGTCACGCTGCTCACGTCCCAGCTGCCGATGGCCTGGTTGAACGCTTTGGCACCGAAGAACATGTTGCTCATGTTCGTCACGCTGCTCACGGTCCAGCTGCCGATGGCCTGGTTGAACGCGTCCGCGACCTCGAACATGTAGCTCATGTTCGTCACGCCGCTCACGTCCCAGGTGCTGATGTCCTGGTTGAACACGGTCGCGTCCCCAAACATGAAGCCCATGTCCGTCACGCTGCTCACGTCCCAGCTGCCGATGTTCTGGTTGAACGCGGTCGCGGAGAAGAACATGGCCCACATGTC
>JAJDNI010000237.1 GCA_022340755.1 Gemmatimonadota bacterium
GTCCGCGCGTGTGGGGGTGGGGTGGGCGGGTGAGGCTGGGGTCCGGACACGGCTGGTCAATGGGGCGCATCCGGTCTTTACACGCTCTCTGGCCCCCCGTACGTTGCGCCCACCTCGCCGCCGGCTCGCCCTCCGCGCGCCGTGCCGGACGGGGCCAGATCGGGACTTGCGGCGGCCAGTCGGTCCGCTCCTGGACGGCCGGTGCCCGCCCCCCACACGGAGGCGCCTCTGCTCGCCAAGCTGTTTCTACGGAAGCCGATCCCCGAGCGGGTGGAAGACGCCCTCGGCACGACCCTCAAGCGCACGCTCGGCAAGTGGCAACTGACGGCACTCGGGGTGGGCGCGATCATCGGGGCCGGCATCTTCTCGGCTGCCGGCACCGCCATCGCGGGAGGCGCCGACCACGTGGGCGCCGGTCCGGCCCTCGTGCTCTCCTACATCGGCGTCGCCATCGCGTGCGGCTTCGCGGCCCTGTGCTACGCCGAGTTCGCGGCCATGATTCCCGAGGCGGGAAGCGCCTACACGTACGCCTACTCGACCCTGGGCGAGATCGTGGCGTGGATCATCGGCTGGGACCTCATCATCGAGTACGCGGTAGGCAACATCGCCGTGGCGGTGAGCTGGTCGGGGTACTTCCAGCAGCTCCTGCGCGGCTTCGGACTGGCGCTCCCCGAGTGGATGGCCACCGACCCCATCACGGCCACCAAGGCCGCGCACACGGTGGCGCAGGCCACCGCCGACGGGACCCTGTCCTCAGTGGCTCCCTATGTGGCCCGGGCGGCCCAGGCGCTCTCGGACGCCCCGCACGTGTTCGGGATCCCCATCGTGGTGAACCTCCCGGCCGTGGCCATCGTGGCGCTCATCACCTGGATCCTGGTGGTCGGGATCCGGGAGAGCTCCTGGTTCAACGTCGCCATGGTGGTCATCAAGCTGGCGATCCTCGGCTTCTTCATCGTGGCGGGCGCCTTCTACGTGCGCCCGGCCAACTGGACGCCCTTCGCTCCGAACGGCCTCCACGGGATCTGGACCGGTGCGGCGCTCATCTTCTTCGCCTACATCGGCTTCGATGCCGTCTCCACGGCGGCGGAGGAGACCCGCCACCCGCAAACGGACATGCCGTTCGCGATGATCGCCTCGCTGGTCATCACCTCGATCCTCTACATCGCGGTGACGCTGGTGCTGACGGGGCTGGTGACCTGGAGCCACCTGGGAACGGCCGAGCCGCTCGCCACCGCGTTCAGCGAGCGCGGCCTCAACATCGGGGCCGGCATCATCTCGGTGGGGGCGCTCGCGGCCACGACGTCCGTGTTGCTGGTCTTCCAGCTCGGCCAGCCGCGCATCCTCTTCTCAATGGCCCGTGACGGGCTCCTCCCGCCGGTGGTCGCGAAGGTGCACGAGAAGCACCGCACCCCCCACGTGGCCACGCTCATGACCGGCGTCTTCGTGGCGTTCTTCGCCGCGTTCCTGCCCATCGCCGAGATCATCGAGCTCACGAACATCGGCACCCTGTTCGCCTTCGTGCTCGTCTCCGCCGGCATCATCGTGCTGCGCCGGCTGGAGCCCGACCGGGAGCGGCCGTTCCGCACGCCCCTCGTACCGCTCGTACCGGCGGTGGCGATCCTGTCCTGCCTGGGGCTCATGCTCGGACTGCCGTTCCTCACATGGGTCCGATTCGCCGTATGGCTCCTGGTGGGGATGGCCTTCTATTGGCTGTACGGCCGCAAGCACAGCGTCCTGGGCCGGAAGGCAGCGCCCGCACCCGGCGTCGAGTAGAGCAGCTTCCCGCCGGGATGAACGGAAGGGCCCGGGGGATCGTTCGATCCCCCGGGCCCTTGTCGCCTTTGGGCGCCTGCTCCATACCGGTTCAGACCGTAACGGAGCTCCGCCCGCGCTTGGCGGCCAGCGCGTCCAGGTACTTCTTGATCTCGTGATACTGCCCCTCACCGTGCAGGCCGGCTTCGAACACCACCATGTCGCCGGTACCGCTCCCCAGGACGTGCCCCTTCTGGAACGGGTACATGGTGTGGGCCAGGCCCACCTCCGACCGGATCCACCGGTACATCGTGGGGAGCGTGAATCCAGTGATGCCCATGGCCTCGTGCGCCTGCTCCGCGGAGAACACCGAGGCCTTCTGGTCCGCCTCCAGCCGGTCGAAAAGCTCGGCGCTGGAGACGTAGAAGACGTCCAGGTCGACACCGTCCGCCTCGAGCATGGGCAGGGCCGACGTGACGAACTCGTACGTGACCTCCGAACCCTGGAGCACCAGGGTGCCGTCCCGCTCCCCGTGGGCCGCGCGCAGACGGTACACCCCCTGGGCCGCCTCGGCGGCCGGTGCGAGGCCCAGGGCCTCCCGGTCCAGGACATCCTCGCTGGGACGCGTGACGAACGGAGCGATCACCGCCGGACGGGCGCGGAAGGCCGCGGCCATGAGCGGCCAGATCTCCTGGGGCTCCCAGGGGGTTAAGGTCACCGCCGTCCCCGGTACGAAGTTCTCCTGGTACAGCTGCAGAGCCTGAGGATCGGCGTGGGTGGGGCCGTCTTCGCCGGTCTTCATCCCTGCGTGCCCACAGATCAGGATGAAAGGCCGGTAGGGCGCGTCGTGCCCCTCCACCTCGCGTCTCATCTGGTTCGCGATGCCGTGCACTCTCGCGGCGATGTGTCCCAGTGGTGCCAGAAACGCACCGTACGACGCGCCGGCGCCCACGTGGAAGCCCAGGGACGACGCGCCTGAGAGAACGGCGGCCATGCCGTCCTCGCAGATGCCTCCGATAGCGAGAGACCGCGCACCGGGGTTGTCCTGGACGTGGAAGTACCCCTCCGGGAAGCCCTTGGCGCCGCCCGAGACCGCGGTGGAATCCAGGAGATCCGCCGCGGCAATGAAGATCGCGCCGTTGCTGGCCTGGTTGAGGTGGCCCAGTACCTTGCCTAACTGGCTGCGCAGCGCGATGGACGTGCCCGGTTCCAGCACCAGCGGTTCCGGCGTGGTACCCGGGTCGGCCACGGCGAAGATCCGCTCCATGTCCGGCGCGCCTTCCCGTGGCTTGCGGCCACGCGCGTCCAGACGCTCCTTCGCCGCAGCCAGACGGCCTGCCATCTCGTCGCACATCTCCCGATGTTGGGACTCGAGCAGGGCGCGCACCCTCTCCAGCGTCATCCAGTAGCAGAGCTCCACCTGGTCCTTGAACTTCGCTCCGGCGCACCGCTGGCCGCCGTTCCCGTTCACGCAGTGAGGAAGCTCCGGGCCACCCTTGCCGAAGAAGGGGGCCACCGCCTCGTAGTACTGGTCACTGCAGAGCTTGTGACCCGCACCGTGAGACTTCCTTCCGCTGATCCCGTACTTCCAACCCTTCTCGGTGCGGTACACCACGGCGGTGGGCTGGCCGTTATCCATCTTCAGCGCCAGTCGCTGCGCCGTGAGCACCTGCCCGAAGTCGAATCCATCCGCGACGTGAATGACGTTCCAGTCCTGGAGGTAGAAGAACTCCATGGGGTCCCACTGGACGTAGTCGCCCCAGTTGGCGCCCTCACGCGTCACTCGGTTCGAGTCGATGGACGCCTGGTTCCAATCCAGGTGGACGATGGCGTTGCTCAACCCGGACGCCGAGGCGCTGGCCACGGCTTCGTAGACCCGCCCGGGGGTGAGCCCGCCCTCGCCCTCGATGATGTGCACCCGTGGGGCATGCTTGCGGCCGAAGTAGTCCGCCAGGCTGAACGCCAGGCCCAGCGAGCTCCCCACGCCGACGCCGGAGGGACCGGTCGAGAGACGAACATGGGGGGTGGCGGGCGTTGGGTGTCCGTCCAACGCCTTCGAGCCGAACTCCCTGAACAGGGGCGTGAACGTCGTCGGATTGCGGCGGAACCCCAGCAGGTCCTCCAGACGGAGTCTGTGGTTCAACGCCTCCGGAAGGAGTTCCGGGCGGGCGATCCGGGTGACCTCGTCGCGCAGCGCCCACATGGCGTAGAGGCCGGTGGCCTTGTGCCCGGCGGCGTACGAGATGATATCGGCATCTCTCCGGATGGGATCACCCACGTCGTAGTCCATGGCGTCGAAGAGGACGCCCGCCACGATGCGTCCCGACGAGACCGAGCCTCCGGGGTGCCCGGATTGGGCGTAGTTGAACAGGATGGCCGTGAGCGTCCGATACGCCAGATCGTACGCCTCGAAGTGGGCGAGGGTCTGGTCAGGGAGGCCCAGATCGCCTGGCTCCTTGACTTCAATCCACTCAGCCCGCCGAGGGCCGAAGGCTCTGCTCATGGGTACTCCCCTTGTTGTCGCCCGAGGTTGCAGGCGGGTCACAAAGTCCAGGTCACCGTGCGTGCCCCCGTTCCGGGCTTCGAAGGCGAAATGCCTCCTCGGTGCCGGTGCGGCCGACCCACAGACCAAAAGCCTCGATTGCCGCCACGCTCCATCGATGGCGGCGAAGGTGCGGCTCGACCTCCGGATTCGAGAATCGGCCCTCCGCTACGGGCCCCCGGCCGGGATCGTCCAAACCTAGGAATCCCCCGCCGTTCAAAGAAGTGGGGATTCGACCGGCAGGATCGTCGGGGAATCTCCTTCGGGCAAGCCGTTGCCCCGATCCCACTGGCCCGAGATCTTCCGCCCCATGGATCTCAGCGTTCCCCTGGTCTCCCTCACCGAGCTCGCCGCCGCGTACCTCCAGATCGCGGTGACCCTCGGGCTCGTGGTCCTGTGCGGGGTGCTCTACGCCCGCTACAGGAAGCCGTACTTCGGCCTGTGGGCCCTGGCATGGGCCGTTTACGGGACTCGTCTCGGCGCCATCGTCAGCTTCCTCCACACGGGGGCTTCGGGCTGGCTGTATTGGCATCAGGTGACCACCGGGTGGACCGCCGCCATTCTGCTCTGGGCTGCGCTCGTGTTCTCCCGAAAGCCGCCGTCCCGGTGGTGGTTCGTGGTGCTCGGGCTCTTCCCGCCCATCTGGTCGTTCGTGGCCATCTACAGGCTAGACAACTTCTACCTCGCGGCGGGTCCTGCGGTGGCCTTCTTGAGCGCGGCCACGGCGTGGACGGCGTGGGTCTTCTACCGGTACGACCGAGAGGTGGGCTCTCCGGCGGCGCGCCTCCTGGCGGGGGCCATGACGCTCTGGGCCGTGCATCACCTGGACTACCCCTTCCTCCGGGCCAAAGGCATCTGGAGCCCCTGGGGGTACTACCTCGACATCCTCTTCCAGCTCGTCGTGGGTGTGGGCGTGCTCCTGCTGGTGCTCGAAGACCTGGACCAGGGGCTGCGGACGCTCACGGCGCTCTCCGGTGAGCTTCAGCAGCGTGGACGCCGGAGCGAAGGAGTCCCGGAGGCAGTGCTCCGGCGTGCCCTGGCGCTCAGGGGCGTGCACGGCTCGGCGCTCTACCTCGCGAGGGAGAGCGGCGGTGCATTCGTTCACGGTGCCGGCGTATGCGCCCTGTGGCCCTACGAGGATCCCCCGGAGTCGGCGTGGAGGGCTGTGGACCGGGTTCGGACCATGGGTGTCCCCGCCGTGGTGCAGGGGCGCGAGGGGGGAAGGGGTCCCTTTTGGGCGCATCCCTACACGGCAGCCATCCCGGTCCTGCGGGGCCTGAACGTGGCCGGGGCGCTCGTGGTGGTCGGCGAGGCGCGAGATCCCTTCACAGCCCTCGACACGCAGTTTCTCGAGGCGTTCGGCCAGCAGGTGGGCGCAGCCCTGGAGAACGAGGATCTCTATCGCAGCCTGGAGGATCGCACCGAGGAGCTGGAGCGCCTCCAGATCCGCATGGTCCGGCAGCACGAGGAAGAGAGGAATCGACTCTCCAGAGAGCTGCACGACGAGACCGCGCAGGTGCTGGCGGCGGTGAACATGCAGCTCGGCCTCCTGCGCGAGAAGGGCGACGAGAGCATAGCCACGGCCCTCGACCGCGCGCGGGCTTTGGTGGGAGAGGGCATCAAGAGCATCAGGAGCGTCACGCGCAATCTGAGGCCCACCGCCCTGGACGACCTCGGCCTCCTTCCGGCCATGCGCGCCCTCGCGCGCGACTTCGGGGGCCAGGAGGCGCTCACGGTCACGTTCGAGGCGCCCCCGGTGCTGCCACCGCTGGGGGGTGACGCCGAGCTCGCGCTCTATCGGACGTTGCAGGAGGCGTTGGCGAACTCGGTCCGCCATGGCCAGTGCACGCACGTGAACGTGGTGTTGTCCGTCGGGGAAGGGGAGGTACACCTTGAGGTGGCGGACGACGGCGTGGGATTCCCCAGGGACGATCCGAAGGGACTGAATCGGACCAGGGGAGGCCTCGCCGGGATCCGCGAGCGGATCGGTGGCGTGGGAGGGGCCTTCACGCTTGAAAACGGACCGAACGGGGGTGCCCGCGTGCGCGTGCGCGTGCCGGCGGGCGTCCCCACGGCAACCGAGGGAGGAGTAAGCTCGTGAGCGAGGCGCGCATCCGGGTGATCATCGCCGACGACCATACCGTGGTACGACAGGGCATCCGCCACGTGCTGGAGGATATCGAGGGCCTGGAGGTGATCGCCGAGGCCAGCAACGGCAACGAGGTCCTGCAACTCATGGAGCACGCCGCCCCGGACCTCTTGGTTCTCGACATCTCCATGCCGGAGAAGACCGGCCTGGACGTGGCGAAGGAGCTGCGCGCACAGGGGTCGGAGGTCGCGATCCTCGTGCTTTCCATGCACGACGATCCCGAGTACGTGCTCGAAGCCGTCCGCGCGGGCGCCGACGGGTACATCCTCAAGGACGTGGGGCCCGGCGAGCTGCGTGAGGCCGTCGAGGCGGTGCACTCCGGAAAGGAGTACTTCGCCGAGCGCGTCACGCATCAGCTCGGGGTGGCCCTACGCGAGGAGCTGGAGCGGGAACGGCAACGATCGCGGCTGGAGGTGCTCACGGCGCGAGAGCGCGAGGTGCTCGTTCGAGTCGCGTCCGGACGCACCAACCGGGAGATCGCGGAGGAATTCGGCATCAGCCCGCGCACCGTCGAGACCCACCGCGAGCGTGTCATGTCCAAGCTCCGGATCCGGACCGTGGCGGGCCTCACGCGCTTCGTCGTGGAGAACGAGGTGACGGAGTAGGCCTGGACGGCCGGACACCGTGATCCTGCCCGTCAACGCTCCGGGGCTCGCCGGCGCGCGAAGCCTGGTCGACTTCGTTCCCCTGGCCACCACGGTGGTGGCGGCGTTCTTCGCTCCTGCGGTGTTCCTCCGGTGGAAGAAGCGGCGATCCGGGCCCCATCTGCTCTGGTGGTCGTTCGGCATCGCGCTCTTCGGGGTGGGCACGCTGGCCGAGTCGTCCACGACGGTCTTCGGCTGGAACGAGTGGGTGTTCCGGCTCTGGTACATCTCCGGGGCGATCCTGGGCGGAGCGCCCCTCGCTCAAGGCACCGTCTATCTCATGGCCGCACGCAGGACAGCCGATCGGCTGACCGCCTTGTTGCTGAGCGCCGTCGCGGTGGCCGTCGCCTTCGTGATCCTGAGCCCCATCGACTACCGGGTCGTGGAGCCGCACCGCCTCACTGGAAGCGTCATGACTTGGCCCGGGGCGAGGATCCTCGCTCCGTTCATCAACGTGTACGCGGCGGTCGTTCTCATCGGTGGAGCCGCAGTGTCGGCGTGGCGTTTCCGCTCGGACCCCGGGGCGCGCCATCGCTTCGTCGGGAACGTGTTCATCGCTGTGGGCGCCCTGCTGCCGGGCGTCGGCGGGACCGCGGCGCGCTTCGGCCACGTGGCGGTCCTCTACCTGACCGAGCTCGTCGGCCTCGTGCTGATCTGGGTGGGGTACCGCTACACCGTACGACCGAGGGCGAGCGGGGCGCCCACGGTGGGCCGCCGCATCGGGAGCGAGGGGGGGTGATGGGGCGGGGGAGGAGCCCCCGCCCCATCACGAGCATCAGTGCCGGCTACGGTGACCCGGCTGGAAGAGCACGCGAGGATTCCGGAGGGTCGAACACCCCGGACCCGACGGGCGAACCGGAGGTGGGGGGTATTGTGGGCCTTCGGGCGTGCACGGCGGCTTCGGCATGGAGATCGGCCGCTTCCGGTCTCGCGGCGCGTGCTGCCGGTTCTTCTTGGACATGGTGCCCTCCTGCGTTGGCTGCACCCCTATTCTACGCCCCGCGATGCCGGAAGGGTTCAGAAGAACCACGACAGCGAGATGTAGCCCAGGGTCGGGACCATCCCGTACTCGGAACGCGGGCCTGCGGTGGCCGACGCTTTCCGTCCGGCGCCGGTGAATACTCCCACCCGGACGGATGCCGACGCGGTGGCGGACCAGGTGGCTCCCGGCGCGAGCAGCAGGCTGCCGTCCTCGAGGTCCACCAGCACGAGGCCGTCCAAGGAGACCAGGGGGTGAATCTGGAAGCTCGCCTGGCCCGCGCTGGACCATCGGCCCAGCACCTGCATCTCCCCCCGGGAATACGGCTTCGAAGCGGCGGTGGCCAGCAGCTCCGATGCGTTGGCTGCGCCGAAGCCATCGTACTGGGCTTCCACCACCACGTAGAGATCGCGCCCGGAGACCGAGAACCTTCGGTCCAATCCCATGGCTCCCCGCACCGTGGCGCCACCGGACAGCCCCTTTCGCACCTCGGCCTCGGTCCGCAGCGCCGTCGCTCCCACCGCGCCGGTGGCGAAGAGGGCGCCCGCCGCCTGGTCGTGAAGGACCCCTCCCCATCCCCCGAGGGCCCACCCCCCCCGGGAGGTCTGGAATCGCGAGAGGGCGGTGAGGGTCTTTCCGTTGGGCGTATCCGCCCCGCGAACCACCGCTTCCACCTCCGAAAAGGGCCCGGGAAACGCTCGGACCCTCACGGCATCGACGCCTCCGCGATACGCGCGGAACGGGTCCGACGGGTCGAAGGGGGCGAACGGATCCGCGGGGGTCAGGAACAGCGTCGTGGCCCAGGAGATGGCTTGCCTCCCCACGGTGACGGTGACCGGTCCGGCGTCCATCGCGACGCTCAGCCGGTCGAAGCGCTGGCGCCAGCTGGCCCTGGAACTGGCCATGACGCTCCAATCCAGTCCCAGCCAGTCGCCGCTGCCGCCCACACTCCCGCCCGGGTTCGTCACGGCGAAGCCACCGCCCTCGGGGGTCCGCTGAAGGACGTGCTCGTACGCCACGTCGACCGTGACGGGCCCGGACGTGAGCTTCGGCATGATGCGCGCGCGCGCCAGCAGCGCGGTTCCACCCCGGATCAGCGCCGATGACCCGGACCGGACGGCCACGCCCAGGGCATAACCGGTGACCTCGATCCGTTGGCCGGCTCCGGCGCGCGGGACCAGGGTGGCCGCCAGGACGACGGCGAGCCCGAGCTGCCGGATGCCGACGGAGGCCCGGGGGTGTCGAGGCGCCTGCCCGTGGGGCCCGTCCAGAGTACGCTCCGGGCTCATGGGGTCGACGGCGAATCGCCCTGACGCTCATCGCGCTCGATGCGCCCGTCCACCAGCCTGATCAGCCGCCTTGCTCGGTTCATGACCCGCGGATCGTGGGTGGAGAACACGAAGGTCGTCCCGAGGTCCCGGTTCAGGCGCTCCATGACGTCGAGGAGCGCGTCGGAGCTCACGGAGTCGAGATTCGCGGTGGGCTCGTCGGCGAGGACCAGGGCCGGCCGACCCACGACCGCCCGCACGACGGCGACCCGCTGCTGCTGACCGCCCGAGAGCCGGCTCGGCTTGCGGTCTTCCAGGCCCTCCAGGCCGATCTGGTCGAAGAGTTCCTTCACTCGTGCTCTCCGCTCCTCCCCGGGCACTCCCCGGAGCAACAGCGTGAATTCCGCGTTCTCTAGGGCCGACAGCACCGGGAGCAGGTTATACGCCTGGAAGACGAAGCCGATGTGCTCGAGACGGAGTCGTGCCAGGTCACGGTCGTCCAGCTCCGAGATGTCCTGGCCCCCCACCCAGATCTTTCCGCGTGTGGGTCGTGTGAGTCCCCCCAGTAGGTTGAGAACCGTGGTCTTCCCGGAGCCGGAAGGCCCCGCCATGGCCGCGAAATCGCCTGTCGCGATCTCCACCGTAAGCCCGCGGACGGCCTCAACGGGCTCGGGCTCCTGGGGGTAGATCTTCCAGACGTCCTCGGTGCGGACAGCCGCTTTGCCGTTGTGATCGCTCATTGCTCGAACTTCATGGCTTCGGCGACGTCGAGCTTCGACGCGCGGAAGGCGGGATAAAGGGAGGCCAAGGTGCCGATGACCAGGATGGAGACAACGGAGAGAACCAACTGACCGACGCGGAAGACGGGCACGATCACCGGGTTGATGATCCCGCCCGAAGCGCTCCAGCCTTCCGAGGAGAACGAGCTGAAGTCGATGCCGTGACGGAAGAATCCCCAGGTGACGATCAGCCCGAGGATCATCCCCGCCACCCCGGAAGCGATGGTCAGGAAAAGGCCCTCCCCGAGGACCACCCACCCCGTCTCGGCGCCGGTGAGGCCCAGAGCCTGGAGGATCCCGAACTCACGCTTGCGGCCGAGCACCGACATCATGATGGCGTTGAGGATCGCCAAGGCGATGATGGCGAAGAGGATCGTGTGGAAGACATAGTCGCCGTAATCGTCGATGCGTACGCCGGAGTCGAGCTCCGGCGACGCCTCCCGCCACCCGAGGACCCGGATTCCCTTCGTGTGGTCGAGCTCCGCCCGGAGCGTGCGCACGACGCGATCAGTCTCGCGGGACGACGTGAGCAGGACCGCCACCGAGGTCACGGCGCCCGGGACGCCCAGCCATCGCCGCACCGTCTCCAGCGGAACGTGCACGAGTCTCTCGTCCATCTCCGGGATTCCAGTGTGGAAGATGCCCGACACGCGCATGAGCTGCCCCTCGACGTCCCCGGATGCCGTCTGCCCGGTGAGAACGAAGCGGTCACCCACCTTGAGGTTGAGTCGCTCCGCGAGGTCGCTGCCGATGAAGGCGTGCAGACGGTCTCCGGGCTGCAGGTATTCGCCCTCAGTGAGCTGGTCGGGAAGGGTGGAGAAGATTTTCTCGCGCTCCGGGTCGACGCCCTCGATGCGCACCGGGAGCGCCGAGGCCGCCGAACTCGCCAGACCGGTCACCGTGACGCGGGGTGCCCACGTCTTGATGTACGGCTCGACGGCGACGTCCTGCAGGGCACTGTCGACCCGCGCCACCTGGCTCGCGTCGAGCCGGTGCTCGAGGCGTCCCGTCTCCAGGTACTCCGGCGCCTGGATGGCGACATGTCCGGTGCCGAGGCGAACCGCCGAGTCGATCCACTGCTCGTGCCCTCCGTCCGCGAGGGCGCGGGAGAAGATCAGGAGAGCCAGCCCCAGGGCCATGGCTGCGGCGGTCAGGGCGCTGCGCCGCGTGTTCCTGCCGACGCTGCGCAGGGCAAGCAGGAGGAGGGCTTTGATCTTCATCGGTCGGCCAGGGCGTCTGCCGGGGGAATGCGCGTGGCCCGCCACGCCGGGTAGACCGCGGCGAAGACCGAGGTAAGGAAGAGCGCCACGGCACTGAGCACCGGGGCCGACGTCGAGTATTCGACGCGCAGGATGGGGCGCCACTGGGAGCCGGCCCAGCTGAAGCCCCCCACGAAGCCGCTGAGGTCGGGCGGAGCGTTGTGCCACCAGACCATGAGCGGAAGCGTGATCAACGCGCCGGCCACCAGGGCCATGATACCCAGGAGGATGCCCTCGTACACCACGGTTCGTCCCACCCCCACGGCTGTCGTGCCCAGGGCTCGCACCACGGCGAACTCCTTCTGGCGCTCGAAGGTGCCGATGATCATGGTGTTGGCCACCCCGAAGACCGCCATACCGAAGATGATGAGGATGATCAGGTAGTTCATGGAGTCCATGAGGTCCACGGACTGGGCCAGCTCCGGGCGCAGTCGCTTCCAGGAGCGGATGTCCACCGGAGGGCCTCCGTCCGCGGGGATCTCCCGGGTGAGGCGCGAAACGACGGCATCGGTGACCGCGGGGCGAACGACGTCCAGGGCGATCTCGTGGATGCGGTTCGGCGCCAGAGCCATGAGCGCCTGCAGGTCCGGGAGTGGGAGGACGGCGTACGACCCGTCGATGCCCGGAGTGCCGGTGCGAAAGATGCCCACCAGCGTGTAGAGATCGTTGCCCAGGGAGCCGTCGGCCGCGGGAGCCACCAGCACCAGCTCGTCGCCGAGCTTCACCTGGAGCTCCCGGGCCATCTCCCACCCGATGGCGGCCTCGTGGGCGCCGGACCGGGGGATCCGCCCGCCGTCGAGGTCTCGGAGCAGCGTGGTGACTTTCGGCTCCCGCTCGGGGTCGATGCCCATCAACAGGGCGGCCTGGGTACGCTCACCCGCGGACACCAGGCCGCCACCGTAGACACGGGGTGCCGCGGCCGTCACTCCAGGGTCGGCGTCCACGAGCTTCAGGATCGCCTGGACGTCGGTGCCGTCGTCGCCACCGAGGGTGCTGTTCACGTTGCGCTTGGGCAGGTAGTCCGCCGCATGTACCTGGACCTGGCCCGTCAACAAGCGAGTGCCGTTGTCGACCAGCTCGGCTCCCATGCCGTCGTCGAGCCCGGCTACCACCACGGCCGCGAGGTACCCGAAGGCCAAGCCCGACGCCGTCACCAGCGTGCGACCCCGGTTTCGCCACAGATTTCTCCACGCGACCCGCCACCAGAGGCCTCCCACCTTGCTCACCTCGTCAGCTCCCCGAGCGGAGGTTCCGCAGGCTGAAGAAGTCCGGGCTGATGTTGATGTCGAACGTGAGGTCGTCGTAGATGAGTGTCGTGCTCTCGTCGGGCTTGTCGGAGGGTACCACCACCATCCTCGCCGGCACGAGACGGCCGCCCATGCGCTTGTAGTCGGAGAACGTCATGGTGCGTACCAGGGTACCGTCTTCGTCGTAGTACCGCACCCAGGTGGGCATGTCGTCGGCCTTGCGCACCTGCTCCACCACCCGCCCCCACACCACCGCGGCGTCGGGCTTGGGCGTGAGGTTGAACTCCCACACAGGCACGCCCTCGCGCTTGCCGTCGAAGGCGGTGGTGATGTCGTAGTCGTCGATCATGCGGCTCTCCTTCACCAGGTCGTCGTTGGTGAAGTGCGAGCCCATCCACGACCCCATCATCAGCGAC
>JAJDNI010000248.1 GCA_022340755.1 Gemmatimonadota bacterium
GGGCGTGGCCTGGTGGGCCTACATTCGCCTGAGCACCGGCAACGATCAGGCCATCGGGCCTCTGAGGTACTTCCGGTTCAACGACCACCTCGTGTGGGTCTTCATCGGCGGCGTCCTCCTGATGGTGCTTCGGGCAGGAGCGTTCGCGCGCGTCGGTGCCAATGCAGTCGTGTTCATGGGCGCGCTGTACGCCGTGCGTGGCGCGGCCGTGATCCTGTTCATGAGTGGCGGCCTCTCGTTCTTCGGATATGTCCTTCTGGCATTCGGGATCGTCTTCCTGCCACCGTTGGTCCTGACCGGCGCTTTGGTGGTGGGGATCGGCGACACGTGGTTGGACGTCCGCAAGAGGTTGGGCAGCACGCAAGCTTGAGAAAACGGTTCAAGAGGGTAACGGAGGAGCGATGAAGCTGATCCTGAAGAAGCCCGTGGAGAGCCTCGGGGACGCGGGCGATATCGTGAG
The DNA here is from genome assembly GCA_022340755.1 of Gemmatimonadota bacterium. Lineage (GTDB taxonomy): Bacteria > Gemmatimonadota > Gemmatimonadetes > Longimicrobiales > Gaopeijiaceae > SZUA-318. Next base: position 461 of record JAJDNI010000248.1, read on the forward strand.
CGTCAAAGCCGGCTACGGGCGCAACTACCTGATTCCCCAGGGGCTGGCCTACGAGGCCAGCGCGACCAACATCCGTCGACTCGAGGAGGAGCAGAAGCGTGCGGAGGAGCGGTCGCGGCGCGACTACCTCGAAGCGCGCCGTCGTGCGGCCCAGATGGTCGGCATGTCCCTTCTGTTCCACGCGCGGGCCGGCGAGGACGGCAAGCTCTTCGGGTCGGTGACCAACGCCGACATCGCGGATCGCGCCAACGACTCCGGAACGCTGGACTTCGAGCTGGACAAGCGGATCGTGGTCATGGACGAGCCGCTGAAGATCCTGGGCGTGTTCTCGGTGCCGGTCCATCTGCACGCCGAGGTGGATGCGGAGATCGAGGTGCGCGTCGAGCGAGAAGGGTCCTGAGCGAGTCCGTGGGCAATTCCAGGGTAGCCAGGACCGAGCTGACGCGCGCCGAGATCCCGGCGTTGGTGGCCCGGGCGGTCGAGGTCGCCCATGAGCGCAAGGCCTACGACGTCGTCGCCCTCGATCTGAGGGGGATCTCTTCGGCCACCGACTTCTTCGTTCTGGCCAGCGGCAACTCCGACGTCCAGGTGAAGGCCATCGCCGAGCACATCTCCGAGGAGCTCCGTGGGGAGGGCACGCGAGCCAGCCACGTGGAGGGGCTCAAGGGAGGTCGTTGGGTGCTCCTCGACTTCATCGACTTCGTCGTGCATGTCTTCCACCCCCAGGCGCGGGACTTCTATCAGCTCGAGACGCTCTGGGGCGACGCGCCTCGATGGGAGGCGGAGGATGAATAATCTGACGGCCGAGACGTCCGATGGTCGGCATGTCGGGAGGCAGGATTCGGCACGCCTTTTCGGTGATCAGGACGTTTGCTCGGGCGGAAAGACGTATCTAGTTTGAGGCCGGCTCGGCGCCCGTCAGCCGCGCCCGCGTCGTGCCGATCCCATCGGCTCGCCGGGGCCGTCCAGGAAGGTCCCCGGGGGGCCGGAGCGACTTCGCATCCACGGTGGCCATGACCTCCAACCTCCCGGCCTGGACGGCGCTCGATTCGGGCGCCCTTCCGATGCCCTCCGCCGATCCGGGCGATGGTGGAGCCGTGACGGCCATCGTCGCCACCGCCGGGGCCGTTGAAGCGGGTTGGGCGAGTGGCGGTGCCGTGGCGCTCGCCCACGCGTGGGCCACCGCCGGCCGTCGGGTGGTGCTCACGGATGCCGACATGCTGGTCCCGACGCTCCACGCCGAACTGGGGCTTCCCAACCAGGAGGGGTTGAGCGACGTCCTCCTGTGGGGCGCTTCCGTGCGCCGAGTGGCGCGGCCGGTGGAAGACGGGGGCTTTTACCTGATGTCGGCCGGCACCGTCGTCGCGGACGGGACGGAACCCTTCGAGGCGTCCCGTTGGGCGCACCTGTGCGACGGCTTCCGGGAGGCCGGGGTCGTCCTGGCGGTATTCGCTCCCGAGAGCTCGGTCTCGATCGGACCCGTGCTGGCCCAGGCATCGGAGGTGGTGCTGCTGGCGGAGCCCTCGGAGGATCTGGGCCAGTTGGCCGCCACGATCCGGCTCCCCGTCCGGGGCGTGGTGGGAAGGGGGGAGGCCGAGGCCGAGGAACCGGAGACGGACGCTCCGACGCCAATGGAGGCCGGTGACGGTACCAGCGACGCGGCGGTCGCCGTGGAACCCGAGGTGCCCGCCGCGGCTGACGCCGGCGCCCTGGAATCGCCGGACGTTCCGACGGCGGAGTCCGAAGGGAACGCACCGGACGAGCCTTTGCCGCGAGGATCCGAGGCCTCGGACGCGATCGAAGGCGGGGCAGAGACGGAGCAACGCGGCTCCGAGGGCTTCGGCGAGGTGACGGACGGCACGGAAGCCGTCGACGGAAGGGATGCGACGCGGTTGGCCGAGCCCGCAGGTCCGGCGGCCTCGCGCGACTCCGCCGACGCGGCGATCACCGGCAGTGACAGGGTGCGGAAGAAGGCGGTCCCTCCCCAGCCCCGCTCTCTGCGGCGCGGTCGGGTGGTGGTGGTGGTGGTGATCGCGGTCCTGCTGGGGATCGTGGCCGCGGGGCTCCTGGGGTTCCTCCGGATCCCGGGCATCCCGCCCCTGTTCGGAGCGTCCGCGCACTCCGGAGGGCAGCAGAGCTCGACGTCCGTCGACGAACCGGCAGCGTCGTTGCCGCCCGCGTCTACGGACGCGACACCCGCGTCGCCTCACCCTGCCGAGATGCCGCCGGCTACGACGGATCCCGCCGAGACGACCCCGGTGGCCCGCTTCGACATCGCCATTGCGGCCTACAGGGATGCGACCGCCGCCGCCGAGACGGCTTCGCGCCTGAGGCGTACCGTTTCCGGCGTGGTCGTCACCAGTGTCCCGGTGGAGGTGAAGGGCACGCTCTACTACCGTATCCTGGTCGGGGTCGCAGCCGATTCGAAGGAAGTCGCGGCCCTGAGGGCCAGGATCGCCAAGGCCACGGGGCTGGGCCCCGCCTCCTGGGTGACCCGCTCGACGCCCCTGGCCTTCTCCTTCGGTGAAGTGGCCGACCAAGCGACCGCGGCGAGTCGCGTGGAGGATCTGGTGGGGCTGGATCTACCCGCGTACGCGCTCGCGGTCGACTACTCCGACGGCTCCGTTCGTTACCGCGTCTACGTC
>JAJDNI010000258.1 GCA_022340755.1 Gemmatimonadota bacterium
CGGAACGACCTGACGCAAATTGCAGCCACGATCGGAGGCAACGATGAACGTAAAGACTGACACGACCGCGGGCACATGCCCGGTCATCCACACGACGACTGGAGCAAAGTCGAATCGGGACTGGTGGCCCAACCAGCTGAACCTGAAGCTTCTCCAGCAGAACTGCCCCCAGTCCAACCCGTTGGGCGAGGCGTTCAACTACGCCGAGGAGTTCGCCAAGCTCGACTTCAAGGCCCTGAAGAAGGACCTCTACGCGCTCATGACCGACTCACAGGACTGGTGGCCGGCGGACTACGGTCACTATGGGCCGCTCTTCATCCGCATGGCTTGGCACGGCGCGGGCACCTACCGCGTCGGGGACGGCCGCGGCGGAGCGGGCTCGGGGCAGCAGCGCTTCGCGCCCCTCAACAGCTGGCCCGACAACGTGAACCTGGACAAGGCGCGTAGGCTGCTCTGGCCCATCAAGCAGAAGTACGGCAACAAGATCTCCTGGGCCGACCTCATGATCCTCACCGGCAACTGCGCCCTGGAGTCCATGGGCCTGAAGACCTTCGGCTTCGGTGGCGGGCGGGCCGACGTCTACGAGCCCGAGGAGGACACCTACTGGGGATCGGAGACCGAGTGGCTGGGCGACGCGCGCCACACCGGCGAGCGGGACCTGGACAACCCTCTCGCCGCCGTGCAGATGGGTCTCATCTACGTGAATCCGGAAGGGCCAGGGGGCAAGCCGGATCCTGTCGCGTCCGGACGGGAGGTCCGGGAGACGTTCGCGCGCATGGCGATGAACGACTACGAGACGGTGGCGCTCACCGTCGGCGGCCACACGTTCGGCAAGTGCCATGGCGCCGGCGACGCGGCGCTTGTCGGCGCTGCACCGGAGGGTGCCGCCATCGAGGAGCAGGGGCTGGGGTGGCGAAGCGGCTTCCGCAGCGGCAAGGGGGGTGACCAGATCGGCAGCGGTCTGGAAGGCGGCTGGACGCCCACCCCCACGCAGTGGGACAACACCTATCTGGACATGCTCTTCGGCAACGAGTGGGAGCTGACGAAGAGCCCGGCGGGCGCTTGGCAGTGGACGCCGCAGGAGCGCACCGACAGCAACATGGCGCCGGCCGCCCACGATCCCTCGAAGCGGGTCCCGATCATCATGACCGACGCGGACATGGCGATGCGCATGGACCCGATCTACGAGCCGATTGCGCGGCACTTCCACGAGCACCCCGAGGAGCTCGCCGACGCCTTCGCCCGGGCGTGGTTCAAGCTGACCCACCGCGACATGGGCCCGCGCTCGCGCTACCTGGGCCCGGAGGTTCCGGACGAGGAGCTGATCTGGCAGGACCCCGTGCCGGCGGTGGATCACAAGCTCGTCGGGACGGCCGACATCGCCGACCTCAAGGCCAGGATCCTCGCCACGGGGCTCTCCATCTCCGACCTGGTCTCCACCGCCTGGGCCTCCGCCTCGACCTTCCGCGGCTCCGACAAGCGCGGCGGGGCCAACGGGGCGCGCATCCGTCTCGCGCCGCAGAAGGGCTGGCAGGTCAACCAGCCCCGCCGGCTGGCGAGGGTGCTGAAGGCCCTCGAGGGCGTGCAGAAGCACTTCAACGCCGCGCAGAAGCGCGGCAAGGGCAAGAAAGGCAAGCAGGTCAAGCAGGTGTCGCTGGCCGACCTCATCGTCCTCGGCGGGTGCGCGGCCGTGGAGCAGGCGGCGAAGAACGCCGGGCATCGCGTGAAGGTGCCCTTCACGCCGGGGCGTACGGACGCCACGCAGAAGCAGACCGACGTGGACGCCTTCGCTGTTCTCGAGCCGGTGGCGGACGGGTTCCGCAACTACCAGAAGGACAGGTACTCCGTGAAGGCCGAGGAGCTGCTGGTGGACAAGGCGCAGCTCCTGACCCTCACCGCGCCCGAGATGACCGTGCTCGTCGGAGGCATGCGCGTGTTGAACGCCAACGTGGGTCGGTCTCGGCACGGCGTCTTCACCCACCGCCGCGAGGCGCTCACCAACGACTTCTTCGTCAACCTCCTCGACATGGGCACGGAGTGGAAGGCGACCTCGAAGGACGGGGACGAGTTCGAGGGGCGTGACCGGGCGACGGGGAAGGTCAAGTGGACCGCCACCCGCGTCGATCTCGTGTTCGGCTCGAACTCACAGCTGCGCGCCATCGCGGAGGTCTACGGACAGGACGACGCGCAGAAGAAGTTCGTGCGGGACTTCGTGGCGGCCTGGAGCAAGGTGATGAACGCGGACCGCTTCGACCTGGCCTGAGCTGGCCTGACCTCGCCGTCCCCACGGTACGGTCGGCCAAGAGCTCGATGACGTTCTGACCTGGGCCCGGACGAGGCTCACCGAAGCCTCGCCCGGGCCGGGGTCGGGATGACGCTCGAAGTCTCGCCTACTGGGACGTCTCCCCGCCTGCGCATTGACGTCGTCTCGGCGGGTGCGATAGATCATCGGAGATGCCTCGCGCCACTCTCTCCCGAGGAGACACGGACATGCGGCGAAGCGTCCTGATTGCGTCGATGCTGATCGGCTCCGGCATTGCGACACCCCTCCCGTCGCTCTCCGCTCAGACCCCGGAAGCCGGGCGAGGCCCCACGGATCCCGTGGAGCTGGGTGCGTTCCTGGACGGCTGGATGATCGCGCAGATGAAGAACCACGACATCGTGGGCGCGACGGTGGCCGTGGTGCGCGATGGCCGGCTGCTGTTCTCTAAGGGCTACGGCTACGCGGACTGGGCGCAGCGTACGCCGGTGGACCCGGCGACGACCATGTTCCTCATCGGCTCCGTGACCAAGCTGTTCACCTGGACGGCCGTCATGCAGCTAGTGGAGCAGGGCAAGCTGGACCTGCACGCGGACGTGAACGATTACCTGGATTTCAGGATCCCGGACACCTACCCCGGTCAGCCCATCACGGTGTGGAACCTGATGACCCACACGCCGGGCTTCGAGGACCGGGCCTTCGGACTGTTCAGCCGGTCGACGGAGCCGCGGGGCGCATTCCTGGCGGCCCACATCCCGGCGCGCGTGCGCCCTCCGGGCCAGTACTCGGCGTACTCGAACTACGGTGCGGCGCTGGCGGGCTACATCGTGGAGCGGGTGTCGGGCGAATCGTGGGCGCACTACGTGCAGGCGCACATACTGGACCCGCTGGGCATGCGGCACGCCGCCATGGAGCAGCCGCTCCCGGCGGAGCTGAAGGACGACCTGTCGGTGGGCTACCAGCGTGGCGGGGGCGCTCCGAAGCCGGGTGCGCCGGAATCGATCGTACCGTTCGCGCCCGCAGGGATCGGCAGCGCCACCGCGGAGGACATGGCGCGCTTCATGATCGCGCAGCTCCAGGACGGCGAGTATGAAGGACAACGGATTCTGGCGGACTCCACGGCGCGGCTCATGCACACGCGCCAGTTCGCCCACGACCCGCGGCTGCCCGGCTTCGACCTGGGCTTCTACGAGCAGGACTCCCACGGCGTGCACATCATCGGGCACGGCGGCGATACGCAGTGGTTCCACTCGGACCTGTCGCTCTTTCCCGCCGACAGCCTGGGCGTGTTCGTTTCGTTCAACACGCTGAGTGGCGGGAAAGTGAGTTTCGGCCCGTTCCTTGACCAGTTCCTCGACCACTACTTCCCGGAGCCGCCCGCGCCGCCGGCCAGCGCGGCGGATTCGGCGGCGGCGCCGGACGTGAGCGCCTACGTCGGGCCCTACCGGCTCAACCGCATGTCGTACACGACGGTGGAGAAGGTGATGGGGCTGCTGGCCAAGATGTCGGTGACGAAGGACGACGCGAACCCGGGCGGCATCGTCGTGGTCACTCCGTTCGGCAAGCGACACTATGTGCCCGCCGGGCCGAACCTGTTCCGGCAGGTCGACGGCGCGGAGCGGGTCGCGTTCCAACTGGAGAACGGCCGGGCGACGCACTTCTTCGTCAGCGACGCGCCCATGATGGCCGGCGAGCGCGTCGCGTGGTATCAGGCGGCGACGTTCAGCAGGATCCTGCTCGTGGTCGCCATGCTGCTGTTCCTCACGGCCGTGCTCGCACCGCCCGCCCGCTGGCTATTGCGGAAGCGGTTTGGGCAGATCCCGACCTTCACGGGCCGGGCCCGTACGGCGCGTTGGGTCCAGTTCGCGGTGGCCGCGCTGGCAATCGTGGCCGTCGTCGTTCTGGCCGCCGCGCTCAGCAACACCGACGCGTACGTGGCGGGGCACGCCGGGATGGTCTACTTCGCTCTCACGTTGACCACGCTGACCGCTGTCGCCACGCTGGCGCTGCTGTGGTACACGGTCGTCGTCTGGCGGGAGAAGCTGGCCGACCGGTGGGCGCGCATCCACTACACCGCCGTCGCCCTGGGGGCTGTGGGACTGGCGTACGTCCTGGTGCTGTGGAATCTGGTGGGCTGGCGGGTCTAGGAAGCAGGGGGCGGGGGTCTACCAGCCGGCCCTCGCCTCGGTGGGCCTTTTCATGGCGGTGGCCGGCAACATTCTGGGGATCTACGCGGCGCTCTTCTGCGCCTGGCTTCTCGCCCTCGTGGGCGGGTAGCGCAACACGCTCTCGCCCTGTCCGGGCGCGGCGCGCCCCGGGGCGCTCGCCAACGCTCGCGGCACCTCCGGTGTGGTAGTATTGTCGCCTGATTCCCACCCCTGCGGGTGGGCCGGCTCGGCTCCGCCGAGGCCGCTTTCTTCACTTTTCCAGGGTTGTCCCATGCGTCACTACCGGTTTCTTCCTGTCCTCGCCGGAGTGCTCCTGCTCGGTGTCGCGGTCCCTGCCGCGGGCCAGAGCCTGGACTCCGCGACCATCGCCGGCCTGAGCTGGCGAAATATCGGACCGGCCAACTTCGACGGCCGTGTCAACGCCCTCGCCGGCATCGGGTTCCCCTCCAAGACGTTCTACGTCGGCGCCGCCGCCGGCGGCGTCTGGAAGACGACCAACAACGGCACCACCTTCCGGCCCCTCTTCACCGACGAGTCGACGGCGTCGATCGGCGCTATTGCCATCGCCAAGTCGGACACCACCGTGGTGTGGGTGGGCACGGGTGACCCGAACAGCCGCAACACCATCGAGCCGGGTGATGGGGTCTACAAGTCCACCGACGGGGGGATGACCTGGAAGTTGATGGGGTTCAAGGACGGGCAGATGATCGGCAACATCGCCATCGACCCGACCAACGCCGACGTCGTGTATGTCGCCGAGCTGGGCCACGCTTGGGACAACAAGGGCGAGCGCGGACTGTTCAAGACCACCGACGGCGGTAACACGTGGAATCGCATCAAGTACATCGACGACAAGACCGGCTTCGTCGACGTCAAGATCGATCCGTCGAACCCGAACAACATCTTCGCGGCCGCATGGCAGCGGATCCGTGGTCCGTACTTCCTCAAGTCGGGCGGCCCGGGCTCCGGCCTGTGGCACAGCACCGACGGCGGCGCCACATGGACCGAGGTGAAGGGAGGCGGGTTCCCAGCCACCGAGAAGGGCCGGATGACGGTCGCCTTCGCGCCGAGCAACACGAACATCGTATACGCGCTCGTCGAGGCCGACTCGCTGCGCGGCAAGAACCACGAGATTCTGGCGCCCGCCAGCGACTCCATCGGTGAGACGCCGCAGAAGCCCGAAGCCCAGCGCCTCCTGAGCGGGCTCTACCGCTCGGAGGACGGGGGCGCGACGTGGCGCTGGATGAACGATCAGGACACGCGGCCCTTCTACTACTCGCGCGTCGCGGTCGACCCGCAGAATCCCGACCGTGTGTACTTCTCGTCCACGCCGTTCCTGTTCTCGGACGACGGCGGCAAGACGGCGCGCACGGCCACCGGCGACGTGCACGTCGACGATCACGCCATCTGGATCGATCCGGGTGACCCCCAGCACTGGCTCATCGGCAACGACGGGGGCGTGGCGCAGACCTGGGATCAGGGGGGGAACTTCGACTACCTGAACACCCTGCCGCTCGCGCAGTTCTACGACCTGAGCTACGACTTCGCGATGCCGTACAACGTGTGCGCCGGCGCTCAGGACAACGGAGGCTGGTGTGGGCCGAGCGCACGCAAGCAGGGCCCGGTGACCAACGCCTATTGGTTCACCATCTCCGGGGGCGACGGGTTCTACACAGCTCAGGACCCCAACGACCCGAACATCGTCTGGGGTGAATCCCAGGCCGGCGGCGTGGTGCGCCGGAATCTGCAGACCGGCGAGAACGCTCGCCTGCAGAAGCCAAGCTGGCAGCAGAGCCATCGGGCGTACGAGGACTCCATCTACGCCGTGTGGCCAGACACGACCCAGCGGCAGACGTCCGCGCAGCGGCGCGAGATCGCCCGGCTGCGTCAGGCGCAGAAGCAGGACTCCATCGCGCTGGACATGCGCTACAACTGGGAGACGCCGTTCTTCATCTCCAACTTCAATCCCAGCGTGTTCTACATGGCGGGGAACCGCGTGCTCAAGTCGATGGACCGCGGCGATGATCTCTACCCGATCTCGCCCGATCTCACGACGATGGACACCGCGAAGATCCACATCGCCCTCGAAACGACCGGCGGCATCACCAACGACGCCACGGGCGCGGAGAATTACTGCACCATCGTGTCGCTCGCCGAGTCGTACCTGAAGCCCGGCTGGCTGTACGCCGGCACCGACGACGGCAACGTCTGGATCACGCACGACGACGGCGCCAACTGGGAGAAGCTCAACGGCCGGTTCCCCGGCGTTCCCGCCGGCACGTACGTGAGCCGCATCGAGCCGTCGCACGCCGACGCCAACACGTTCTACGTGTCGTTCGACAACCACCGGAACAACGACTTCGGCGTCTACCTGTACGAGACGAACGACGGTGGGAAGACCTTCCACTCCATCGCGAGCGACCTGCCCACGGGCGGGGCCGACTACGTGCACGTGATCCGAGAGGATCCGTACAACAAGGACCTGCTCTTCGTCGGCACCTCCCGGGCGGCGTACGCCTCCATCGACGGCGGCGCGCACTGGTCGCGGTTCATGTCGGACCTGCCCACCGTGCCGGTCTATGACCTCAAGATCCACCCTCGCGATCACGACCTGATCGCGGCGACGTTCGGCCGCGGCATCTGGATGGTGGACGTGGCCCCGCTGGAGCAGCTCGACGCCAAGGCGGCGGCCGCCAACGTGCACCTGTTCAAGCCGGTGACGGCCTACCAGTACGGACAGGGTCCCGCCATCGGCGCGTCGGCCAACGGGCAGGGGCAGAAGGTGTACGAGGCTCCGAGCCCCGCGTACGGCGCCCGGATCACGTACAAGCTGGCGAGCGCCGTGCGCGGGCAGGTGACCCTGGCGATCACCGACGTCTCCGGCGACACCGTCGCCACCCTGCGCGGCCCGGGCTCGGCGGGCGTCCACGCCGTGACCTGGAACTACCAGTCGACGGTGCAGGCGCCTCCGCCTCCGAAGTCCCCTTCGGAGGTGCGTGACAGCATCCGGCAGGTGCAGAGAGCCGACCACGTGCTCGACTCGCTGGCCGCGGCCGGCATGGACAAAGATGTGATCTCACAGCTCCGCACTGCGGTGGAGAGCGGCAACATGAGCGCGCTCTTCGGCCGGGGTGGCCGCGGCGGAGGCCGTGGTGGCCGTGGCGGCGCTCCCCAGGGATTCGTCGAGCGCCCGGCCGAGGGCCCGATGCCTGGGGCGGCGGCCGGCGGCCGAGGTGGGGGCGGAGGTCTGCCCTCGGCCATCGCCGACGCCTTCCCGGGCGGCTTCCGGGAACTGTCCCGGCTCCTGGGGCTCGGCGGTCGCGGTCGCGGCGGCTTCGGTGGCTTTGGCGGTGGTAACCGGTCGGTTGGCGCCGGGGATTACCTCGTGACGCTTACCGTCAATGGCGAAACGCAGAAGCAGGTGCTGCACGTGGAGCAGTACAGCGAGGTCGGCGAAGGCGGATTCGGCTTCGGTACCGAAGGCGGCCAGGACCCGATCAAGCGGTAGCCCATGGGTGACCGCCGCGACCGCGGTGGTACTCGAGTAGTGCGCGAGGGCCCTCCGGCGATGATGTCGGAGGGCCCTCGCTTCATCTACCTCCTGTCCATCAGGTACGCGTACGCCCGCTCCAGCGCCGCAACGGCCCGGGCCGCCATGGTGCGCTCGGTTTGCAGCATGGCTCCCACATCGGGGCCCGAGGCCCGCCATCCTGCCAGGCGACGCTCCGACTCGGACACGATCGAATCCTCGACCGGCATCGTGATCTTCCAGATCCCGTCCCCGTTCTCGTCCCGGAGGGCCCGGGTGTTGATGAAGAGGGGGCGGCCGTCCGTGATCTTGGCCCCGGGCTCCGCGTACAGCGCGTCGCGGATGTGGTTGGCCACGTCGTCCAGGGGAGCGGTCTTCGGGCCGTCGGCCTCGGCAGGAGTGGCGCCGACCGGCCAGTAGGGCACCAGGATCCCCGTGGACGGCTGGCCCAGGATGGTCCACATGGTGCTGAGCGTCGCGTCCTCACCGGCGAGAACGCCCTGGATCACCGCGAAGGAGACGGACGAGTTGCGGTTGATGCTCGAGCTGTTCGGATAGTATCCCGCCGTATGCCCGTCGTAGCTGCCGGTGATGGGGAGAGGAACCAGGTGGCCCTGAGTGTCGCCGAAGCTGCGGACCTGGACCTTCGCGATCTCCTTGAAGTCGATGCCGTCCGTGAGGAAGAACCCCCGCATGAGCTCGTCGGTCTCCAGGTAGCGATCCATGCTGTAGGGCCGTGCATGGAGACTGTCCCGAGCGCCGTTGATGGCGAAGTTCGTCCGCAGGATGTAGCCCTTCTCGGTGTTTGCGGCGTCGTAGCGCCAGTACCGGTGCCCGGCGGTCTCGAAGAACGCGGCGGCGCCCGTGGCGTCGATGACGCCGTAGTTGGTGGCCGTCCGCCTGCCGGATTCGTTGGTGGCATCGAGGAGCGCCTGGAACTCCGCCACCGTCGCGCAGGAAGCGAGGGCCGTAGCCATGAAGTCGCCGTTGCCCGGCCCGGACGTCCCCGCCGTCAGGTCCGACGACACGGTGTTGATAATGGCGAAGCCCTTCTCGTTCACCCCCATCCACGACGACTCCGGGGAGCCGGCGGTGATGACGGAGACGAAGTGGTACGTCCCGGCCGTGTTCCAGAAGACTTCGTTGTCCAGGGCGCCGGCATCCCGCGTCTTCCAGAGGAGGGGCCTCCCGTCGGTGGTGGCCTTGCCGCTGGCCACGCCGGCGGTGCATTCCTCGAAGGCCTCCTGCCCCGCACCAGGCGTCGGAGCGAGGGCCAGTGTCGCGAAGACGACGAAGGGGAGGATGAGTGCGAAGATGACGCCGTGTGTGTGTTTCATTGGAGCCTCGAGCAGACGAACACGTAGAGGGGAGGCACGGTACCGGACGCGGGGGAGGGAAAGCTCAGAGTGTCTACAAGGGCGGAGTGCAGAGGTAGCTGCCGCCATCAGGACCCTCCTCGCGCCGTAGCGGCACGATCAGGAAGGGGCGGACAGCCGCTTTGATGCGGATGTCCGTGGGAGGGTCGATCGACGCGGAAAAGCTGCAGGGCCGCGCTGGCTCGAAGCTAGGTGCCGGCGGGATCGCCGGGAAGCCCTCCCCCCGGGGTTCGAGACGCGCCACCGGCGAGCAGTGACCTCTCCCTCATCCGCTCTGGCGCTCCTCCAGGAAGCCGCTCAGCAGGCCGTGGACGCACGCACCGAGGACCTCGACGTTGTAGCCACCTTCTTGGCAGATGAGCACGGGGCGCTCCGTCCGCGCCAACCGCCGCCCGATCTCGACGTACACCTCGGTGGTGAGGGCGAAGCCGCCGATGGGATCCATGGCGTGGGTGTCGAACCCGGCGCCCACGACGAGGGCGGTGGGCCGGAAGCGGCGGATCGCCGCGAGGGCCCGGTCCAGGGCCTTCAGGTAGGCCGCATCACCGGTACCCAGCGGGAGCGGGAGATTCAGATTCGTCCCCACCGCCTGCCCGACGCCGCGCTCCGATCTGTAGCCCCAGAAGTACGGATATTCCCGCTTGGGGTCGCCGTGGATGGAACAGGTGAAGACGTCCTTGCGCTCCTCGAAGAACTCCTGGTTCCCGTTGCCGTGGTGGTAATCGATGTCGAGAACTGCCACGGGCCCTCCGGCCGACAAGATCTCGACGGCGGCCGCCACGTTGTTGAAGTAGCAGTACCCGCCGAAGACCCGGGGACCGGCGTGGTGGCCCGATGGCCGGCAGAGCGCGTACACCTCGTTCGCGTAGCCGTCCAGCAGGAGTTGCGCACCGGTCATGGCGGCTTCTGCGGAACCGCGGGCCACCTCGTAGGTGCGCCCCATGATGGGCGTTACCGCATCGGTGCAGTAGAGACCGCCCCAGAGAGCGTCGAGCTTGCGCGGCAGGCGGGCGCCCTCGCCGGGAAAGAGGTCCGGGTAGATCTCCTCGCCCGTGCGCCGTGCCGATCTCGACGTCTTCCTGATGAAGTCGTGGTATGGATGCAGGCGCGACAGGTTGGTCTCCGGGAAGCGCCGCGCCTTGCGGAAGCGGAAGCGGGAGTCCGCGGCGAGCGCCTCCCGGATCACCTCCACGCGACGTGGCGTGTCCTTCGTTTCGTACGTCTCTGGCCCCAGCGTGAACCTCCAACTGGGGTTATGCAGGCTGAAGTTGGTCTTCTCAATGACGAGCACGGATGTCCCTTCCGTTGCGCAGGAGCTCCATGACGGTATCCAGGGGCAGTGCCGGGGCGTAGCGGTCCAGGCGGCCATCCATTCCCGAGGAGCAGAAGATGGCGTTCAGGGCGGCCTCCTCGGTCGCCTCCACCGCGGCCTCGTAGAGCAAGTCGATGTGCGCGTCGGGGACGAAGCGGAGGGAGCGGAACTTCCCCGTCTGCGTAGCCGTCCGCGGCACGCGGTTCGCGGTGGTGAAGGCGATGACGATCTCGCCGCTCGTGGACGCCGCGTGCGATCCGACACGTCCCAGCCCGAGGGCTGCGCGCTTCGCGATGCGCCCGAGCTGGTGGCTGAGCAGCGGGACGTCTGTAGCCAGCACCACGATGGCCGAGCCGTAGCTTTCCCGGCGGCGGCCCTCCTCGGGGTACTGTGCGTCCAGCTCCCGGCCGACGACCCGGCCCTCGATGGTCAGGTTCACCAGGCGGCCGAAGTTGGACAGGATGAGCGCGCCGAGGGTGAAGGTGTTCTCCTCGATGAGGAAGGTGCGCGACGACGTGCCGATCCCCCCTGCGAAGTCGCAGGTGATCATGCCGCACCCCGCACCGACGGAGCCCTGGGCGACGGGGCCGGCCCGGGCCCCCTCGATGGCCTTCTGGGCGTCCTGCCCCGAGGGGACACCCACTCGGGAATCGTTGAGAAACGAATCGTCGGCCTCGCCCACCACCGGCAGCACCACGTCCTCGCGGTCGCCGATCTCCGGGTGCTGTCGGATCATGTACGAGGCCACCCCGTTGAGGACGCGGCCGACGGACAGCGAGTTGGTGAGCAGGATCGGCGTCTCGATGAGACCCCACTCCATGGCCTGCGTGAGGCCGGCCACCTCGCCCACGCCGTTGAGGACGAAGCCGCCGGCGACCAGGCGTCGGCGGAAGACGTCTCCACTGCCGGGGATGACGGCGGTCACACCGGTCCGGACCCGCGCGCCGTCGCCGGTGCCGGGCACGGGAACGTCGTTCTCCAGACGGGTCACGTGCCCCACCCGGACGCCCTTCACGTCCGTGATGGCGTTGTTCACACCGGGGTCGAGGCGTCCGATGGTCACGCCGAGCTGTCGCGCGGTGGGGCGCGACACGCCACCCGCGTCTTCATCCTTTCGGCGGGGCGTCCGCACGGGCAGCCGGTGACGCCGGGCGGCGGAACGAATCAGGAGGCGCATGACGTCCTTGAACTCCAGTCCGCACGTTCGGGCCGCCTTCATGAGCGACGCCGCGGGATGGAGGCTCGGTAGCGGGTTGAGCTCGATGAAATACGGGTCGCCGTCGTCGTGGAGCCGGATGTCCACGCGTCCCAGATCCGGGCAGTGCATGACCTCGAAAACGCGACGCGCCATGTCCACGACCCGCTTCTGCTCTTCGGCGGTGAGGTCGGCCGGGCAGACCACGTTGACGGCCTGTGCCCGCTCTCCTCCCTGCTTCATGTCGTAGTCGTAGATGTTGTACTTTCCGCCCACCGCGTCGAGGTCGAAGGTGTGCTCGACCACCGCGAGGATCTTGCCGGGATAGCTCTCCAGAAGCGGGACGCTCAGCTCCCGGCCCGGGATGAACTCCTCCACGATCA
>JAJDNI010000289.1 GCA_022340755.1 Gemmatimonadota bacterium
CAACGCTTCTCTGGCCCCCCCTAAGGTGCGGAGAGATGTACGGAAGTGGGACTGCGCCCGCATCGAGGCGGTGTCCGACACCCTGTGGTGGCTGTCGGACCCGCTGTATGACGTCCCGGGCAACGAGCGCTGGGCGGCGCACGTGGTGCGCTCCCTTTCGGCGCGCTTCGCCGCGGAGATCCGTACCTCGTCCCCGCCCGAGCGCGCTCCACGGGATTACCCGGCGTACCTGTGGGCCCGACGCGTACGGCGGGGGGAGTGGGACTCATGGGAGCGTCTGCGCAGCCCTCGGGGCTACGACCGCTCCATCGGCACCCTCGTCTGGACCAGTGATCTCAGGGCCCGCTACCACTTCGTTCCCGATGTGGAGCTGGACGACCTCGCACACCCGACATGGGATCTCGACGCACACCTGGAGGACGAGGGATACACCCCGGACCGCGGCGTCTTCGACGTTATGCCTGTCCAGCTCGCCCGATTCCGCTCCGGGGACTCGCTGGTGGTCGCCGGAGCCGGCGCGCTTTCGGGGACGAGCGTGGCGGGGGTGCTCGACCAGTCCAGCCGGCTCGTGCTCACGGATGGCCCGGGGAGCTTCCCGGCCAGCGTCCCCGGCGACGCCACGCGGTCGGATACGCCGGTGTTCATCGCTGCGGCGCCCCAGCAGCCGTACATCGTGGGGGTGGAGGTTGTCACCTCGAGAGGGGCCGCTTGGCACCGAGAGAGACTCGAGCCCCTGGCCGGGGGCGCAGCGTCGCTTTCAGACCTCCTGCTCTACGACCCCGGTGCCGGGGAACCGCAGACCATCAAGGTCGCCGCCGGGGCGATGCTGGGCTCGACGACGGTGGCCAAGGGCGCCGAGGTGGGGGTGTTCTGGCAGACCTACGGAGTCCCATCGGGTGCCACGCTCCGGTTCGATTTGTCGCTGGAGCGCGCATCGGGCGGCCTGGTGGACCACCTGGGCCGTCTCCTGGAGGGGCGGACCCAACAAGCTCCGGGTCGACTCACCTGGTCGGAGCCCGGCACCGCCGGTACGGACACGCGCGCGGTGGTCATCGACCTCGGTGATCTCGACGAAGGCGAATACACCCTGGTGCTCCAGGTGGCGTGGGGTGCCGGGCCGCCGGTGGAGCGGAGGCGCCCCATCACGGTCGGGTAGGACGCGGGCGACGGAAGGAATCGACCGGCCCGGCCGTAGGAGCGGGGGTCACATTCGATACCGAAAGGAGTCTCCCATGGGCTTGATCTGGGACCTCATTCAACAAGGACAGATCGGAGCGGCGCAGGACCGCGCCTCCAACCTCGAGCAGCGTGTCGCTGACCTGGAGACCGAGCTGCGGCGCACCAACAGCGCGCTCATCGGCCTGCTCAAGGCGCTGGAGAAGCGCTTCGGCCAGGATCTGAACGGAGACGGTCGCATCGGGTGACGGCGGCACCCACCGCACCCCATTGACCGCCCACGGTCCAGAGCCCTTCTTCCTAGTCCCGGGTTCGCCCCCTCGTATCGGGCGGCCTCGCACTCAGAAGGGGCGTTTCGAGCCATGTCCAGCGACCAGATCCACCTCACCCTCCCCAACGGCGACATCCTCGAGCTGCCCCGCGGCTCCACGGCGGGCGACGTCGCGCGCGCCATCGGGCCGGGCCTCGCGAAGGCGGCCTTGGCCGCGGTCGTGGGTGACCGCCTCGTGGATCTCATGACCCCCATCGAAGTCGACGCCGACGTGCGCATCCTCACGGACAAGGATCCGGAGTCGCTGGATGTGCTCCGGCACTCGGCGGCCCACGTCCTGGCCACGGCGGTAAGGGAGATGCGACCAGCGGCCGGAATCGGCTTTGGACCCTCCATCGAAGAGGGGTTCTACTACGACTTCGACGTGGAGGCCCCGTTTACGCCCGAGGACCTGGCGGACTTCGAGGCGAAGATGAACGAGGTCATCGACGCCGACTATCCCTTTGAGCGCCGTCAGGTGACAAGGGAAGAGGCGCAGGAGCTCTTCGCGGACGACCCCCTCAAGCTCGAGCGACTCGAGGAGCTCGGGGACGACGAGATCATCACGGTTTACCGGGACGGGCCCTTCCTGGATCTGTGCCGCGGCCCACACGTGCCCAGCACGGGGCGCCTAAAGCACATCAAGCTGCTTTCGGGTGCCGGAGCGTACTGGAGGGGTGACGAGAAGCGACAGATGCTCCAGCGCATCTACGGGACGGCCTTCGTCAAGAAGGACGACCTGGAAGCGTATCTGCGCCGATTGGAGGAGGCCAAAAAGCGTGACCACCGGCGGTTGGGCCGTGAGCTCGATCTCTTCAGCACGGACGAGCGCGTTGGGCAGGGTCTGATCCTGTGGCACGCGAAGGGCGCCCTCGTGCGGATGGAGATCGAGAACTACGAGCGCGAGCTCATCCTGCGGCACGGATACCAGGTGGTGTACACGCCGCACATCATGAGCGAGAAGATCTTCGAGATCTCCGGGCACCTCGAGAACTTCAAGGAGAACATGTTCGGGGCGATGGAGGTGGAGGGCGCGTTCTTTCGGCCGAAGCCGATGAACTGCCCTGGCCATATCGCTGTGTACCAGTCCCAGCAGCGCTCGTATCGCGACCTGCCCATCCGCATGGCGGAGTTCGGCACGGTATACCGGTACGAGCGCAGCGGCGTGCTGCACGGAATGCTACGCGTTCGCGGCTTCACGCAGGACGACGCCCACGTGTTCTGCACCCCCGAGCAGGTCACCAAGGAGGTGGAGCGACTCCTCGACCTGGTGGACGAGATGCTGGGAACGTTCGGGTATCCGTACACCATCGAGCTCTCCACCATGCCCGAGAAGGCGTTGGGCACCAAAGAGGAGTGGGACGAAGCCGTCCAGCTTCTCGCGGATACACTGAGCGCGCGCAACGTGCCCTTCGACATCGACGAGGGCGGTGGAGCGTTCTACGGCCCGAAGCTGGACTTCAAGCTCATCGACGCCATCGGCCGCAAGTGGCAGGGACCGACGGTACAGCTGGACTTCAATCTCCCTGACCGCTTCGACATGAGCTACATCGGGGAGGACAACGCCCCGCACCGTCCCGTGATGCTCCATCGTGTGCTGGTCGGCTCCATGGAGCGGTTCGTCGGCGGCCTCATCGAGCACTACGCCGGGGCATTCCCCACGTGGCTCGCGCCGGAGCAGGTGCGGGTGCTGCCGGTGTCCGAGCAGTGGGAGCGGAGCGCCGGGGCGCTCGTGGCGGACCTCAAGCTCGCCGGCGTTCGCGCAACACTGGAGTCCCGCGAGACCCTCGGGTATCGCATTCGCGAGGCCGAAACGCTCAAGATCCCCTACATGGGTGTCGTGGGGGAGCGCGAAGCCTCCGATCGCTCTGTGGCGGTGCGGAAACGTGGTGCCGGCAAGAAGCAGGAGGTCATGGACCGCCAACTCTTCGTGGACATGATCCTGGAAGAGATCCGGAGCCGTACGCTGGGCTGACGGCCCGGGCTCGGTCTCCTTCCGCGGGGCCGGTCGCGCCGCCAGGCCAGGCGACCCGACGTCCTCCCCCCCACGCATTGGAGCGTCTCGGCGACGAAAGCGTTCACCGCGTTCGACGTCGGCGTCCTGGTCGACGAGGGCAAGGTGGACCTGGATACGCCGGTACGGGAGTACCTGCCCGGCTTCGAGCTGAAGGACCCGGTGGCGACCCTGGAGCTCACTCCCAGGGACATGATGAGCCACCGCTCGGGGCTCCCGCGCCACGACATGGCCTGGTACAACAACCCGGACCTCACACCCGCGGAGCTCTTCAAGCGCCTCCGCTACTTCACCCCCAACAAGGAGCTTCGAGAGACCTGGCAGTACAACAACATGATGTTCATCACCGCAGGGTACCTGGTCTCGCAGGTCTCCGGAGAGAGCTGGAGGGCGTTCACTCAGGAGCACATCCTGAACCCCCTGGGCATGGGCTCGACGGACTTCAGCGTGACCGTATCGCAACAGGCGCCGGACCACGCGCTCCCGTACGGTGAGGAGGACGGCAAAGCGAAGCTCGTCCCCTTCCGGGACATCGACAACGTCGGCCCCGCCGGGTCCATCAACTCCAACGTGGAGGACATGGCGAAGTGGGTGACGCTACAGCTGGGCAACGGCACCTGGCAGGGGAAGCGCCTCTTGAGAGAGGCGACCCTGGACGCCATGCACACGCCACAGATGGTCATCGCCGGCATGCCCACGGACTCGATGATCGGTCCCAGGAGCTACGGTCTCGCATGGTTCGTCGACACCTACCGAGGACACTTCCGGGTGAGCCACGGCGGGAACATCGACGGCTTCAGCGCCCTCGTGGCGCTCTACCCGCAGGAAGGGATCGGCATGGTGGTCCTTTCCAACAAGAACGGCACCCCCATGCCCGAGTACGCGGTGCGGCGGATCTCGGACCGCCTGTTCGGTCTCGAGCCGCGAGACTGGAGCGGGGAAGGGCTGGCCCGGCAAGCGAAAGCGAAGGCGGCGCAGGAGGCGTCGAAGGCGGAGGAGGAAGCCGAGCGGGTGAAAGGCACGCACCCCTCGCGTCCCCTGGAGGATTACGTCGGGAAATACGAGAACCCGGGGTACGGCACAATCGAGATCACCGGCGGAAAGGACGGCCTCGCGGTCCAGTACAATGGCATGAGCGCGCCATTGGAGCACTGGCACTATGACGTGTTCCGCGCGGGGAAGAACGACAGCGACCCGGCCCTCGAGGGCACGAAGGTCCAGTTCGTCGGCGCCCTGGACGGCAGCATCGAGGGGCTGAAGGTGCCCATCGAGCCGGCGGAGGAGCCGCTGGAGTTCAAACGCGGGTCCGACCCGAAGCTCTCCGATCCGGCGTACCTCGCCGGGCTCGTCGGTCGCTACGATCTGGCCGACGGCACGGCAGTGACGGTGACGTTGTCGGGAACCAGCTTGACCATCACCCTCGCGGGGCAGCCGCCGTACGCGGTCGTACCCCAGCACAACGACACCTTCGCCCTGAAGGGCCGGGAGACCTACAAGGCGCGCTTCACCGTCGTGGACGGAAAGGCCACGGCCATCACGTTCATCCAGCCCAATGGCGTCTTCAAGGCGCCACGGGTGGAGGGTGGCGATTGAGGAGCCCTACTACTCGACCACTTCGATAGGTCGGCTCGTATAGGACGGCTCCCGACCGGGGAGGTCGATCCGAAGGTGCAGCGTATACTCTCCGGGCTGGAGGTTGGGCAGCTCCAGGTCGACTGCCCGGAAGAGCGTCTGCTCCGCGTTGGGGTTGGTGTCGGAGAAGCTGATCTCCACCGGCCGATCCGGCTTCAGGACGCCCAGGAACTGACCGACCCGCGTGAGGAACCCCGGGAGCCCCTTGGTGAACCCGAGGGTGACCTGGGCCGGGTCCTTCACGTCGAGGCCGTAGACTTCCCACACCACGGTGAATTTCTCACCCTGGTGGATGCGGACGTTCCTCCGCATGTGGGGGATGGCCTCGTCCAGGCTGGAGGGTAGGGACGCACCCGGCTCCAGCAGCATGAGATCGGAGACGGCCACGAGACCGGGTACGAGGGGGTCCTGCCGCACGCCCTGCCGTGCCCGCCACGCCCGCTTGTAGGCCTGGTCCAGCACTTCCAGGCTGCTGACGTACTTCCCTGGCTTCGCCTTCAGGGTGAAGACCCCTTCGGGCTCCGTGCCGCGCACATCCGCAGGGTCGCCTCCATCCACGGGGACAAGGAAGAGGCCCGAAAGAACCGGGCCTCGCACCGGCGGCTCCGGCTTCGGCGGGGGCGCCGCGCTGTCGCTCGCCGCCGCGCTGTCACCTGTCGCCGCCGCGGCGTCACCTGTCGCCGCCGCGGCGTCAGCGACCTCAGGAGGTGGCGTTTCGGGCTCGTAGGCGCCCACCACCAGCATGGAGTCCGCCCGGCGGAAGCGTCCAACCTGCGAATCGAGCCCGTGGAAGCTCGGCGCGTAGGGGGGCGCATACCATGTCCATGCTTTCCGGGGTGCCGTGATCCAACTTTCCGGCGGGATGTCCGAGGGTGAGCGCAGGAACCGCTCTGGGAAGAGGTACCCACGGCTTCCGGGACTGTGGTGTCCCAGCACCTCGCGTGTATCCACCACGTGGACCTTCCCGCCCGAGAGCCCCTCGCGCATGGCCCGCTCCGGATTGAACGTCCGGCTCCAACCGATGATGCGTCCATATCGGATGAGTGTGGCCTCGAAGTCGTCGTCCCAGTACAACGCCTGGGGATTTGCGGCGTCCCGCCTGTTCTCCGCCTGGACCCAGCGAGCGAAGTGGTCGGTGAGACGATCGTTTCCCGGGACCAGATACAGGGGATCCGAGAGCTTCCAGAAGAGATTCCACACCTTGGCGCCGCCTTCCGCCTCGGCCTTCTCGAAGTCCTTCTTCTCGTCGTCGTTGAGGATGTAGCGGGGCGTGATCCAACGCTCCCGCTCGTACTTGGGAAGCGACGGCAGAGCGGCGTCGAACGCCTTCTCCGCGTCCACGTACCTGCCTTCCAGGTGCAACACGTACCCCAGGAGCGCTGAGCACCACCACGTCGAAGTGAGCCGGCAATTGCGGGCCACCCGCTCGGCCGTGGGATAGTCCGGGACCTCCGTCAGATACTGGACGAGCTGGCCGGTGATCCACGGGTCCTGGACCTTGTGCGAGGCCGAAAGAAGGAACCCGATGAGCTCGCGGCGGGCCATGTCGACCTGAGGGAGCTCCGGAGGAAAGTCGGCCTCCTCGTCCCCTCCGAACCAGATGCAAATGTGGCCGATCTGCTGATCACAGGAGTGTCGCGGGGCGTCCTCGTGCTCCACGGGGATCCTGCTCTCGCGGAACTGCTCGAAGCCCTTCTGTCGGTCATGTGCTTCCTTGACGAGGTCGGACGAATCCGAAGGCGCAAGGGGCATCATCGCCGCCACAGAGGGGGCCGCTGGGGTGGCTTCCGTCGCCGCGACGGTAGCACGCCCCAGCCCGATCACGCCGGCGCCCGCGAGGACGATCAGGAGGGACGGCGCGGATGGGTGCTGCATGGGAGGACCCTCTCAGGCGATGGTCGGTGGGTCGCGCTCCCTCGAGGCGCGCGCACGGGCACCCCACGAGGGACCGACACGTCGCAGGTGCTGATGCGACCCGCGCCGCGCTTCCGTTACACCGCCGGGGGTGGGGGTGGTCCCGGCTCCGCTACCGGTCCGGTGCTTCCAGGAGTCGTGTCCGGCGCTTGAGGAGGTGGAGCACGACGTAGGCAGCGGTGCCCGCGGCGAAGTACCAGAGCCACGCGCGACCCGGGATCCACGAGTGACCCAACGCCAGGTTGCGCACGACATCCACCGCGGTGGTGGCGGCGACGAGCCCGTAGAGGGCCTGGTAGTCTCGGCCCAGGGCGAAACGGAGCGAGAAGGGATGGGGGGAAGGGGTCCAGCCGCCGAGGCGGGGCCAGAAGGCTGGGGTCCGCTCCGACCACGCGCCGAAGGCGTCACCGAAGCGCTCGTAAAGGAAGCGCTCCTCGGCCATCATGATGCGCTCGTAGTAGAGCCAGAAGGAGAGGGCCACTACGAAGAGCGCCGCGATGTTGCCCGCTACCACCGCCGCGCCCATCCACATGAGGAAGTTGCCGAAGTACAGCGGGTGCCGGACCGCCGAGTAGACACCCTCGGTGTTCAGGGTCTCGGCGACGAGCGACCTGGTGCCTCGTCCGGAGGTGCCCATGGGGACGTGGCCCACCGTCCAAGCGCGAAATAGATAGCCGAGCATCCCCACGGCGATGCCCACGACGGACCAGATGCCGATGGCATCCTCACCGCCGGGGGGCACGGGCCGCAGCGCCGCCACGGTCAGGACGTAGGCCAGGACCACCAGCGGGAGATAGCTCCGCCACCGGAACAGCCATTGGCCGGCGCGTGTGCTCTCGGCTACGAGCCCAGGGGCGAGCGGAGGGGCCTCGCGCTGTGGTTCCACGTGTGATGGTCTCGCTGTCTGGTGGGACGGGATCCGGGGCCGGCCGGCCGGCTCCACCGGGCCAGGCGGCGCACGGCAGGAAGTCTGCCCCCTGAGTCGGCCGGGGGGAAGGGGGACGGAAAGGGTGCCAAGGGGGGCAGAACACCTCGGGACACGCGAGGGCGCCTGCGCCCGTTGACGTTTTGGAGTCTACCGGCCATCTTCCACAGCCATCGTATGCCAGGTGGAAACGCCAAGAAGTGGGCCGCAACGACCGGCGGCTCCACCCTCGGGGCTCCAAGCGGGCCGTGTGAGGGTCGCAGAGGATGATGGCGGAACGACGTCGTTCCGTACGATCTCTCCGGTTGCGGCCCGAGCTTGCTCGGGCCTTTTTGTCATGAGGAAAGTCGACCCCACGGGGTCGATCCGGTCAAAACCGCATCGGAGGTAGGGACATCAGCGAGAAAAGGGTCCGCGTCAACGAGCAGATCCGGATCAGCCCCGTCCGTCTCATCGGCGACGAGGGTGAGCAGATCGGCATCGTCTCCATCGACGAAGCCCGCGAGCGCGCCACGGAGCGCGGGTTGGATCTGGTGGAAGTAGCGCCCGAAGCACGGCCGCCCGTGGTCAAGATGATGGACTACGGGAAGTACAAGTACGAGGCGGCCCGTGCTGCGCGTGAGGCGCGGAAGAAACAGCACACGATCCAGGTCAAGGAAGTCAAGTTCAGGCCTGGCATCGAGGAACACGACTACGAGTTCAAGACCCGCCATGCCCGCCGCTTCCTCGAGGAAGGGAACAAGGTCAAGCTGACCATGATGTTCCGGGGCCGGCAGGTGACCCATCCCGAACTGGGTCTCGAGGTCCTCTCTCGTGTGACGGAGGGGCTGGAAGACATCGCGAAGGTGGAGCAACATCCGAGTTTCGAGGGGCGCCAGATGTCGATGGTGCTGGCGCCGCTCAAGGTGAAGTAGCGCCGGGCTCGCCCAGCTGGGGACGAGCCTGGAGACGACGGAGAGACCCATGCCCAAGATGAAGACGCACAGGGGTGCGGCGAAGCGCCTGAAGGCCACCGGCACGGGCCGGTTGAAGCGGCACAAGGCGTACAAGAGCCACATCCTGACCAAGAAGACGCAGAAGCGGAAGCGGAAGCTCCGCCAGGCGACCCTTGTGGCCAAGGGTGACCACAAGCGGATGAAGCGCCTGCTCCCCTACGGCGGATAAGGAGGAAGAGCCATGCCTCGCAGCACGTCCGCCCCTGCGCGGAACAAGCGCAAGAAGAAGCTGATGAATGTCGCCAAGGGTTACTTCGGCGGCCGCAAGAACCTGTATCGCACGGCCAAAGACGCCGTCGAGCGCGGGTGGGAGCACGCCTACCGGGATCGTAAGAAGAAGAAGCGGACGTTCCGGGCCCTGTGGATCGCGCGGATCAATGCCGCGGTTCGGCAGCACGACATGAGCTACTCACGGTTCATCAATGGACTGAAGGAGGTCGGGGTGGAGCTGGACAGGAAGGCGATGGCCGACCTGGCCGTGCACAACCCCGAAGCGTTTGCCGCGCTCGTGGACCGCGCGCGGGAGGGTCTCTCGGCCAAGGCCAACTGAGGCGCTCTCCTCGCGACGGTCCAAGGGGCTCCGCGGCATCAGGCCGCGGGGCCCCTCGCGTTTCCCAAGAAACGCGACCGTTTCACGGGGACCCCCGGGTCCAGACTGGCAGGGGCTGTGCGAGGTTTTCGCGCCATGCGGGGTCTGATAGCTTACGCCTTCTTCGTATACCACCGGATAGCCATGAGTGAAACGCATCCCATCGACGCTTTGAAGGCTCTCGAGGCCGAGGCGATGGCGGCCGTCGCGGCGGCAGAGGATGAGCACGCCCTCGAGGACGTACGCATCCGCTTCCTCGGTCGAAAAGACGGCCGTATCTCGGCGATCCTCCGCAGCCTCCCGACCCTCTCTCCGGACGAGCGCCCGGCCGTGGGCCAGGAGGCCAACAGGGTGAAACAGGTCGTCAGCGCGGCCCTGGACGAGCGGGGCACGGCGCTGGCCGCGCCCAAGGCTGCCGCTGGCGAGGACCTGACGCTTCCCGGCCGCCACCCGTGGAAGGGTGGGCTCCACCCGATCACGCAGGCCGTGGACGAGATCTGGGAAATCTTCCGCGACCTGGGCTTCACGAGGGCGCGGGGGCCCGAGGCGGATACCGAGTGGTACAACTTCGTGGCGCTGAACACGCCTCTCGACCATCCGGCGGCCGACGAGCAGGACACCCTGTATCTGGTGGATTCGGTGCTCCTCAGGAGTCACACGTCCCCGGTGCAAATGCGTACGATGGAAAAGCACGAGCCCCCGATCCGCATCATCGCCCCGGGATGGGTCTACCGCCGTGACACGTATGACGCGACCCACACCCCCGCGTTCCTCCAGATCGAAGGCCTCGTGGTGGATGAGGGGATCACGTTCATCGACTTCAAGGCGACGCTGGCGGAGTTCGCCCGCCGCTATTGGGGACCCGACACGCAGGTACGCTTCAGGCCCTCGTTCTTCCCGTTCACCGAGCCCAGCGCCGAGGTGGATGTGAAGCGGTTCATCAGGCATCCGGACGGGAGCACAGAGGAGACCGACTGGCTGGAGATCATGGGTGCCGGGATGGTGGATCCCGCCGTGCTGGACAACGCGGGATACGACTCCGAGCGATACACGGGATTCGCGTTCGGGATGGGTCCGGGCCGCATCGCCAAGCTGAAGCACCACGTGGATGATCTGCGCACGTTCTTCGACAACGACGTGCGCTTCCTGAGGCAGTTTTCGAAATGAACGTTTCGTATCGATGGCTCCGGGACCTCGTGCCCGGATTGGATTTGGATGCCGAAGGGGTGGCCGAGCACCTCGCTCTGCGCGGCGCGCCCGTCGAGGAGATGAGCTCACCCGGCGCGCTCCTGGGCGACGTCGTCGTCGGCCACGTCCTGACGGCGGGGAAGCACCCCAACGCGGACCGGCTCTCTCTGTGCACCGTGGACGCCGGCGACGGGGTCAAGAGCGTGGTGTGCGGAGCACCCAACGTGAAGGCGGGCTCGTGGTACCCCTTCGCTCCCGTGGGCGCGGTGCTTCCCGGGGGGGTGGCGATCAAGAAGGCGAAGATCCGCGGGGAGGTGTCCGAAGGGATGCTCTGCTCCCCACGGGAGATCGGCCTGGGAAGCGATCACAGCGGCATCCTGGAGATCTTCGGGGACTTCACCCCCGGCGAATCGTTCGTCGGGGCGATGGGCCTCGACGACGTGACCATGGACGTCGAGATCACGGCGAATCGCGGTGACCTTCTCAGCCATCTGGGCATCGCCCGGGAGCTGGCCTCGGACCGGCATGGAGAGGCCCGTCTTCCGGAGATCCCGGGTGATCCGGGGATCGAGCTGACCTGGAAACAAGGCGCGCCGGAGGTGGAGGCCGGCGGAGTGCGCATCCGCATCGACGATCCCGACCTGTGCTCCCGCTTCGTCGGGGTGGTGATCAGGGGTGTGGAGATCGGTCCGTCCCCGGCGTGGCTCCAGGAGCAGCTTCGGGGAGCGGGAGCGCGCCCGATCAACAACGTGGTGGACGCCACGAACTACCTGATGCTCGAGCTCGGCCACCCGATGCACGCGTACGACCTCGGCCGGCTAGCCGGGCCGGCCATCGTCGTGCGCCGGCCCCGTCCGGGGGAGAGCACCTTCACGACCCTGGACGAAGTGGAGCGCAAGATCACGCCGGAGATGCTCATGATCTGCGACGGTGAGCGTCCGGTGGGGGTGGGCGGCGTCATGGGCGGTCTCGATTCGGAAGTCGACCATCGGACCACGGACGTGCTCCTCGAGTGCGCCCTCTTCGATCCCAAGTCCATCCGGTCGACGCGGCGCGCCCTCGGCATGAGCACCGACGCGTCGTATCGCTTCGAGCGCGGCGTCGACCCCGAGGACATCCGCGATGCCGTGCAGCGCGCGGTGGGGGTGATCCTGGCCACGGCGGGTGGGCGCGTGGACGGCCCCGCCCTGGACGTCTGCCCGCACCTCTTCGAGGCGCGTGTGGTGGGACTGCGCCTGGCCCGTATCCAGCAGGTGCTGGGCGTGCCATTCACGGCGGCACGGGTTCGGGAGCTTCTCAGTCCCCTGGGTTTCACCTTCGAAGGCGACGGCGAAGGTGATCTTCTGATTCGGGTTCCGGGATATCGGAGCTGGGACGTGACCCGGGAGATCGACCTCATCGAGGAGATCGCACGGACGCATGGGTACGATGCGTTTCCGGCAGAGCTGGGACCCTATCGGCCCGGCACGGTGCCGGACGATCCGATGTTCCAGCTAGAAGACGACCTGCGGCGAGCGTTGGTGGCACGCGGGCTTTTCGAGGCGCAGACGCCTGCGTTCGTTCCCGAGGGCGAAGGTGACGTGCGCGTCTCCAACCCGCTGAACACGCAGGAGCCGTACATGCGCCGCGTCGTGCTGCCGTCGTTGCTGCGCCGGGTCGAGCGCAACTTCAGCCGTGGCACGAAGGACGTGCGCCTGTTCGAGATCGCCACATCCTTCCGAAGAGTGGGGTCGGGCGAGGCGCCGGCGGAGGAGAGCCACTTGGCGGTGGCCCTCACGGGCGCGCGCGACGCGCCGCACTGGTCGGCGCCGGAGCAGGCGCTCGACGTCT
This sequence comes from Gemmatimonadota bacterium, assembly GCA_022340755.1. Taxonomy (GTDB): domain Bacteria; phylum Gemmatimonadota; class Gemmatimonadetes; order Longimicrobiales; family Gaopeijiaceae; genus SZUA-318. The sequence goes on from JAJDNI010000289.1 coordinate 12,574, forward strand.
GGGACGTGAAGGGACTCTTGGAGGACGTGGCCTCACTGGCCTACCGCGGGTCTGCCACCGTCGTCCCGGCGACCGGTGAGCCCGGCCTCTACGAAGCCGGCGTCACGTTCGTGGTTCGGGATGGAGCGGGCGTCGAAGTGGGTAGAGGGGGCCGGGTCCGGGACGGCCTGGTGGATGCGCCGGTCTGGGCGGGGTCCGTATGGGGCATCGAGCTCAAGATGCCGGACGAGGTGACGCCTGTCGCGTCCCCCCTCTACAAGCCGGTTCCCCAGTATCCCGCGGTGGAGCGGGATCTTGCCCTTCTGGTGCCCGACGCGGTGCCCGCTGAAACCGTGCTGGAGACAGTGCGCCGACGAACGGTGGAGCTCCTGGAGGAGGCCACGATCTTCGATGTGTATCAGGGGGAGGGACTTCCCCTGGCGACTCGTTCGGTGGCGATACGCTTGCGCTTCCGGGCTCCGGAGCGAACCCTGAAGGACAAGGAAGTCGATCGCGTGGTCCAGGGTGTGCTGGCTCACCTGAAGGAGGAGCTAGGTGTCGAAGCCCGAGGCTAGAGATCAGAGCGTGGATGGTGCCGCTCTGCGTCGCCTGGAGAGCGCCGTGGATAAGGCGCTCAAGGAGCTCGCCGGTGCCCGACGACGGGTCCGCGAGGCGGAGGAGCACAACGCGCAGTTGATGGAGCACAAGGCGGAGCTGGAGGAGGTCGTCCACCGTTTCACGAGCGATGAGGGTGACGCGAACCTCGTGCTGAGCCGCCTTCGTGGTTTGGAGGAGGAGAATGCCGACCTCAAGGTGCGGCTGGCCAAGGGCAGGGAGGGGGTCGAGCGTCTCCTGGCCCGGGTGAACTTCATGGAGCGGCAGCGATGACCGAAGACAAATCGTCGGTAACGGTCCGCATCGCGGGCGAGGAGCACACCATCCGCGCAAACGCCGCGCCGGAATACACGAAGAAATGTGCGGCGCTGGTCGATGACCGCATTGCCTCTATCAAGGCCATGTCGGGTCTCATCGAAGGTCACAGAGCGGCGATCCTCGCTGCACTGACCATCGCGGACGAGTATTTCCAGGCCAGCGAGGAAGCGGAGAGGATTCGCCTCGCCGCTGCCTCCCGGGTGAACACGCTGGCGGAGCGGATCGAGGGCGAGCTGGGCTCCGGCGGCTGAGCCTCCGTCCGGACTGACGGCGGAAACAGGCCATCCCGCTCAGACGGATCAGCAAGTCGCGAGCGGCGCTCCCAGGCCACGGCACGACCGGCGCCTGCTGATGAGCCGGCCGTTGTGGAGGCCCAGGGACTCGCTCGGAAACTTGCGTTCAGCTTCCCGTAAGTCCTATTCTGAGCGATACCTAGGGGTTCGGCCGCGCGTCGGCGCGAGACCGGGCCATACCCGAACGTCCACACGTACGGCGCGTTCCTGTGCGCGTCGGTGATGGAGTCGATAGAGAAGATGGAGACCCCGCTGGTTATCGGGCTGGCGGCGGCGGGTGGTATCATCGTGGGCGCGCTGATCGCGCTGGGCCTGGCCCGGAGGCGCGAGCGGGCCCGCCGCGAGCTGGAAAAATCGCAAGGCACGGACGAGGCGTCCCGCATCATCAAGCGCGCCGAGGAGGAGGCGGACAACATTCGCCGGGCCGGCGAGCTCGCAGGACGGGAAGAGAGCTTCCGACTGCGCGAGGCGTGGGAGAAGGAGGAGGCGCGCCGACGCGACGAAGCCGAGCGGATGGAGCATCGCCTCGAGGAACGCTCGGATGTCCTCGACCGGCAGTTCGCACGCATCAATGAGCGCGAGGAGGAGCTGGAGGCCCGCATCTCCGACCTACAGGGCCGCGAGTCCTCCCTGGCCAACGATGAGGAGGAGGTGGCGACTCAGGCCGAGGAAGCCCGTCGCCGCCTCGAGCAATTGGCGGGGATGAGCGCACAGGAGGCGCGCAAGCAGCTCATCGGCGACCTCGAGAACGAAGCGCGGGCCGAAGCCGCCAACAGCCTCCGTGAAATCAAGGAGCAGGCCCAGCGGGAAGGTGATCGGGAGGCGAAGAAGATCATCTCCCTGGCTATCCAGCGGATGGCTGCCGAGCAGACCGCGGAAACCACCGTCTCGGTCGTGCAGCTTCCCTCCGACGAGATGAAGGGGCGCATCATCGGCCGGGAGGGACGGAACATCCGCTCGTTCGAGCAAGCGACCGGCGTCGACGTCATCATCGACGACACGCCGGAAGCCGTCGTGCTCTCCGCGTTCGATCCGGTGCGCAGAGAGGTGGCGCGTATCGCGCTGGAGCGCCTCATCGAGGACGGACGGATCCATCCGGGACGGATCGAGGAGGTCGTCACCAAGGCACAGACCGAGGTGGACGAGGGCATGGTGCGGGCCGCCGAGGAGGTCCTCTACGAGCTCGGGATCCACAACGTGCATCCCGAGATCGTGAAGACCTTGGGGCGACTCCGCTTCCGCACCTCGTACGGACAGAACCAGCTCCAGCACGCCAAGGAGGTCGCCCTGCTGGCCGGCAACATGGCGGCGGAGATGGGCCTCGACATCCAGATGGCGAAACGCGCGGGGGTCCTGCACGACGTGGGCAAGGGGATGACCCACGAGCACGAGGGCACCCACGTCGAGCTCGGCTACCGCCTGTGCAAGAAGTACAGCGAGGGTGAGGTCGTGCTGAACGCCATCAAAGCGCACCACGACGAAGAGCCCCACTTCTTTGCGGAGACGTTCCTCGTCACGGCGGCGGACGCCATCAGCGGCTCCCGGCCGGGCGCACGCCGTGAGATGTTCGAAGGCTATGTGAAACGACTGGAGAAGCTCGAGGAGATCGCAATGGAGCACCCGGGCGTGGAGCGCTGCTTCGCCATCCAGGCGGGGAGGGAGCTCCGGGTCATGGTGGAGCCGGGGAAGGTAGGTGACGGAGAGATGGCGCAGATCTCCGAAGCCGTCGCCCGGCGCATCGAGGGCGAGCTCCAGTACCCGGGGCAGATCAAGATCGTCGTGGTCCGGGAAACGCGGGCAGTCGATTTCGCCAGGTGAGGTGGGGAGCGCGCAGCGGAGGTGTTAGGTTAGCGCCTCCGAGCCCGGTGACGTCCACGTCGCCAGCGCATTTCGTGCCCTTCGCCCCGACTAGGAATGGCCGCGCAGATCATCTCCGGTAAGGACCTGTCCACCACCATCCGTCAGGAGCTGGCGGCCCGCGCCGCCGAGCTCACCGCGAAACACGGGGTCACTCCAGGTCTCGCCACGGTGCTGGTGGGTGACAACCCCGCCTCCCAGATGTACGTGGGCATGAAGAACAAGGCCGCCACGGCGGCGGGGCTCAACTCTCGTCAGCTCACGCTGGCCGGGGACATTTCTCAGGACGAGCTGTTGGGGGTGGTCGCGGGGCTCAACGCCGACCCGACCGTGCATGGCATCCTGGTCCAATTGCCACTGCCGGGGCACATCGACGAGGCCACGATCATCGAGGCAATCTCGCCATCCAAGGACGTGGACGGCCTGCACCCAGTGAATGCCGGACGCCTGGCCACGGGGTCGGGAGAGTTCTTCGCGCCGTGCACGCCTGCGGGGGTCGTGGAGATGCTCCTGCGCTCGGGGCACGATCCGGCGGGGAAGCGCGTCGTGGTTCTGGGGCGCTCCAACCTGGTCGGCCAACCCTTGGCGAACCTGCTCCTCCGGAAGGGGCGTGGGGGGGACGCGACGGTCACGGTGTGCCACTCGCGCACTCGGGATCTGGCCGAGGTGACGCGCAACGCCGAGATCCTCGTGGTGGCCATCGGACGGCCCGAGATGATCACGGGGGACATGGTGAGTCCCGGCACCGTGGTCATCGACGTGGGCACGCATCGGGTGGACGACCCCGGGAGCGAGAAGGGCTACCGCGTGTGCGGAGACGTCCTCTTCGACGAGGTGAGGAAGGTGGCCGCGGCCATCTCTCCCTCCCCGGGTGGTGTGGGGCCCATGACCATCACAATGCTCCTGTCCAACACGGTCGACGCTGCGGCGCGCGCTGCGGCCGTCGCGTGACGGCGGCTCCATCAGCGGCGGCTGTCGCATGAGCATGGGGGGCAGGTGGCCGACGATCTGAGCCTGGACCTCTTCCCGGGCGACGGCGAATCGACCGATTCCCCCCCGGACGAAGCCTCGGCTGGGTCCGTTGCTCCGTCGGCTCGGGTACCGGAGTTGAAGGTGTGGTCGGTCTCCCAGGTGAATCGCGCCGTGCGAGCTCTGCTGGAGAGCGCCGTCGACGCGCTTTGGGTGGGGGGTGAGGTCGCCAACTGGACCCGTGCCCGCTCCGGGCACTGCTACTTCACGCTGAAGGACGAGAAAGCGCAGCTCCGCTGTGTGATGTGGCGCACCGACGCCGAGCGACTTCCCACCGACCCTGACGAGGGGATGCAGGTTCGGGTGTTCGGATCGCTGACGTTGTACGAAGCGCGTGGCGAATACCAGATGAGCGCCCAGAGGCTCGAGGCGGAAGGGGCGGAGGGACTCTGGCGGCTCGCGTTCGAAAAGCTACGCCGGAAGCTCGAGGAGGAGGGGCTTCTCGACCCGGCACGCAAACGGGCGCTGCCACGATTCCCCGCCACGGTGGGGGTGGTCACGTCGTTGAGCGGGGCAGCGTTGCACGACATCCTCACTGTTCTGAGAAGGCGGGCGCCGTGGATCCGCGTCGTGGTGCACGGTGCCCGTGTCCAGGGAGAGGGGGCGGACCTCGAGATTGCGCGGGCTGTCGATGGCCTGGGAGCTAGCCGGCTGTGCGACGTGATCATCGTCGGGCGGGGAGGGGGATCCCTGGAGGACCTCTGGGCGTTCAACCTGGAGGCCGTGGCTCGAGCCATCGCCGCATGCCCGGTGCCCGTGGTATCTGCTGTCGGACATGAGGTAGACACGACTATCTCCGATCTGGTAGCGGACTTACGTGCGCCCACTCCGTCTGCTGCTGCAGAGGCGGTGGCGCCCGATGCGGCGGCGCTCCGCGCATTGATGAAAGGAGTGCCGGAGCGGTTGGGTAGAGCCCTCCGAGGGACGGTCTCCCGCCGCCGGCAGGGTCTGGCGGAGGACCTGGCGCGGCTGCGCCGAGTCATGGAGCGGCGGTTGGCGCCGGCTCGGCAGACCGTGGACATCGGTGTGCAACGCCTGGAAAAGGCGGTGGCGCAGGTGATGGAACGCCGGAGAGGCGATCTTGCCGCGCTGGCCGGACGGCTGCAGGCGCTGTCCCCCCTGGGGATTCTCGAGCGCGGGTACTCGGTGGCGCAGGACTCCGGCGGGGGGGTGTTGCGGCGGGTGGAGGACTTCCCGGCGGGGCGTACGTTTGTGTTGCGCGTGAGCGACGGCAGCGTGTCGGCGGAATCCCGTGGTGGGGTACGCCGGCGTGCATCGGAGGAGGAGACGTGACGGACCACGAAACGGAGATCCCCACCGCGGATGGAGATGATGCCGTGACCTTGGAGGGGCGCCTGCGCCGCCTCGAGGAGATCATGGGTCAACTCGAGGCCGACGAGGTGGACGTGGAGAAGGCCCTCGCGCTGTTCGAGGAAGGGGTCGGACACGTGCGAGCCGCCGAGCAGATCCTCTCGGAGACCGAGCTGCGGGTGGAAGAGCTCCTCTCGTCCGGCAAGCTCGAGCCATTGGCGGAAGAAGACGCCGGATGACCTTGGACTTCGACCTCGCCGGCTATCTCGCCCGCGAGGAGGGCAGGGTGGAGGCCGCCTTGGCCCGGGCCATGGATGGGATGGAAGACCGTTTGAGCCCGGAACTCCACGAGGCCGTCCGCCACGGCGTAATGGGGGGTGGGAAGCGGATCCGTCCCATTCTCTGCGTCACCGCGTATCGAGCCGCCGGTGGAACGTGTGACGATGGGATCTACGACCTCGCGGCCGCGTTGGAGCTGATCCACGCGTACTCGCTGATCCACGACGACCTTCCGTGCATGGACGACGCGGAGCTGCGTCGCGGCAGGCCGACGACCCACCGGGCTCACGGCGAAGACCGTGCGACGGTGGCGGGCGCGGCGCTCATCCCGGCGGCCGCCCTCCAGGCCTGGAGAGCGTCGGGAGCGCTGGGCATGGATCCGGAGGCGAGAAGACGGGTGGTGGCCACCCTCATGGAGGCCGCCGGGGCGGGCGGGATGGTGGGAGGACAGTGGCTCGACCTCGAGGGCGAGGAGCGCGCGCTGGGGGCCGACGACCTGGACGGCCTCCACCGGCGGAAGACGGGAGCCCTGCTCGTGGCCTCCCTGATCATGGGGGCCGGAGCCGCCGGAGCCAGCGAGGCCGTGATGAACGCCATGTACCGGTACGGGCGTGCCATCGGCCTCGCCTTCCAGATCGCCGACGACATCCTCGATGCGACGTCCACGGCAGAGGCACTGGGCAAGAACCCCTCGGACACGCATCTGGGGAAGTCCACGTACGTCTCGCTGTACGGGTTGGAGGAGGCGAGGCGGAAGGCGCGCGCCCAGGTGGAGGGAGCCTGCGCCGCCATCGGGGAGGTGGAGCTCGAGGCGCCGGCGCTGCTGGCACTGGCACGCTTCGTGGTGGATCGGAGGAGCTAGTGCGGTGCAGCGGTAGGGAGCCGAAGGGTGTATCCGCGACGCTGCTGGGATATCTTTCATAGCTGATTTCTCACCGAGCCAAGGAGCGCGTGCTGTGGCTCTGCTGGACCGAATCCGATATCCCTCGGACTTGCGCAAGCTTCCCCGCGGGCAGCTTCGGCACCTCGTGAAGGAGGTGCGGGAGCGCCATATCGATGTGGTGAGCGAGAAGGGCGGGCACTTCGGTGCCAGCCTGGGCGTTGCCGAGCTCACCGTGGCGCTGCATTACGTCTTCGACACGCCCCGCGACCAGATCGTCTGGGACACGGGGCACCAGGCCTACATCCACAAGATCCTCACGGGGCGTAACGAGCGCCTGCCCACCATCCGCACTCGCGGGGGGCTCGCTCCCTTCCTGCGGAGGGATGAATCGGAGTACGACGCGTTCGGGGCGGGCCACGCGGCCACGTCCATCTCCGCCGCGTGGGGCATGGCCGTGGGTCGCGACCTCATGGGCGAAGACTTCAAGGTCGCGGCGGTGATCGGCGACGGCGCCATGGGATGCGGGCTCGCCTACGAGGCGCTCAACAACGCCGGCCATACCAAGCGTGACTTCATCGTCATCCTCAACGACAACGAGATGTCCATCGCGCCGGCCGTGGGCGCCATGAACAAGTACCTCACAGGGATGATCACGAACCCGGCCTACAACAAGGCACGCAACCTCGTGAAGGAGATCATCCACCGCGCGCCCGTCTCCATCGGCGGGGTCATGGAGGAGATGGCCGTGCGCATGGAGGAGAGCATCAAGCACCTCCTCACGCCGGGCCTCATCTTCGAGGAGCTGGGCTTCCGGTACGTGGGGCCCGTCGACGGCCACGACATCGACGCCCTGGTGGACACGCTCCGTGGCGTCCGGGGGATGGGGAGCACGATTCTCGTGCACGTCCTCACGCAGAAGGGGAAGGGCTTCGTTCCGGCGGAGGCGGACCCCTGGACCTGGCATGCCTCCGGTCCCTTCGACAAGGTGACCGGCAAGGCCCAGAAGAAGGGCGGCGGACTCCCCCGCTACCAGAACGTGTTCGGCAAGGGCCTCGTGGAGCTTGCGGACGCCGATCCGAGGGTCGTTGCCATCACTGCGGCCATGCCCGACGGAACCAGCACGGACCTGTTCCAGAAGACCCATCCCGATCGATACTTCGACGTCGGCATCGCCGAGGGTCATGGCGTGACCTTCGCTGCCGGGCTCGCCACGCGCGGCGTGCGCCCGGTGGTGGCGATCTACTCGACGTTTCTGCAGCGTGCCTACGACAGCGTGGTCCACGACGTCGCCCTTCAGCGCCTCCCGGTGGTGTTCGCCATGGATCGCGCGGGGATCGCCGGAGAGGATGGTCCGACCCACCACGGCACGCTGGACATCGCGTACATGCTGAGCGTTCCGGGTATGACGGTAACCGCGCCCAAGGACGGGGCGGAGATGCTGGCGCTGACGCGCCTGGGGACGCAGAGCGACGACGGCCCGTGGAGCGTGCGGTGGCCACGCGACAGGGTGCCGGAAGAGGTCCCCCCCCTGGATCAGATTCCCGACATCGAACCCCATACGTGGGAGATCATGCGGAACGGTGGAGACGCCGTGATCTTCGCCGTGGGCACCATGGTCCACACGGCGTTGACCGCGGCGGAGTCCCTGGCCGCCGAGGGGATCCGATGCACGGTGGTGAACTGCCGCTTCCTGAAGCCGTACGACCACGAGGTCTTCCAGGAGATGGTGCGGAGCCACCCCGTGGTGGTGACCGTCGAGGAGGGACAGATCAGCAACGGCTTCGGGGCGTTCATGGCCCGTGAGCTGGACGAGCTCGATCTGGACCGGCGACCGCGCCTGGCCGCCATGGGCATTCCCGACGAGTTCGTGGAGCATGGCTCCCGCGCAGAGCTCCTTGCCGGGATCGGTCTCGACGCCGCCGGCATCGCCCATCGGGTGCGCGAGATGGCCAGGCACGCCGCGGAGGTGCCGTGACGGATCCCCAGCGTCGGGAGAGCCTGCCCGGCCCCATACGTCGCATCGGCGTCGTGCTCCGGCGACGGCATCCGGACGTGTTCGAAGCGATCACTCGACTGAGCGCGGTGTGCGCGGAGCGCGGGGTGGAGCTTCGCGTCGACCCCCGGGACGCCGAGGCCGTGAGCGAGGACGTGAGGACCATGGACCTGGAGGGGGAAGGGGTGGACCTGGTGGTCGCCCTGGGAGGCGACGGGACGCTCCTGCGGGCCGCGCGTCTCGTCACCGGGCGGGACATTCCCGTCTTCGGCGTAAACCTGGGCCAGCTCGGATTCCTCACCAACACCGCCGAGGCGGAGCTGGAGGCGGGCATCGCTCGTGTGCTGGACGGCGAAGGCCAGCTCGACCGGCGCTTCACCCTGCGGGCACAGGTGGTGAGCAGGGACGCCCCCAAAGGCAGGTCATTGCACGCGCTCAACGATGTCGTCGTCCACAAGCCCGGAGCCGCGCAGGTGACCCCCATCCACCTCACCGTGGGGGAAGGAGACACCCGGGAGGAGATCGGGAGCTTCTCCGCCGATGGAGTCATCCTTGCGACCCCCACGGGCTCGACCGCGTATTCGCTGTCCGCCGGTGGACCGATCATCGTGCCGGAGGTCGAGTGCATCGTGGTGACGGCGATCTGCCCGCACTCGCTCGCGGTTCGCCCACTGGTCGTGCCGGCGGCGAAGCGCATCACCATCCGGCCCCTGGATCCCCAGCACGTACTGCAGCTCACCGTCGACGGACTGGTGGACCGCGCGCTGGACACGGGGGACACGGTGACGGTGGAGCGCGGCGATCTCGACGTGTCACTGGTGCGTCTGCCGGGGCAGACCTTCTTCGGTACCATGCGGCGGAAGCTCAATTGGGCCGCCCGCCCACCGGAGCGCACCTGAAGGTTCCATGGGCGCCGTGGCACTCAGCGGGCCCATCCGACCATTGAAGCCCATACCCCCGGCCCTCTACCTTGGACGGCGATGCTTGTCGAACTCCGCATTCGCGACTACGCCGTCGTCGAAGACCTGACCCTCGGGCTCGGGCCCGGCCTGAACGTGCTCACCGGGGAGACCGGCGCCGGCAAGTCCATCATCGTGGGCGCTCTCTCCCTGCTCCTCGGAGAGCGCGCCTCGTCGGACGTGGTGCGTGCCGGCGCGCAGCGTGCCACGGTGGAGGCTGCCTTCGACGTGACGCCGGGCTCGGGGCTCGCCGGTCGCGTCGAGGAGCTGGGCTTCAGACTGGACGACGACCTCCTGATCCTCCGTCGGGAGGTGGCAGCGGAGGGACGCAATCGAGCGTGGGTGAACGGCTCGCCGGCCACCGCCGGGGTGGTGGGGGAGCTCGGTCGGGCGCTGGTCGACCTACACGGTCAGCACGACCATCAGACCCTGCTGCGCACCGGGGAGCAGCGCACGATCCTGGATGCCTTCGCGAATGCTGCCGGCACGGCGGGAGAGGTACAGGCGCTCCACGCACGGTGTCGGAGCCTCGGGGCCGAGCTGGAGGCTCGTGAAGCGCGCCTTCGCGAGATCGAGAGTCGGAGCGACTTCCTGCGATTCCAGCTGTCGGAGATCGAAGGGGCGAAGCTGTCCGCCGGGGAGGACGAGGAGCTGGAGGCGGAAGGGAAGCGGAGAGAGCATTCGGAGGAATTGGTGGAAGGAGCGTCGGCTGTGCACGACGTGCTCTACGCAGCCGATGCCTCGGTGGCGGACCAGCTCGCCGAGGTCCGGGCGACCGTGCAGAAGCTCCTCCGGTACGACCCCACGCTTGAGGAGGACTCTCGGGCCCTCGACGATGCGTATCACGCGGTGCAGGAAGTGGGACGGCGGTTGGGGGAATACGCCGGATCGGTGGATCACGATCCGGGGCGTCTGGAGGAGGTGCGCCGTCGGCTCGACCTCATCTTCCGACTGAAGCGCAAGTACGGCCCCGCTCTGGAGGACGTCCTCGCCACGGGGCGTCGCATGAAGGCCGAGCTCGTGGAGCTCGAGGACGCCGGCCACGATCTGGGTGAGGCTCGTCAGGCGCTGGCAGGAGCCCTCCGGGATCTGGAGGGGGCGGCCTCCAGGCTCAGCGAGCTACGCGCGGGGGCGGCCCACCGCCTGGCGGCCGCCATCACGAAGGTGCTTCCGGAGTTGGGACTCCCGGGAGCAACGTTCGAGGTCCGGCTGAGGTCGTTGGACGAGATCGGGTCGTCGGGGGCGGAGTCGGTGGAGTTCTTGGTGGCACCCAATCCCGGCTTCGACCCGATGCCGTTGGCCCGGATCGCCAGCGGAGGCGAGCTCTCGAGGGTAATGCTCGCCATCAAGTCCATCCTCGCCGACGTCGACGAGGTTCCGGTATTGGTCTTCGATGAGATCGACGCCGGTATCGGCGGGGTAGTAGCGGGTGCCGTAGCCGCCAAGCTGGCGCAGGTCGCCGGGCGGCATCAGGTATTCGTGGTGACCCACCTGCCACAGCTCGCGGCCCGCGCGGCGGCCCACCTGCTGGTGGAGAAGGAGCAAGGCACCGGTGCGACGGCGACACGGGTACGCTCTCTGAGCGGCGGTGCCCGGGTGGAAGAGATTGCGCGTATGCTGGGAGGAGATCCCGAATCCGCCACGTCCCGGGAGCACGCCCGGGAGATGCTGGCGGCCCAGTGAGCCGGGTCTACAAGCCCCCCGTGGGTGTGGAGGTGTCCGAGGACGGGGCGGATGGATTCTTGCCCCAGAGTCGGTGGAAGAGGGACACCGTCAGCTCGCCGCGTGTCGCCTTGGGCACCTGTCCTCCGGCTCCACTCACGGCCCAGATGAGTCGCACGCCGAGCTCGAGAGGCGTGTCGGATTGGCCGGCGCGCCAGGCAGCGAGGGTGTTGTAGCGCAGCCCGACCGCCGCCTCGCCCAGGGTCACCTCGGTCTGCTGGGCCAGGACGGACGCCTCCACCGGGTAGATGTCCTGGCCCTGATCGCTGGTGAGCGCGTACGTGTCCGCCCCTTTGTGGTACCGGCGGTAGTCGAAGCTCAGGGCAAGAGCTGGAGTGATGCCGAAGCGGGGTGACACCTCCAGGTCGGTGTACGTACCCGGCGACCAATCGACCAGGTGTCGTGACACAGCCGGTGCCAGGATGGCGCCGGGCGGCGCGACCCTGCGTACGAGGGAGGTAGAGCCCTGGGTGCCGTAGCGGAAGCCACCCACCAGCCCCAGGCGCCGGCCCAGGTGCAATGCGGCTGCCACGTGTCCCTCGATGTCTGTCTGGCCGTCCCCGCTTCCCACGGCGAAGAAGGTGTCGGGAGCGGCCGGCTTGCCGGTGCCGAGACGCACCAGGACTCCTCCGGTGACCGTCCAGGCGACTCGCGGCCACACCGCTGCGGAGTCCCGGATCTCTCCGTTCAGGAGGCGCAGATCCGCAGTGAGCTCGATGTCCCCGAGCGTCCAGATACCCATGGACGTTTCCAGGGGTGACCCGATGATTCCCGCCGGAGGATTCGTGGTGAGGTCCAGGAACTTGGACTCGTCGACCACGTCGGTGGCGAAGACGAGCGGGTAGCCCACAGCGGATAGGCCAGCGGCGGTGAGGTCGTTGTTCAGGGCCTGCAGGCCCGCGGCGAGCGCGTCGGCCATGGCCGACCCTTCGCGGGGAAAGAACGGCGTGGCAAAGTAGGCCTGATGCATCCGCGTTGAGAACGTGGCCACGCGCTGCGAGAAGGCCTGAGCGTCAGAGCACGATGCGCCGCTTCCCGCCGCGCATGCGGCGTCGGCCTGGCTCTGCGCGGCGGCCACGGCGGTCTCGAGGCCGCCCAGGACGTCAGAGACCGCGCTGGAGCCGACCTCGTCGGTCAGAGGGTTCATACCGAGGGTGGCTCCGGCGCTGTCCGGGTGGAACGCGACGTCGATGGCCGTGCGCGTCTTCACGTACGGCACCATCGCTCCGAGGGTGAGCCAGTCGAAGACCCCGAGGCGGAGTCCGCTCTCGAGGCGCGTGACGTTCTTGGTGACGAGCCCGCTCAACGAGCCGATGGTCGGCGTGAAATCTCCCTGGCCCGTCAGCGCCGCGAGGTCCTCCTTGAGGAGTGCGATCCCGGGGAAGGGTGAGACGCCGGCCGGGTCGGTGAGGTCCGCTCCGAGGGGCTGGACCTCGCTGGATCCACCCGAGGTCGAGAGCCCGTACCGATGGTCCCACGAGGAGAACGTCGGAGTGAAGCTCAGCTGCACG
>JAJDNI010000170.1 GCA_022340755.1 Gemmatimonadota bacterium
ACCACCAGAGCGCCGGGGTGCGCCTTCTTGGCCTGCTCCAGCTCCTCCAAGACCATGTCGTCGTGGACGTAGCAGTACCCGTCCCATGCGATGATGTCGTCGCGCCCGGTCTGCTCCATGACGTATCGGGCCAGGTTCCGGTCCGGCACGAAGATGATGGGGCGTTCACGTGGGATGGACTCCACCACCTTCACTGCGTTCGACGACGTGCAGCAGATGTCGGACTCCGCCTTCACTTCTGCGGTGGAGTTGACGTAGGTGACCACAGCTGCGTCCGGATGCTCGGCCTTGAGCCGCTTCAGCGCCGCCGCGGTGACGAAGTCCGCCATGGGGCACCCGGCCCGCAGGTCGGGCATGAGCACCGTCTTCTGGGGCGACAGGATCTTCGCTGTCTCCGCCATGAAGTGAACGCCGCAAAAGACGATCACATCGGCGTTGGTGGCGGCCGCCTCCTGGGAAAGGCCCAACGAGTCACCGAGGTAGTCGCTGACCTCCTGGATCTCGACGCGCTGGTAGTTGTGACCCAGGATGACCGCGTTCAGATCCGCCTTGCGCTGGCGGATGCGCACCCGCAATTCCTCGGCGGGGAGCGCCGAGTAGTCGAGGACCGTGGGAAGCGCGTCCTTGAGGACGTCTGCAGGCGAGATCAAACCGTGAAGGAGCTCCCGCAGCCGCACCCTCCCGTGGCGTTCGGGTTGCGGAACGTGAAGCCCTGCCCCATGAAGCTGGTGACGTAGTCGATCTCGACGCCCTGCAGGTACTGGGCGCTGAACGGATCGATGAAGACCCTCACTCCACCCACCTCGAAGACCTCGTCGTCCGCCTCGGGTCCGCCTTCCTCGATGTTGAGGCCGTACTGGAAGCCCGAGCAGCCTCCGGGAAGCACGGCGACGCGTAGCCCCGCCTCGGCACTCTCCGCCCCGTGCTCGTGGATGAAGTCCTGCACCTTCTCGCTGGCGGTCTGCGTGAGCGTCAGCATGGAGTTTGCGCCCTCCGAACGTGGCCTTCTGTGTCGTGACGGCTTCCCAATACCCGAAGCCCTGTCACAGGTTTCGATTCGTGTCCGTGACGAAGCATGCAAAGCTATCCAGACGCGCCCGGGGGTTCAACGCCGCGTCGGTCGCCTGCCGGTATTCGGCGGCGCGGCTCCTCCTCCTGGGTCGTCCTCAGCGAGGATGTACCTGGCCGCGGCCTCCACATCGTCCACCACCGCTACCCCGTCGGGCACGGACGCCTCGTGCTCCCCGCCGTACCCTGTACGCACCAGGATCCCCCGGCCCCCGAGCTCCAGCGCCGGCAGTACGTCGGTGACCTTGTCGCCCACGTACCAGGAGCGCTCCGGGGCCAGGTCCAGCTCACCGGCGGCCTGGAGGTACATGCCGGTCGACGGTTTTCGACAGGCGCACGGGCCCGTGAGGTCGGGGTGATGCGGGCAGTGATAGGACCCGTCGAGGTAAATGGACGCTTCCGCAAGGACGGACTCGAGACGCTGGGCTACAGCCCGGTAGTCGGCTTCGGTGTAGAGGCCTCGAGCGATTCCGGATTGGTTCGTGACCACCACCAGGGCGTAGCCCGCGTCGCGGAGCAGCGAGAGCGCCCGCTCGGCGCCGGGGACGAGCTCGAGCCCGTCCGGATCCGCTAGGTAGTGGCGCTCCACCACCAGGGTGCCGTCCCTGTCCAGGTAGACGGCGGGTCGCCCATGCTCCGTCATCGATCCGCGGCGCTCTGGTTGCCCACCGCACTGGCCACGCAGCGCACCAGGTCCTCGACCTCTCCCGGAAGCACCGTCCGCACCTCCAGGAGAAGCCGATCTCCTTCGATGCGGGCCACGACTGGAGGTGTGCCCTCCCTAAGGCGGACAGCCAGCTGCGGCGCGCTCACGTCCGGACCGGCGGAGACGGTCACGGCCCAGGAGGGGATCTCCAGTTCGGGATAGGTCCCCCCGCCCACGGCGCACCGGCTTTCCACGACGGCGGCGCTGTCCACTCCGGCCTCGCCGATGCGTCCGGCCAGCTGCTCGGCGCGGTCCCTGACGGCATCCACGCTCTCGGCCACCATCCGAAGAGTCGGGATCTCCGCGAGAGCCACGGGAGGGTCGCGATAGAGGCGTAGCGTGGCCTCCAGCGCCGCCAGCGTCGTCTTGTCCACCCGCAGGGCTCTGCACAAAGGATTCGACGTCATGGCGGCCACCAGGTCCGCGCGCCCCGCCACGATACCGGCCTGGGGCCCTCCCAGGAGCTTGTCGCCCGAAACCACCACGAGGTCTGCGCCCGCTGCGAGGGACTCCGCGGCGCGCGGCTCCACCGGCAGCCCGAGGGCACCGGGGTCCATCAGGAGCCCCGATCCGAGGTCATGCAGCAGCGAGATTCCCGCCGAATGCGTGAGCTCGACCAGCTCCGCCAGCGACGCCTCTTCGGTGAAGCCCCGCATGCGGAAGTTGGAGCGATGGACCTTCAGCACCGTCGCGACGTCACCCGACCGCACCGGACCCGCGTAATCGGCGAGACGCGTCCGATTCGTGCTGCCCACCTCCAGGAGTCGGGCCCCGGAGCGCTCGAGAACCTCCGGGATCCGAAAGCCTCCTCCGATCTCCACCAGCTCACCCCGCGAAACCGCTACGGCCTTCCCCGCCGCCACGGTGTTCAACGCCAGCAGGAGTCCGGCCGCGGCGTTGTTCACCACCAGGGCGGCCTCCGCGCCTGTCAGCTCCCGGATCAAGTCCGCACAGTGGACGTAGCGCGAGCCGCGTCGACCCGCCGCGATGTCGTACTCCAGGTTCGTGTAGCCTGACCCGGCCTGCACCATCGCCTGGATGGCCGCGCGCGGCAGCGGGGCCCTTCCGAGATTCGTGTGGAGCACGACGCCCGACGCGTTGATGACGGGTCGCAGCGAGGGCACGTCTTCCCGGGCCAGTCGCGCCGCCGCGGCGCCGGCCAACCTCTCAGCGCCGGTCACGTCGTCCGGACGTCCACCCTCCGTGAGCGCAGCCCGCGCCTCGTCCACGGCGCTGCGAGCCGCCTTCACCACGCGCTCTCGCGGATAGCGACCCAGAAGCTCCTGAAACGCCGGGGATGCCAGAAGGACATCCAGGGCGGGGATGCTCCGCCGTGGATCACTCATCGGCGTCTGCGTTTCTCCGGCAGCGGGACGAAGGGATACGGAAGGCTCCCGGCGCCCCTGGGCACGCCGAGCCGCCAGGCGGTCCGGGAGGTGTCGGGGATCGTGGACGTGTCGGGAACCGTGGATGTGTCCGCTACCGCCGACGTATCCCGCGCGGCCGCGCTGTCCCCGGCCGCCTGAGTCGTGTCCTTGGGGGGCTGCCGCGTGAAGTGCGCCTCACCTCCCCCGAGGGGGACTCCGGTCACCGTCGTCACACCCTGCACGGTGACGAGGTAGTCCACGTTCGCGGTGAGGGCACTGTCGAGCACCAGAACGATACGCTGCTTGGGGAGGGGTTTGCCGTCCGGGCCGAGCCCGTCCTGCCCAATGCTACCCCCCGGCGCCTGCCCGCGCGGCCCCGCAGCACCACCCGCCCCCTGGAGGAGAGGCGGCAGGTAGACCTGCGTCTTGGTGGTGTCGGGCGCGGCCCCCGGGGGTCCTCCGCGCCGCCCGGTGGTATCCACCGGAGGCACGATGTGCAGGGCCGTGTCTCGAACGATCGTGTCGCCACCTTGAACGACGCGCGCGGCCGTGTCCCGAACGATCGTGTCGCCGCCTTGAACGACACGCGCGGCCGTGTCCCCCACGATCCCGGTGTCCCGGGCCGTGGTAGCCGGCCTGGGATGGGGCTCTATGGCCGCGGTATCGGGTGCCGCGGTGTCCGGCTCGGCTCGCCTCTCTGCAGCCGCCGCCCGTTGGGCCGCCTCCTCCCTGGCGCGTTCCGCCGCCGCCAGCGAGTCGAGGCGCGCGACGGAGTCCCTCACCTGCACCACCCACTGGGAGTATTCGTATTCTTGAAAGACACGCACGACCTTCGGCGCGGACCCGCTGTCCCGGGAAAGTGTCGCGCTCATCCGCGTCGACGGCTCTTCCGGATCGATGAAGCGGTCGAAGGTCACGACCACCGTGAGGGAGTCCAGCACCTCGACGGCACGCACGCGTGCATGCGCGGTGTCGGGCTGGAGCGTGGAGATGTCCAGAGGCAGGAGTGTGTCCGGGCCGTTCAGCAACACGGCCCTCTCGCCTCTGGGCTCGGTCCGGTCGACTTCGTAGTTCTGGTTCCGATCCTCGAACGCCGTGAGCCTGTATCGAGCAGGGGGCAGATAGCGGAACGCGTAGATGCCCGCCGTGTCGGACAGAGCGAAGTACGACGCCGAGTCCGCGTCGGACATGGCACGGACCTCCATGTCCTTCTCGGGTTGGCCGGTGATGCGGTCCCAGACCATCCCCGCCACTGCGCTGTTCACGAAGGGCGCGCCCGTCGAGAAGACCAACTCGAACGGGTCGCGCATCTGGTTGTTGAACATGTCCTTGAAGACCGGCAGCAACGTCACCCGATAGACCAGGTCCTTCTTGAATCCCCCCGCCATCTCTACCTTGATGCCGGCCCGGGAGTGGGATACGCGCACCTCGCCCGTGCGCGGTGAGACCAGTACCGCTCCGTCCAGCGTCCCCGACGCCGGCCGCTCGCTGATGCGCTCGTCGAAGTCGAAGCGTACGGGGCCCCGGAACGTCGAGTCCACGGCGAAGGTGTCGGGCACCGTCACGACCACCACGGGCGGACGACGATCCTGCGGCCCTCCGGGAGGCGCACCCTGACGGGCGCACGCTCCCGCCAACCCGACCGCCGAAGCCGCCAACAGCGCGGGCAACCCTCTCCGCAGGACGCGCACGGACAGTGACCTGCTCAGCTCTCCCTCCTCGGGGTCACGAACCCGCCAGCCCCTGGAGCTTCTCGTGCAGCCGCTCCCCCTGCTCCCTGAGGGCTTCGGCCCGGTCCCGCTCCCGCTGAACCACGTCCGCCGGCGCGCGTGACACGAAGGCTTCTTTGGCGAGCCGCGCTTCGGCGGAGGCGAGCTGTCCCTGCAGTCGCTCGATCTCCCCCTTCATGCGCTCGCGCTCCCGCTCCACGTCGATAATCCCCTCCAGAGGTACGAAGAGCTCGATACCGCTGGTCAGCACGCCGTGGGCTCCGACACCGCCGGCGCCGGCAGCGATGGCAACCTCGTCCACCCGGGCCAGGCGCTCCAGGGCCGCGCCCTGCGCCGCCATCGTCGTGACGAGGGACTCGTCCCCCGAGAGTCCGATGCCGATGCGCTGCCCCTCCGCGACACCGTACTCCTTGCGCAGCCGGCGCACCTCGACGATCAACTCCTGAAGGGCACCCACGATCCGCTCGGCCTCCTCGTCGGGCCGGCCGTCGTCCTGCATCGGCCACGGGGCCACGATGAGGTCGTCGGGCCGGTCCGCCCCTTCCGGCCAGGGCAGCCGGCCCCAGAGCTCGGACGTGATGAACGGCATGATGGGATGCAGCAGCCTGAACGCCCCGTCCAATACCGTGACCAGTGTCGTTCGCGCGGCTTCCCTGGACCGCGGCTCCGCCCCCTCGCCCAGACGTGACTTCACCAACTCGAGGTACCAATCGCAGATTTCACCCCAGAAGAAGTGGTAGAGGTCCTCCGCGACCTCATGGAGCCTGAACCGCTCCAGGTCACGAGTGGTGGCACCCACAGCATGGTTGAGCCGTGACAGGATCCACCGGTCCTCGAGCTCCAGGTCGGCCGCGATCTCGGATAGAGGCCTCACGGCCCCGTCGCCCAGGCTCATGAGCGCGAAGCGTCCCGCGTTCCAGATCTTGTTGGAGAAGTTCCGGCCCACCGCGAAGGAGCCCCCCACGTCCTCGTGGTCGAGCATGATGTCGGTACCGATGGCGCAGGCGCTCACCAGCGTGTAGCGCATGGCGTCCGCGCCATACTCTCGCACGACGTCCAGCGGATCGATGCCGTTGCCCAGGGACTTCGACATCTTCCGCCCCCTGGCGTCGCGCACCGTGCCGTGGAGATACACCTGCGTGAAGGGAGGCTCTCCCATGAACTCGTACCCAGCCATGATCATGCGCGCCACCCAGAAGAACAGGATCTCCGGGGCGGTGGAGAGCGTGTGGCCGGGATAGAACGCCTTGACGTCGTCGCTCTGCTCGGGCCAGCCGAACACCGAAAACGGCCACAGCCACGAGCTGAACCAGGTGTCGAGGACATCGGGGTCCTGCTCCAGCTCGGTGCCCCCGCACTTCGGGCAGGTCGTGGGGTCTTCGCGTGCGACGACGACCTCCCCGCAGGAGCAATACCAGACGGGGATCCGGTGCCCCCACCAGAGCTGTCGCGAGATGCACCAGTCCCGGATGTTCTCCATCCAGTGCTCGTACACCTTCTTCCAGCGCTCCGGGGTGAAGGTGACCGTGCCGTCCCTGGACGCCGCCAACGCGGGCTCTGCCAGAGGCTTCATCTTCACGAACCACTGGAGCGAGAGGCGCGGCTCTACCACCGTGTGACATCGGTAGCAGTGCGGCACCGAGTGCGTGTGCTGGGTCTCGCCTGCCAGCAGTCCCTCTTCGTCCAGCGCCCCGAGAACCGCCCGCCGCGCATCCCAGCGATCCATCCCGCGGAAGGCCTCCGGCGCGGCTTTGCTCATGCGAGCGTCCGGCGTCATGACGTCGAGGACATCGAGTCCGGTGCGTCCGGCGATCTCGAAGTCGTTGGGATCGTGCGCGGGGGTGACCTTCACCATGCCGGACCCGAACTCCGGATCCACGTGGGGGTCCGCCACCACGGGGATGGTTCGCCCCGTGAGCGGCAACTCCACCTCGGCCCCGACGAGGCCCCGATACCGCTCGTCGTCGGGATGGATCGCGACGCCCGTGTCTCCGAGCATCGTCTCGGGTCGCGTCGTCGACACCGTGAGGTACCAGCGCCCGTCCTCCAGGCGACCCAGGGCGCTCGCCCCCGCCGCGGCCGCCTGCTCCGCCGCGGCGAAGCCGGCCTCGGTGAGAGGATAGCGCAGGTTCCACAGGCTCCCCGCAGTGTCCTCTCCTTCGGCTTCCTCGTTCGACAGCGCGGTATGGCAGCGAGGACACCAGTTGATGATGTACTCGCCCCGATAGACGAGCCCCTTGTCGTACAGGCGCACGAACACCTCGCGCACCGCCTTGCTCAGCTCGTCGTCCAGCGTGAAGCGGGTGCGCTGCCAGTCGCAGCTGCAGCCCATGGCCTTGAGCTGCTCCAGGATCGTCCCGCCGGTGGCCCGCACGAAGTCCCACACCTCGGCCACGAAGGCGTCACGCCCGATGTCGTCGCGGGTCTTGCCGGACGCTGCCAGCCGGCGCTCCACCACGTTCTGTGTGGCGATTCCGGCGTGGTCCGTACCTGGCACCCAGAGCGATGCCCGTCCCTGCATGCGCCGCCAGCGGATGAGCACGTCCTGGATGGTGTTGTTCAGTCCGTGCCCCATGTGGAGCACCGCAGTCACGTTCGGCGGAGGAATGACGATGACGTAGGGATCCTTGCCGTCCTCCAGGACCGCAGAGGCGGGAACGTGGAAGTGACCGCCGTCCTGCCAGACACGGTACCGACCCGGCTCGATGGCTCGGGGATCGAAACGGGGGGCCAGCTCCTCCGACACGTCGGCTCCATGGGCTTCGGGGGCGGGAGCACCGCGCCGGCGCGGCGTCCCGTTGTTCGAGAATTCTTAAGATGGCAGGCGTGACAAGAGTGGGGAACCGGCTCGCGGCCTGGCGTGCGGCCGGGGGAGCCGGCGCGACCGGCCCCGCAGCGTCAAGGATGCACGCCCGTGGTGTCCGGCTTCGTCTTTGCCCGCTCCTTGTCCCGCCGTTCCCGGATGGCCTTGGCCCGGTCCTTCCAGCTGTCCCGGACGGCTCCCGCTGCCGCCCCGCGTTGGATCTCCTGCCACTCCCAATCTGCGCGCTGCACGGCGTCCCGCTGCCCCACCGCCGTGCCGAAGCTGAATGGCAGGGGAAGCGTGATGTCCCCGAGATGCAGCTTGCCTTCGGAAACGCCCCACTTCTTCCCGTTCTTGTCTGTGAAGGTCCAATCTGTGAGTGCCCTCTGGGCCGCCTCGGCGGCCGACATGGAGTCACCCAGCTCCTGGATTCGGCCCGACAGCTCGAGCTGGAGGCGCTGCTCGAGCGTCAGCTCCGTGAACGCCGAATCCACCGCCGCCCAGATGCGGGGGTCCGTCAGGTGCGGTCGGAGACGCTCCGCTGTGGACAGGCCGGGCGCCACGAGCCCCGTGGGCGGCGCCGTGGGTCCGAGGTTCGGCGCCACCGGTGTGATCCGGGACGGCTCCTGCTGCTCCGGCTTGACGGGCTCGGCAGGGCGCTCCGCCTTCCCCTGGTCCACCACCACGATGCGGATCGCGCTCATTGCGTTGCCGCCCTGGCTGATGATCGGGAGCCGGAAGGGCACTGGGTTGGCGATCTTCTCGTGCGCCATGACGCGCGGGTAGATCACCAGCACGAACAGATGGATGGCTGCGGAGATTGCGAGGGTCAGCGGAAGGAAACGGCGATAGGAAGGACGGGGGCGCCGTGGGTCGGCGCCCCGGAGCGAAAGCCGTGTCTCGTCGCCGACCGGTTGATTCATGCACCTTCCTAACCCGGCCGAAGAAGCCGGTTCCTACACGCGTGGAGGTCTGTCCGCGGACTCGACCCCGCGCCGTCGGCCTCCACGCCGGGGCGGCATCTCAACCCGATGTCACAGCGCCCGCCCCAGGCGCGTGGCGGCCTCCACCAACCGCTCCTCGGCGACCGTCAAGGCGATCCGGAAGAAGCCCTCGCCCCCGTCGCCGAGGGACGACCCTGGCAGGACCATGACTCCTTGTTCGTCCAATACCCTGCGGGCGAAGTCCCGCGACGGCTCGCCGTGCGGCACCGGCACCCAAAGGTAGATGGTGGCCTTGGGCTCCTCGACCTGGAAGCCCGCGGTCCGGAGGGCCGCCACGGCCGCGTTACGTCGCCGCTGGAATACCGCCACGTTGCCCGGCACCCAACTCTCCCAGCTCTCCAGGGCGGCCACGCCGGCCGCCTGCACCGCCAGGAAGACGCCGGTGTCGACGAACGTCTTCACTTTGGACAGCGCACCCACCAGCTGGGGGTTGCCTGCCGCCCACCCGAGGCGCCACCCGGTCATGTTGTAGGTCTTGGACAGCGAGTGGAACTCGACGGCCACGTCCCGGGCGCCGGGGAACTGGAGAATGCTGGGTGGCCGATAGCCGTCGAAGGCCATCTCCGAATACGCGTGGTCGTGGACGAGGACGATATCGTGCTCGCGGCAGAAGTCGATGGCGCGGACGTAGTAATCGTCCGGAGCGGACGCCGCCGTGGGGTTGTTCGGGTAGTTCAGATAGAGGATGCGCGTGCGGGCCACGACGTCGGCAGGAAGCTCGTCGAGGGGGATGAGGAAGTCGCTCTCCGGCCGGAGCGGGACCATCCACGGCTCACCGCCGGCCAGGACCGTACCGCCCCGATAGGCTTGATATCCCGGGTCGGGCATGACCGTGACGTCACCGGGGTTCACGAAGGCGAACGGGAGGTGCGCGAGCCCGTCCTTGGACCCGATCAGGGGCAGCAGCTCGGACGCGGGGTCGAGGCCCACTCCGAAGCGCTTCTCCATCCACGCAGCCGCGGCCTCCCGGAACGCCGGCAGGCCCACCTGGAACGGATAGCGCGACATGGCCGGGTCTTCGACCGCCGCCTGGATCGCCGCCCTCACGGCGGGGGGTGGAGCCAGGTCCGCGTCTCCAGCCCCCAGGTCGATCACGTCGACGCCGCTGGCCTCCAGCTCGAGCCGGCGCTCCTTGAAGCCCGCCAGGGGGTAGCCGGGTAGCGCATTCAGGGTACGGCTCTTCGGGGGCGTCACGGCCGGGCCTCCCGAACCGTGTTGCGCACCGCTCCCACCCCCTCGACGGAGATCTCGACCTCGTCTCCGGCGACCAGCGGCCCGACACCGTCCGGCGTCCCCGTCGCGATGAGATCGCCGGGCTCGAGCGTCATGATCCGGCTGATGTGCGCCAGAAGGAACGGGATGGCGAACACCATGTCGCTGGCCGGGGCGTGCTGACGGATCTGACCGTTGACCCGGGTGGTCACGGCCAAGCCGGCCCGATCCACCTCGGAGAGGCTCCTCGGCTCCCCGACGGGGCAGAACGTGTCGAAGCCCTTGGCCCGCGTCCACTGCCCGTCTTTCTTCTGCAGATCGCGCGCCGTCACGTCGTTGAGGGCCACGAGGGCCCCCACATGGTCCCACGCGTCGGATTCGGGGACGTGACGAGCGCGCCGTCCCACCACCACCCCGATCTCGCCTTCGAAGTCCACCCGACCCACGCCGGGAGGGAGGAGAATGGCGTCCCCCGGACGGATCAGGGCCGACGGCGGTTTCAGGAAGATGAGGGGTTCCGCAGGAACGGCATTGCCCAGCTCGGCAGCATGCTTCACGTAGTTCCGGCCGACACAAACGATCTTGGATGGGGAGATGGACATCGGAAGGGCTCACGCGCGAAAAGGTTGCTGGTACGAAGACCCTCAGGGGACGCGGGAAACCGGAGAACGAAGAAAGGCCGCCCCGACCCGAGGGGGCGGCCCTTCCGCGGCGGCACTACCGCCACCCCGGCGGCGATCCGCTTCGTAGACTCTCGACGGGGCCGGTGCGGGGCTCGGCGCGACGTCTGCCGGGCCGGCGCGGCCGGAATCTATTCGTGTCCCCTGGCCTGTGTATGGATCCACGTGCCGATGAGGGCGCCGAAGCCGGCGATGGTGAGAATGCCGCCGATGACCGTCCACCAAAGACCCAGGTCGCTGAACCCGCTCTCCCATCCATGCATCCCGGTGCGGAACGCACCGAAGGCAATGAAGATGTAGATCACGCCGATGACGAGGCCTGCGTATTGCTTCATGACGGTACCGGTGGCGCAGAGTGGGCAGGACAGGACGAACCCGTCGAACGCAGCAATCTACGTTCCGTGACGAACGCGTCCAAGTGCCGACCGACGATCTCCTCTACTCCTCGTAGAAGGCCGCCAGACGGCGCCTCACGTCTGCCCAGGCTCCTTTCACGAGGGGCGCGTCGGGAAGCGACTCCAGGAGGTACCTCCCGTAACGACGCTGCACGATACGGTCGTCGAGGATGACCACGGCCCCGCGGTCCCCGCGGGAGCGGACGAGTCGACCGAATCCCTGCTTGAGGCGCAGGGCGGCATGGGGAAGCATGAACTGGTGGAAGGGGCTCCCTCCGGTCCGCTCGATGGCCTCCATCCGCGCCGCGGTGATGGGCTCCGTGGGCACCCTGAACGGGAGCTTTTGCAGGATGAGGCCACGCAAGGGATCTCCCGGCACATCGACCCCTTCCCAGAAGGATGCGGTTCCCAGGAGGATCCCCCGCTCCGCCGCCACGAAGCCGCCGAGCATCCGGTGCCGATCCCCTTCCCCGTGGACGAAGAGGGGCCAGCGTCCCTCGACCCCCGAGGCCCTCAGCAGCTCCGCCACGCGCCTGAGCGCTCCGTGGGAGGTGAAGAGGACGAAGAGGCCCCCGTCGGACAGTCCGGCCATCTCCTCCACCACGCGCGCCGTGGCGCGCTGGAAGTCGTCGCCCCCGGCTTCCGCGGCCGGCAGGTCCGTGGGGACCACCATCACCGTCTGCCGCCGATAGTCGAAAGGCGACGGCATCAGGCGCTCCTCAACCGACACCGGCGGGTCCGACGCTTCGACGTCCTCGGCCGCAAGCCCGAGCCGCTCGCGCACGAAGTCGAAGCGTCGTCGGGTGGTCAGCGTCGCCGACGTGAGCACGGCGGCCTCCGCCTTCGTGAATAGCGACTCCCGGAGCACCGCGCCCAGGTCGATCGGGGCCGCCGCGAGCACCAGGTTCCCGCGGGACCCCGAGCCCCGGACCTCCAGCCACCGAACGTACGCCGAGGCTTCTCCCCCCGGCGTCAGCACCAGGCGCACACCGGCCGCCTGCGCGGCGAGGCGACGCTCCACGCTCCTCAGATCGAGGATCCTCCCCTCCAGCCGCTGGGCGATCTCCTCGTCCAGCTCGACGCGGGCCCGGAGCTCCGACACTTCCCGCTCCAGCGCTCCCAGCGTCCCCACCAGGGCGTCCAGGCGCTCCCGGATCTCCTCGGTCTCCGCCGGCTCCCCCACGCCCGTGGGCCCGAGCCGGGCGGTGCGCTCCTCCGTGCCGACGAAGGCCGCCAGGGCTTCGACGAAGCCCTCCACGACGGCCCGGACCCTCGACAGGGCCGGCCGCACGCGGTTTTCGATGCGCTCCCTGAGCTCCCGACCCTGGTCGGTACCCCCCACACCGTCGTGCACCGCCGCGAGGATCCCACGTCCCCGCCTCTCGAGGCGGGACAAGACGCGGTAGAGCCCTCTGCGACTGACCTCCACGCCCAGATGGGAGGTGGCGGCATCCTCCACGTTGTGCGCCTCGTCGAGAATGAGCCGCTTGTACGCGGGAAGGACCGCCGACTGGCCGTAGTTCTGCGTGACCCTGCGCACCGCCAGGTCGGTGAAGAGCAGATGGTGGTTGACGACCAGGAGCTGCGCCGAAGCCGCCTTGCGCCGCGCGCGCTGGAAGAAGCACTCCTGGAAATGCGGACAGCGCGCCCGCAGGCAGATGTCCGGATCGCTCTTGACCTCGTCCCACAGATCCTCCGACGGGGCGAAGGTCAGGTCGGAGAGGGACCCGTCGTCCGTGGTGCGGATCCACGCCAATAGGGACGCCACCTCCGAGGAGCGGTCTTCCTCGAAGAGCGAGGCCTGGCTCTCCGCCGCCAGCAGCGCCCGCCGGATGGAGACGTAGTTCCCACGGCCTTTGACCAGAGCCCAATCCAGCTCCTCGCCCAGGAGATCCCGGACCAGCGGGAGGTCCTTGCCCGCGAGCTGCTCCTGCAGGTTGATCGTGTTGGTGGAGATCACCGTGCGCTCGGCATTCTCCTGCGCCCAGCGGGCGGCCGGCAGGAGGTACGCGAGGGACTTCCCCGTGCCTGTGCCGGCTTCTACGATGACCACCCCGCCGTCGTTGAAGCGCCGGGCTACCGCCGCAAGCATCTGCCTCTGGCCGGGGCGATCCTCGTACCCGGGGTGCCGGTCAGCCAGGGTGCCACCCGGAGCCAGCACGGCGTCGAGCTCCTGCACGTCGAGGGGCACCCGGATCCGAGGCTCCGGCGGCTCTACCACCACGTAGAGCCGGCGAGCTTCGTTGTCGACGATGGCTGAGCCGAGGCCCTGCTCGTACAACAGTGCAGCCACCCGCATGTCCGCATCCGACGGCTCGAGGACCCCCGAAGGATGGTTGTGCAGCATCACTCCCCCGTCCTCGGCGTCGCGGGCCGCTACCAGGACCGCCTCGAAGTTGCCCCGGGCCACGGCTCGGGGGTCGCGAACGACCCTGTCGCCGTCCACCGATGCGAGGAAGCTCACTTCCCGTCCGCCGGCACGGGCGATCTCGATGCGGACGCGCTCGGATGCCTCCGGGGAAAGGCGCAACGGCCGGATCGGGCGGGATCGGTCTTTCTCCACCGCCGGGGGGCTCGGCTTCTCGGGCTCCAGTCCGTCCAGCCCCACGAGAGCCGCCCGCTCCAGATCCACGGGGAACCCCTCCGGCACGTCACCGCCGTCTCGAAGGCGGCGCGCGGACGGGAGCGATCCTGGTCGGGCGGAGCGACGGCGCGAGGTCACTGCGTCTTGAGCTTCTTCTTCTTCGCGGCAGGGAAGAGCACGTTGTTGAGGATCAGTCGGTATCCGGCGGAGTTCGGGTGGAGCGAGAGGTCCGTGGGCGGATCCCCGATCTGGTGCTCGGGGTCCTCGGGGTCGTGGCCGCCGAAGAACGTGAAGGTGCCCTTTCCCAGGTCGCCGTGGATGTACTTCGCCGCGTCCCCCTCTTTGGCGAGGATGATCACCCCCGGCTTGATCCGGTCCAAGCGGAACGCCGTGGTGAGCCCGTAGAAGTCCGGCAGCACGGCCTCGTGATCCTGCGTCAACATGGTCGGGACCGGGTCGAACTTGGCCGAGAAATTGAATAAGCTGTAGACACCCAACTCCTTACGCCATGGTGTGTTGACCTGATGACTGTCGACGTCACTGAAGGCGCTCACCGCAGGGGCGATCTGCACTTGGGCCCCCGTGAACGCCATGGCCTGGCTCCATCTCATCTTCGCCGTGGCGTCGGGATCCGGGGGGGTCCCATCGGAGTAGGCCGCGGCGATATCCACCGGCCCGGCCGCCAGAGCCAGGTCCAGTGTTTCCGTCGCCGAGCACATGGCGAACAGAAAGCCCCCCTGCTCCACGTATTCGCGGAGGCGCCGTGCGATCGCCTTCTTCTCCGACGGCACGTCGGGAAATCCGTGTGCGCGGGCAACCTCCTGATTTCGTGCCACTTCCTCCCGGAGCCACGGAGCTCCGGCGTACGTCAGGTAGAACTTCGAGTACTGCCCGGTGAAGTCCTCGTGATGGAGGTGGATCCACTCGTACTGCTTGAGATCGCCGTCCAGGACCTCGTCGTCCCAGATCTTCACGTACGGGATCTCCGCATACTCCAGCGCCATCGTGACCGCGTCGTCCCACGGTGTGGCATTCGGCGGTGAGTATACGGCCACCTTCGGCGCCTTCTCCAGGACCACGGCCTCCATGTTGGACTCCGCGATGACGGCCCGGATCTGGCCCTCCTGCGCGGCATCGATGGGCGTCACGCTCACGCCGCGGAGCGCGGCGGCCTTCCGCACGTCGGGCTGGTCCGGGAGCAGGAACGAGCCGCTACGGTAGTTGAGGAGCCACTCGGCCTTCCGCCCCTGCTGGAGCACCCAGTACGTGAGCCCGTAGGCCCTCAGGTGATTCTGCTGCGTGCGGTCCATGGGAACGAGTAGCGACTGGGCTCCCGCCGGCGCGGTGGGCGAGACGCTCGCCAGAAGCAGCAGGGCGACCCCTGCCGAGGGCATCCACCGCGCCCTCCGGGCCCGGGTCCGCTTCTCGGGGCGTCTCGTCGGTCTCAAGGCCCGCTCCTGCGTTGCAGCCGCTCCAGCTCCCGACGGGCGTCCGGCGCCACGGCGGCGTTGGGATGCTCGGTCAGGAGGTCGGTGAGGATGCGGACGGCCTCGTCGTGTCCCGCCGGCGTGCGCGCCCGAGACCTCGCGAGGGCCAACGAGGCCTCAGGCACCTCCGGCGCGTCCGGGTGCTCCGAGAGCAGCCGGTCCCGCAGTCGGACGGCGACGGAGTCGGCACCCGCTGCATCCGCCATCCGAGCTGCCTCCGCGAGCATCGCCGGGCGATCCGACGCAGCTGCGGAGTCGGTCCCGATCTCCAGGAGCCCCGCCGCTTCGGCACCCCTCCCTAGGTGGGCCAGGAGCCCCGCCTTCGCCAGAAGGGCGGTACCCGGCTCCGACAGGCGGCCGAGGAGGCCGGCGTACTGGATCACGCCCGTGGCCTCGGCCGGATCGAGCCCGTTCACCGCCATGAGGAGGGCCGCTCGCCCGGTGGGCACATCGCCTGCGCCCACGAGGAGGTACCCCCGCTCCAGGGTGGTGCGCGGTCCGTCGATCCCCTCCATGACCCCGACCGCTCCGGCACTGTCGCCGCGAGCGATGAGGCGCGCTGCCGCCGAAGCCGCGAGGCCGTCTGTCTCTGGAGCGTCGGGGAAGTCCGACCGGAAGCCGTCCAGGAGCGTTCGCAAGGTGGTTCGATCCGCACCGGGGATCTCGAGCCGGACCGCCAGCGCGGTGGCTTTGCGACGGTCCACGGAGCCGGGCGTGAACAAGGCCACGACGCGTCTCTGGGCTTCCAGCGCGGAGGCGGTGTCTCCCTGCGCCAAGGAGGCCTCCACGAGGCGCTGGTCGATCTGGCGTCGCTCGCCCGGCGTCGCGGCGTCGCGACCCAGCTCCCCGTAGGCCCAGGCCGACAGCTCCGTGAGCCCTCGCTTCCGCGCGCGGCCCGCCATGTCGGTGAGGAATGCGTCCCGGGACTCCGCGTCCATCCCGTTCACCAGCTCACGGCAGGACTTCAGCGCCTCCGCCTCGAGTCCCAGGTCCACGGCGATGGCCGCGGCGGCCTTCCGCCTCCCGCCCTCACGTGCGCTGCTCAGGGCGGAGACAAGCCTACGGCCCACTTCTTGTCGGTCCCGGGGAAGCGAGCCCACCCGACTCGCCACGATCCCCGCTCCCGCCCCGTCGTCCCCCACCGCGCGGGTCCATTCCTTCACCGCTCCCTCGGCGTCACCGGTGGCAGCCAAAAGGTCGGCCATCTCTAACGCCAGAGCGTCGGAATGGCCGGTGGCGGATCTTCCCCTGCGAAGCACGTCCAGGGCGCGATGGGCGCCGAACGCCTTCTCGAAGACACGGCTCACCTCGCGAAAGGGCACGTCGGACCCGGGCTCGGCGTGGAACCACTGCTCGGCGGCCTGCTGCAGTGCGGCGACGGAGTCCACTTCCAGCAGGACCCGCAGCTTCATGTAGCGAACGCCCGATGCGGACGGGTCGTGCGCCAGGAAGGTGTCCACCGCCGGGAGAATCGTGGCGAGGGCCCCTTTGGCCCGCAGCACGCGCTCCAGGGCGAAGAGCCCCCCCGAGGACGACGGGTCGGACTTCAGCAGGCCTCGGAGCACGCGCTCCGCGCCGTCGAAGTCCCCCTGGGCCTCGAGCTCCGCCGCGTCTCGCAGCACGCGCGTCTGCGCCGGCGCCTGCGCCCCGAGACGGAACGGAAGGGCCACGGCGCCCGCCACGAGCAGCACCCATCGAGCGTGGCGCCTCATCGTCCCCCACCCGACCCTGCCCCCTGACGCCCGCCGCCGCCACTGCCGCGGTTGAGGCGCTCGAAGTACTGGATGACGAGCTCACGCACGGCGGGCGGGAGGAGCCGCAGCTGCTCCGCGTCGGGCAGCCCGTAGCGCAAGGCTCCGAGCTGCTCCGGACTGAGTGGCTGCACGACATTGTGCTCGAATACACCGGCGGTCTTCGACTCGCGCTCGTCGGAGATCTCGTCGTCGTTCTCCAGGCTGCGCCCCGCATCCAACAGACGGTGGAAGAGCTTCTCCTGCCGGTCCAGCATGTCGGGCGTCAGCCGTCCCCGTGCCATCTGCCGGGCGAGGGCCGCGGCCTCCTCCGCCAGGGCCTCGAGATCCCCGAGGGTCTCGTCCCTGGCGTCGGGCTTCTCGGCGGCGTCGGAGAGGGCGTCCGCCAGCCGCTGCTGCTCCTCCGCGAGCTTCTGAAGCTGCTCCTTCAGGGCCTCGGTACCGAGCTGCATCGGAGTGAGCTGGCCCGTCTTGTTGGTCAGATCACCCTGCTGCTGGGCCAACTGCTCAACCTGCTCCCGGGTGTCCCGGCCGCCCTGCCCATGCTGGCCCTCCTGCTGGCTCATCTGCTCGGACCCGGCCAGGGCCAGAAGCGCCAGCTGGTTGAACTCGCCCACCACGCGGCCCGCGGCATCCGCGGGGGCTGTCGGCGATCCGTTGGGGTGCTCCATGACGTCGAGGACGGCTGAGACGGACCGCATCGCGCGGCCGATCTGCTCCGAGAAGTCCCGGCTCCCGGCGATGGCCCCTCTCGTCCCCTCCATCAGATTCTGAGCCAGGTTGCGCGTGCCCTGGAGGAGCGACTCCTCGTCGGCGCGGAGGTCGCTCATCCGGTCCCGGCCCCCGCTGCCCATCTGATCCTGGAGCTCCGCCTGGCGCCGCGCCAGCGCCAGCGCCTCGTCCGCGGCCTGGCTGAGCGCCTCCCGCGCCGCGTCGCCGGTTTGCTCCATCATCTTCTCCTGCGCTTCGCCGAGCCGCTTGGCAGCGTCCTCGAGCTTCCTGGCAGCCTCGTCGGCCCGGGTGGAGGCCTGCTCCCCACGCTGCTGTCGCGCGTGCCGGCCGGCTTCACCCATCTGTGCCTGCGCTTCGGCGACCTCCTTCCCGGCATCCTGCACGGATTTCGACGCACTCTGCTCACCGAGCTGATCCAGTCGCTCCTGGAGTTGGTTCATGCGCTCGCCGAGCTGCCCCGCACGGTCGCCGAGATCCCTCTGCTGGACCGCCCGCCTGGCCGCGTCGTCGGGGTCCTTGGCCTCCTTGAGGGCATCTGCGAGGGCGCGCTCCTGACGTGCCAGCTCCTCGGCGTCCGCCGTCGCGGCCCGGAACTCCTGTTGTGCCGCCGCGCGGCGGAAGCGATCCAGGGACTCCTCCAGGCGGTCGCGGAACTCCTGCTGCTGCGCCGCCAGGTCCTTCAGCGCGCGGTTCGCATCTTCCATGTCCGACCGGCTCAAGGACCTGGCGAGTTCGTCTAGCTGATCGCGCAGCTGCTGGTCGGATACCTGGCTCATGAGCTGCTGCAGCTCCTCCAGGTCCCGACTCAGCTGAGGATCCGCCTGCCCCGCGTCCTCCATCGACTTCTTCAGCGCTTCGATCTCGTCCCCCATGGAGTCGACGCGCGCGGACAGGTCCTTCTGGTCCTGCAACGCTTTCTTCAGCTCCTCTCTCTGGGCGAAGTCGCTCTGACCCTCGTCCGCCGCGGTCTGGAGCTCCCGATTCCGGTTCGCTTCGGCCTGCTGATCCGCCTGGTCGGCCATCCTCTGCACGGCCGCAGCCATGGAATCCAACTCCTCCTGAGCCTTCCTGCGGATCTCGGAGGCGTCGGGTACGCGCAGCACGTATTCACGGGACTGCGTCGCGTGAGGTCTCGGTGCGTTGTCCACCGCCCGCGCGTAGTACCGCACGTGATCGCCCGGCAGGAGACCCCATTGCGTCATGTTCAGCAGGGGCCGCGCCATCGCGGCGCGCGTCCCCACCATGTCCAGGCCCATGGTGGAGGGCTCCTTCCGCTGCCCGGAGGCGGTGACACGATAGGCGACGACCTCGAGACGACTCAGCCCGTAGTCGTCCTCCGCCTCCACGATGAGGGGCTGTCGCATGCCCAGGGGCATCACCGTGTCGATCCCCGGCAGGGCGATCCTCACTCTGGGAGCCGAATCGGGTAGCAGGTCGATCTCCAGGGGATCCGGCCGGACGGCCGCCGGCGCCCCGTTCACGTCGGCGAAGGACCATTCGTAGCGCCCCGCCGACGTGGGCCACCAGCTCGCCTGAAAGACCGGACCCTCCACGCGCATCGGCAGAACCGTCGTCCCCGAGCCGTTCGAGAGGCCCGCCGACGACAGGGGCCGACTCGTGCGTCCCGAGATCACCAGGCGGGTGCCTTCCGGCAGGCGCAGCGGCGGCACGCTGCGGTGGAACTCGTCGGGAGGGAGGCCGGTGTGCGGCGCGTAGATGACCTCCACCTTCAGCTCGCTGACGAGAAGGGGATCCACCGGCGTGAGCCGGTAGCTGCGCGTGGTGACGCCGTCGGGGGTACGCACACGATACTCGATGGGCACCGACACTTCTGCAAAGCTTCGCGACGCCACACCTCCGCTCGTCCGCAGGGTCTCCCTGTGCCCGACGTCGCCAGCGGGCTGCCACGCCAGCTCCACCGACGTCCGCCCCGGGGCATCCACCCGGACCTCGACGTCGTTCCCGCGGGGCACCTCCGCATCCCCCGGCGTCACCGTGACGCCGCCCAGTCGCACCTTCGAGGCGATTCGCAGTGGCGACGACAGGCCCGCCCACGCCCCCGCCGTCCGGGATGGGGTGGAGACGGCGAGGAAGGTCAGCGCCACTGCCATGGCTGCGGCGGCACCCCATCCCCTCCGGGTCCAGGCCGATACCGAGCGGCCCAGCGCTCCGCTCAACTCTCCAGGAGTCCGATCGAGCTCGCCGGCGGTTCGTTCGGCGGCGCGTTCCGCGAGGGCCTGTGAGATCCCGGGCGGCAGTTGGCGGCCCAGCTCCAGTGACCCGCGGAGGAGACCCGGGCGAAGGCCCACCGCGTGCTCCATGGCATCGCTGAGGCGTCGCTCGTCGAACCACCGCCGGGTCCCCCATCGGAAGAGCGCCACGGCGGTGCCCACCAGCACCACGAGGACCACATCCAGCAGCAGCGGGCCGCGGCTACCCTGCTGCCATCCCTCGGGCCCGGCCACGACCCAGGCCGCGACGAGGACCCAGGCGATCAACACCGACCACCACGCCACTGCCGCGACTCCGGCTCGAAGGGTGAGGTGCTTACGCACACCCCGCACCACGGCCTGCAGGTGCCGTGACGCCGGCGTCACGGGACCGCCTGCCCGAGGACGTACAGGAACAGGTTCACCCCCATGCGGAGGGCCTGCTCCCGGACGGCCGGTGGATCTTGGTGGACCTCGGGATCTTCCCAGCCGTCTCCGAGGTCCGACTGGTAGCTATAGAAGACCGCCAGGCGGCCGTTCACGAAGATCCCCAGAGCCTGCGCCGGCAGGTTGTCGTGCTCGTGAACCTTGGGGATCCCCTCCGGAAAGTCGTAGAAGTCGTGGAAGACGGGGTGCGAAGCCGGGATCTCCACCAAGGGGATGTCCGGAAAGATCAGTCGCATCTCCCGGCGGAAGGACTGATCCATGCCGTAGTTGTCGTCGGCGTGGAGGAAGCCGCCCCTCAGCAGGTACGCACGGAGCGCCGCCCGCTCCGCGGGTGAGAACTGCACGTTCCCGTGCCCCGTCATGTACAGATACGGGTGATCGGGAAGGCTCGGATCCATGGGAGTCACCGTCTGCTCCCGCATCGTCACCTGGATCCCGGTTCGCTCGCGGATCGCCGATAGCAGGTTCGGGAGCGAAGACGGATCCCCGTACCAGTCCCCACCCCCCGGGTACTGCAGCCGGGTAATGGTGATGGAATCCGCCCGTGGCGCCGCCGGAGAAGTGGCGAGGACGGAGAGGGTTGTGAGCAGGATCCAGGTCATGCGCGGATGGCCGTCAAGGGCTCCCTTCCGGGCGGTTGGCGACATCGTGGACGATACGGTACGCCGCGTTCCTCGGTAGAGCGAGCCGGCGCGTCAGCTCCCGCGCCACCTCGCTGGGCTTTTCACCCCCTGCAAGGAGCGAGCGAGCGAGCCGTGCGGCTTCGTCTTCGAGGGAGCCGGCCTCCGTGGCCCTCACTTCGGCCGCGTTGATGACGAGGCACACCTCACCCCGGGGTGGACTTCTACGGTAGTAGGCGCTCGCCTCGGTGAGGGTTCCGCGCACGAATTCCTCGTGGATCTTCGTGAGCTCCCGGGCCACGCACACCCGCCGGTCCTGCCCGCACGCCGTAGTCAGGTCCTCGAGAAGTCGCACGAGGCGCTGCGGGGACTCGAACAGGACCACGGGCTCTTCGGCCCCGGCCACCCGCTCCAGGAGTGCCGCCCGGCCCTTCCCCTTGCGCTCGGGAAAGCCGAGGAACGTGAAGCGGTCCACTCGGAAGCCCGAGCCCACGAGCGCCGCGAGGACCGCCGAGGGACCCGGGATCGGCACCACGTCATGACCGCCGGCGATCACGGCGTCGACGAGCCGGCCCCCCGGGTCCGAGATCAGGGGCGTACCCGCATCTGAGACCAGGGCGAGGGTCTCACCGGAGTCGAGCCAGGAGAGCACCAGCCCCGATCGCTCGGCTTCGTTGTGTGCGTGCAGCGAGACAAGGCGGGCCCGCGCGCCCACATGCTCGGCCAACACCCGGGTCCGCCGTGTGTCCTCGGCGAGGATTCGGTCGGCCGACGTCAGGATCTCGGCGGCCCGTGGACTCAGGTCACCCAGGTTTCCGATGGGCGTGGCGACGAC
The DNA here is from genome assembly GCA_022340755.1 of Gemmatimonadota bacterium. Lineage (GTDB taxonomy): Bacteria > Gemmatimonadota > Gemmatimonadetes > Longimicrobiales > Gaopeijiaceae > SZUA-318. The sequence goes on from JAJDNI010000170.1 coordinate 21,632, forward strand.
GTAGAGCGTGGACATGGGCCCAATGTATGCATCGAGGAGGAAGCGCAGGAGGCCGGCAGGACGATCCCGCCGGCCTCCCCAAGGCGCCGAGTCTGGCAGCCGGAGGACTACAGGTGCTTGCGCACCTTCTCCTCGAGATGCGGGCGGGGCACGAAGCCGATCACCTGGTCAACGAGCTGCCCACCCTTGAAGAACAGGATCGTGGGAATGGAACGAACGCCATATCGGGCGGCCGTGCTGGGGTTCGAGTCCACGTCCAATTTGCCGACCCTGAGGCCCTGATCGTGGTATTCCGTTGCCAACTCCTCCACGATGGGCGCCACCATGCGGCACGGGCCGCACCATGTCGCCCAGAAATCCACCATGGTGAGACCGCCCGCGGCCTCCACCTCGGCGGCGAAGTTGTGGTCATTGACTTCCAGGATCGTCTCGCTTGTCGCCATCTCGGCTCTCCTTGTCGGCTTCGGGCGCCACGCCTACCATCCGGCGACACCCAGGCCCAGCACCTTTTCAGCGCCGGACCCCCATGAATGATCTCCTATCGGGCGACCGTCTACTCGACCACGTGGCCATCGCGGTCCCTTCTCTCGAGAACGCGTGCCACGTCTTCGAGCTCATCTCCGGTCACCCCTGTACCGACCCGGAGACCCTGGAATCCCAGGGCGTCCGCGTCGCGTTCTGCGGCTCCATCGAGATCCTCGAACCCCTGGGGCCCGACACCTCGGTAGGGCGTTTCCTGGAGCGGCGTGGATCTGCCCTGCACCACGTCGCCTACCGCTCCGACGACCTGCCCGCCGATCTCGCCCGACTGAAGGAGCAGGGTGTCGATCTCATCGACGCGGTTCCCCGCCCCGGAGCCCGTGGTCACCAGGTCGCCTTCCTCCACCCACGCAGCACCGGCGGCATTCTGGTGGAGCTCGTTCAACGAGGAGGCTGAGCCACCGCGGTCGCCACCGGCGGGGACAGGGCTACGTCCAGACCCCCTGCTGTTCCGGCCTGGGAGGGGAATCGGAGAGGGAAGCACCCTCCTAGCCTCCCCCCATCACCTTCTTCAGGTCCACCTCCTCCACCAGCCACTGCCCGTGCTTGCTCCTGACCACGACGAATGGGACGTCGGTGACCTGGCGCTCGGGCGTCGTGAGGTTCACGTAGACCCGCGTGGCCTCGTTCAGCCGCCCCGCCACCGGCTCTTCCCTCACGATCTTGTAGTCGTCGTGCTTGAGGACGTTGGCGATGGCCGCCATCTGGACCTGGACGTCCTGCTGCTTCCGGCAGGCGTTGCCGCCGAACCATGAGCCGATCTTCTTGAAGAAGCACCCGAAGGTGCTCCCCGTGTCGGAGATCGGTCCGTCCACGGTTCCGAAGATCCGCCCCATCGTCACCAGGTCCCGCTCGTTCGCGGCCGCCAGGAAGCGGTCCACGGAGAGTTGAGCCACCACGCCGGCGGCCGGTGGCTGCTGAACGGACGTGGTGCATCCAGCAACCGCGACGGGCAGGGCCACCAAGAGGATCATCAGCGACGTGCGTCGGGAGCCCACACGACGGAAAGGCCTCATCTCCACTCCTCGCTCGCGGGGTGCGCGGGTCTCGCAGGTCCGAATCTCGACAAAAGCGCGACCGGGAGGAACCCCGGCCCGGCGAGGCATCACCCGTTGGTGGACTTCTCCGCCAGTGGCTCCGATATCGTGGGCGCCGGCACCGCCGCAAACTCGAGTCGGGTGCCGTCGGCGTTCGGTTTGACCACGATGCGGGTCCCCTGAGGCACCTCCTCGTCCAGGAGGTACAGCGCGAGCGGATCCTGAACGGATCGTTGGATCGCCCGTTTCAGCGGGCGCGCTCCGAACGCGGGATCGAAGCCCACCCGGGCGATGAAGGCCCTGGCCCCTTCCGTCACGTCCAGCGTCACCCCGAGCTCCGCCGCGAGCTTCGCCACCCTCACCAGCTGCAGATCGACGATGCGGCGTAGCTGCTCCTCGCCCAGCGGACGGAACACCACGATGTCGTCCACGCGATTCAGGAACTCGGGTCGGAACGCCATGTGCAGCATCCTGCCCACCTCCTGCTTCACGGCCTCGAAATCGCCGCTCCCGCTGGCCGCCAGGATTTGCTGGCTTCCGATGTTGGAGGTCATGATGATGACGACGTTCCGGAAGTCCACGGTGCGACCCTGGGAATCCGTGAGCCGTCCGTCGTCCAGGATCTGGAGGAGGACGTTGAACACGTCCTGGTGAGCCTTCTCGATCTCGTCGAACAGCACCACGGCGTGAGGTCGGCGTCGCACCGCCTCGGTGAGCTGTCCGCCCTCCTCGTAGCCGACGTAGCCCGGAGGGGCGCCGATGAGCCGGGCGACGGCATGCTTCTCCATGTATTCGGACATGTCGATGCGCACCATGGCGCGCTCGTCGTCGAACAGGAACTCCGCCAGGGCCCGAGCGGTCTCGGTCTTCCCCACGCCGGTAGGCCCGAGGAAGATGAAGGAACCCACCGGCCGATTCGGATCCTGGAGTCCGGCCCG
>JAJDNI010000299.1 GCA_022340755.1 Gemmatimonadota bacterium
GAGCACGGCTCATCGTAGGTGCGTGACCGGCCGGCGCGAAGCCGGCGAAGCGACACCATCCGAAGGAGGCACCGATGAGCCGTTCCGTGAACAAGATCATCCTCGTGGGCAACGTGGGGCGTGATCCCGACATCCAGCAGACCAAGAACGGTACCAAGGTGGCGCACCTGTCCATGGCGACGAATCGGCGTATGCCTGCGGGCGTGGAGCCGCAGGAACGGACGGACTGGCATCGCCTGACCATGTGGAACCGCCTGGCCCAGTTCGCCGAGGACTACATCAAGACCGGTGACCGGATCTACGTGGAGGGACGCCTGGAGTACGACTCCTACGAGCGCGATGGCGTCATCATTCCCACGGCCGACGTCTCGGTGAGGGAGGTGGTTCTGTTGTCCTCGAAGTCGGTGCCCGAGGACGAGGAGCTGGAAGCGGCGGCGTGAGTCGCAGTGGCGGGGCCTCCGTACGGCTTCACGAGCGGCGTCGTGGGGCTTGGCCCCTGCGGCGCCGCTCCGAGTCCCTCTCTGGCGTCCCCTCCGTCAGCGACCTGCTACAGCCAGGGACCGAACCGGGGGTCCACCGAGAACGTGAGCTCCCATCCGCCACCCCGCAGCCCGCGGCCCAGGTCGAGGCGGAGCACATCCCAGGCAAGCGAAAGGCCCATGCCAACGGAAGGACGGAGGCCGTCGGTCTCGTGCGCGTCCCAGCCGAGGGGGAGGGTGCGCGTAGAAGAGAGGTGCGTGTACCCCAGGGCGGCGATGCCGCGGATGCCCACCCACGGAGGCCGGAGAGGGAGGGTACCCTCCGCGCGCACGAGGCCGAACGCGTCTCCGACGAACGAGCGGAAGGGATAGCCCGGCAGTGTGGCGCGCCCGCCGAGCAGGAAGAGAGCCTGCGCGGGGGCCTCGTGGGTCACCGCGCCGCCGTGCGCGTCCAGATCCAACACCCACGAGTGATCGCCGCTTCGCAGGGCCCAGTCGGCGGCCACGCGGGCCGTGGCGAATGTCCGGTCCTCGAGCCTGCCCACGCCTCCCGCAAGTGCAGCCGTTCCGGCGCCGGGGAGGGCGAGCGGCACCGCGATCTCCGCCGCCCCCAGGAACCCTTCATCCACGGGGCGTACCTCACGAGCGTCGCCCGACGTGACGCGCCGGGCGGAGCGCTGGTCCTCCCAGCGGAGGGATACGGACGGGCTGCGGGCGGGATCGTGTCCCGCCAGGGTCAGACGCATCCCCCTGGCGAAGTACGGGTCGAGGTGATCCTCACCGCCGACGATGCCGGACAGGGTGTTCAACGCGCGAACTTCGGCCGGAATGGGGCCGATGTCGCGGAGGGCGTCCCAATAGACGTCGACGGTGGAGGTGACTCGCGGTCCCTCGCCGGTGACGGTGGCCTCGGCGGAGGGCTTCCGGCGCCCGAAGGCGTACCCGGCCGAAGCCCGAAGCGACGCGTCGGGTCGCGGATGTAGCTCGAGGCCGGCACCCAGGCGGAGGCCCTCGGCGCGGTCGTACCGAAGCGCGTCGGAGAATGACCGAAGATAGAGACGCACGGGCTTGAGCCCGCTGAGCGCATGCTGGGCCACGATGCGTCGGGCTTCGGCCCGGATGTCCTGCAGGGTGGGGGTCGGCGCGAGGCCCCCCTGGTCCAGATCGTCGAACAACCCCCGCTGGAACGGAAAGGCCTGCCGTTGCCCCGGGGGAGCCGCGGTCACCCGTGGACCCACGAAGAGCGTGGGTGGCAGTCGGAGATTGAACCGGTAGTTGCCGATCTCGAAGCGCCCCCGGATGACGCTCCCCGCCATGAAATCGAGGATGGGCATCTCGCGGCGCAGCTCCACCTCCTGACGATAGGGCAGCCAGAACCGCCCGAGCCACCGGGAGTTGTCGAGGGAGATGCGGATGTAGTCGAGGTACGAGTCGACGTACGATGCCGGCGTGAAGGTGAAGCTCATCCGGACGATGGCCGCAGTCTCGCGGTCCAGGTACACCGAACCGATGAAGCCCGGTCGGGCGGGGTCTTTGGGGCGCACCCGCACTTCGTACACACGGACCTCGTCTGCTCCGTCTCCGTACGTCAGGCTGAGGGAATCGGCGAGGCGATAGTCGTACACCGCCGAAGCGCCGGGCCCGAGGGGATGAAGAACCGCGGACACCTCGTCGCCGTCCCCGATGCGTATGTAGCTTCCGAAATCGTCCTGGACCACGGTGAGGTGGTCCAGGTGATAGTGGATGTTGGTGGGAAGCATCTTCCGGTCGCGGAGCCCGACAATGCGCTGCCTGGTCTGGTTGGGGGCGCGCCAATACACGTCGAGGGCGATCTGGTCGGCCTTCACGAGGGTGCGCTGGCCCGTGTCCTGGCGATCGATGAAGAAGTAGACGTAACCGTGAGCGTCCGACCTGTACGAGCGCATAGCCGTGTCCACGACGGTGGAGGCTCGTAGCTCCCGCGCCCGGTTCACCAGCGCCATCACGCGTGCGTCGTTCCACCGCTCCGGCACCTGGGCCGCGCACACCGCCGGGCTCGCCGCCGGAGCGGCGGCGAGCGACAGCAGGATGGCGGCGAGACGGTATTGGGATGCTCGGTGAATCACCGAAGCTCTCGGAAGAGGTGTCCGGGCCTCGATTGGTACGCCCTCTCGCAGGATGCTGTTCCCGAGACGAAGAAGGCCCCGTCCTTCACGGACGGGGCCTTGCGAAATCGCCGACCGCAGGCGGTCAGTTGGCGGTCCAGAACCCAGAGAGCGACTCTCCGTGAGGGCTCTCCCGCAGCTTCTCGAAGGCCCGGTTGCGGATCTGGCGGATGCGCTCGCGGGTGACGCCGAGCAGGGACCCGATCTCCTCCAGGGTGCGCTCCTCACCGTCATCCAGGCCGTAGTACAGATAGAGGATCTTGCGCTCCCTCTCCGTGAGATATGTCTCGAACATCTGCTCGAGGAACTCACGGCGGGCCATAGCCTCCACGTCTTGCTCGATGTCCGAGCCCTCCGCGCCGCTGAAGCGCTCACCGAAGCTCGCGCTGTCCCGGTCACTCCGGTCGATGGGAGCGTCGAGGCTGAGCTCGGAAGCGGCTACACGGCGGAGCGCGCGGATCGTCTCGACGGGCTCGCCCATCTCGTTGGCGATCTCCTGGTCGGTTGGGGATCGGCCGTACTGCTGCGTCAGGTGCGTGTCCGTGCGGGCGAGGCGGGCCAGGTTCGAGTTCTGATTGAGGGGAATGCGAACCGACCGGGTCTGCTCCGCCAGAGCCTGTAGCACCGTCTGACGGATCCACCAGACGGCGTAGGAGATGAACTTCACCCCCTTGTCGGGATCGAACTTCTTGACCGCCTTGAGGAGCCCCTCGTTCCCGATACAGACCAGCTCCGCGAGACCGAGGCCCCGACCCTGGTACTTCTTCACGTACGAGATGACGAACCGGAGGTTCGCGGTCACGAGGCGCTCAGCGGCCTCTTTGTCACCGGCCCTGGCCCGGCGGGCAAGCTCCCGCTCCTCTCTCGGGTCCTGGATCAGTGGGTATTTCTCGACGTCCTGTAGGTACTGGTCGAAGGAGTCCAGTCCACGAGAAGGAGAAAACATCCGTTTGCCCGACCTCGTCTTAGGACAGAAGGAAACCCGGATTGGCGGCGCCGACAGGACCCTCGGGGCCTCGGGAGGGGCTGTGCCCAGGCCAGGAGCGGTCGGTTCCGGATGGCTTGAGGGTGAGAGGCAACTTATAAAAGCCTGTTTCCAGGGTCAAAGGTTTTCTTGTTTCTTCCAGTAAAGACAAGGGTTTACGGCGGTTGGGACGGAAAGGGTTGAAGCGCCGATACCCGCGAGGCGCGACTGGAGTTCCTGCTCGGCCGAGCCTGGGTCAGGAGAGGATGAACTCGGCGCGGAGGCTCTCCACTCCGGGTCCGTCGAGGCCAAGGTACAAGTTCGCGGAACCGTTCCCCTGGAGCTTCACCCGCCGGAAGAACGCGCTCTGGCTGACTTCCGATGCGCGCAGAGTGGCGAGGTCCACCCGCCCGGCACGCCGGAGCCACCGCGGGTAGACGAATAGCGGTGTGTCTCCCCGGACCACCACCCATCCGGTGGTGAAGCGGGGCGTGCCGGGAAGTCGATGGGCTGCTGCGGGGCTCCCCCGGAGGCCGCCACCCGGAGCCATGACATCACCATGGAGCGCGTCTCGGACCCAGCCCGGAAAATCCTCGGGATCACTCCACCGGGGCTGCCCGAGCGTGCCCCACACACGCCCCCATACCAACCGCACGGCGAAGGCGAACGCACCGATCTGTGCGCCGATAAAGGGGAGCGAAAGCAGGAAGACGAGTCCGGTGGCAGCCAGGGACCACCGGGGATAGTCCAGGAGCAAGGTGACCGCTCCCAGGACGCAGACGTCTTCCAGGAGGGCCACGAGAAGGCGATTGGGATGAGGGGCGGCGTCCAGCCACTGCAGCACGCCTCCGCCGGTGCGCGTCGCATGGGCTCCGGCGGCGAGGGCTCCCGCCACGATGGCTCCCCCGACGACGACTCCGGAAGGCTGCCCGTCCAGGAGCAGGAGGGCCAGGAGCGCCCCCGCCAGCGGACGGATGATGGCGTGGAAGGCGTTCCAGAAGAGGGCTGCGGAGGGCCATCGCTCGGCCAGGAACTCCAGGAGATAGAACGTGCCCACGATGGCGAGGACGCCGGGCGAATCGAGGTCGCCCAGAACCCCCGGCAGCGATGCCCACAATCCGAGCGCCGCTGCTGCTCCCAGGAAGAGCAGCGTGAGGTAGAGATCCACCCCCGCGGCCAGAGCCAAAAGGGGGAGGACCAGGAGCTCCGGGGGGATCGCCAGGAGCGTGCTCAAGGTCGAGTTCCGTCTGGAGGCCGGCGTGAAGAAGACGGCATCCGAAGATGAGGAGGTGGGTCGCTGCCATCGAAGGAACGGCTCATGGGTCCGGACGCTAGAGTCGGGAATAGCGGGGGGCAAGGCACGGATCGCCCACTGGCTGGCTGGGGGGTGGCCAACTCCTTTCGGGGGTGGTTCAACTGCAATGGTGGCGACATCTTTCTTCGAGTCATTGGATCTGAAGGCCCCGTCGGTGCGGCGCCGGCAGCACCTGGCGACGGGCCCGGATCACGAGGACCCGTTCGCGCGCCTGGAGACGCAGGCGCTCCTGCCCCGACCGGACCACCAGCAGCCGCAGGAGAGCTTCCATGGCAAGATGGCTCGGGGGTCTGGGGCGAGTCGTCCCGCTCATGCTTCTTCTTGCACTTCCGGGCGCCGCCCAGCAACGGGACACGACCCGGACGGACACCATGGTCTTCCGGATCGGCGAGATCCGGGTGCAGGCCCGGCGACCGGTCACCACGGTAGGTGGGGCGAGCGCCGTCGAGGTAACCGTCGATTCGCTCGAGCTGGGAGCGGCTCCCACGGTGGAAGAGGTGCTGCGTGAGATTCCTTCCGTGCACGTGCGCACCAACTCCCGGGGCGAGGCGGAGATCTCCGTCCGGGGGTCCGAGTCTCGGCAAGTGGCGATCCTGGTGGACGGGGTCCCTCTCACGCTGGGGTGGGATGCCCGCACCGACGTCTCCGTTCTTCCGGCTGGCGCGGTACACGAGCTGAACGTCGTTCGAGGGCTGTCATCCATCCTCCACGGGCCCAACGTGCTGGGAGGCGTCGTGGAGATGAGCGTGGGGCGGGGAGCGGTCTTCCCCGAGCGTTCGTCGGTGGACCTCACCGCGAGCTATGACGGAGTCGGGGGCTACGGGACCGCGGTGACCACGGCCTTCCCTTTCCGGACGTCCGGAGGACAGGGACTGGTCCGGGCGGGGGCCGGGGTGCGGGACACCCCCGGGGCACCTCTGGCCAGCGGCATCGTGGAGTCGGTCGCCACCGCCGATGCCCTCCGCCTGAACACGGACTACAACAGCGTCGACGGATTCCTCGCGCTCCGGTACGCAAGCGACTGGGGTGGGTGGCTCACCCTCTCCTCCTCCACGTTCCAGGCCGAACGGGGAATCGCCGGGGAGCTGGGCACGGACTCCCCTCGCCTCTGGCGGTACCCCGACATCCGCAGGACCATCGTGGCGACGTCGGCCGGCACCGGGGACCGACGCACGCCTCTGGGTCGCGGCGACCTCGAGGCGAGCGTGGGTCTGGACCTGGGACACTCCGAGATCCGGTCCTACGCCACGCGCGCCTACGACGAGATCATCGGTACCGAAGACGGCGACGACCGGACCATGAGCGTGCGTCTGCTGGGCGACCACACATTGGGTTCCCGCGGCGACCTGCGCGCCGCCTTCACATGGGCCGACATCAATCACGATGCGACGGTGGACGGGACCCTGAGCGCGTACCGGCAGCGCCTGACGAGCCTGGGCGGCGAAACGGTGTGGCGGCTGGTGGAGGAGGCCGGTGCCCTGGACGCGCTGCGCCTGAGCGCTGGTGGCGTGTGGGACCGAGGCGACACCCCGGAGACGGGGGGGCTTCCCTCGCTGGGCGTCATCGACGATTGGGGTGCCCGCGCCGGCCTCACCGCGCTGGTGCGAGGCGGGGCCACGCTGCTGCACGCGGGCGTAAGTCGGAGAGGACGTTTCCCCGCACTGCGGGAGACCTACTCCGAAGCCCTGAATCGCTTCCAGCCCAATCCCGATCTCCGTCCGGAGCACCTGGTGGCGTTCGAGGCCGGGGTGACCACCCGGGTAGGGTCCGGCGAGCTGCAGGTCGTGGGCTTCCGTCACCGGCTCTCGGACGCCATCCGGCGCATCACCTTGCCCGACAAGAAGCGCATGCGCGTGAACTCCGAGGAGCTGCGAAGTGACGGGGTCGAGGTGCTGGCGGACCAGTCCTGGGGGTGGTTCTCCGTCGGCGGCGAGCTCACGCTGCAGGCCGTGAAGCTCGTGGACCCCGCCACGACGATCTCCCACGAGCCGGAGAACTTGCCCGAGCGGAGCGGGAGCGCCTACCTGCGGGTACCCCTCTCGCGAGGGTGGGCCGTCACCACGGAGGCTCAGTATACGGGCGCTCAGTTCTGCCAGGATCCCGGCACCGGTGAGGACGTTCGCCTGCGCGGCGGCACGTGGCTGAACGGCGACCTGTCGAAGACCTGGTCACTGCCCCCGTCGCGCATCGGCTTCTTCGGTCGTATGGAGACCCGCGTCTCCGTGGACAACATGACCGATACGGCGCTCTACGATCAGTGCGGGCTGCCGCGTCCGGGGAGGCTGATGAGGCTTCAGATCCGGATCTTCTGAAGCCCGCGCAGCCAGACCCCGGGGGTCCAAGATCTCACGGGAGGTGCGACGTCGCTGGTGGCTCACCACGTCGTCATCACCCGCATCCCGGAGCGGGTCGTCAGCCCCCCTCCTGGGTGAAGTAGTCGGGTCCCACCGTGATTCGCCTGCTCCGGTCCAGCTGGGGATCGGCGAAGCCCGTGGCGAGCCCCAGAAGCTCGTAGAGGGTCACCCGGAACACGGGGCTCCGACGAACCGTGTCGAGGAGGGGGAAGGCGAGGTCCATGCGCGCAACGAGGCGCGAGCCAGGGGGGAACCCGAGGCGGATTCCGCCTCCGACGGCCGCCTTCCATCCCGACGTGGCGCTGAAGGGAACGTCTCCCCGCCAGACGCGGCCGGCGTCGGCGAACAGGGTGAAACCGAAATCCACGATGTCCGGTGCGGGCCAGGATAGAAAGACCCGGTCCTCCACGGTGGCAATGAGCCTGCGGGCCCCCGGAAAGTCTCGCTCACGAAAGCCGCGCACCGAGGAACGCCCGCCGAGGGTAAGCTGGAAGGGCGACTGCATGGCCCATCCCCCCGCGCCGGAGACGCGGGCGAAGACGGTCTGATGGGGTGTTCCGGGGGACCGCAGGTAGCTGTACACGTCCACTTCGCCGATGACGTCGTGCCAGCCCCGTCCGCTGGAATCACCCAGGACGTCGCGACCCTCCACGTTTGCGTTGAAGAAGATGTACGACGTGCCGGGATGGCTCCCGAAGAAGAAGCGCCCTCTCGCGTACAGGTCGTTCGAGGAGGGCAGCCCCGAAGCGGACAGCGCGTTGATGCTGCGGCCGACGGTGAGGCCCACGTCCGTGCCCAGCTGGATGTCCTGCTCCCCATTCAGAGGATCGAGACCACGGGCACGTACGAAGCGCAGGTTCCGCTGACCCAGGAGCACGTCGACCCGGGTGGTGGAGGTGGCCATGGCCTGGGGGGCCACCACGTTCGACAGAGAATCCGGAGCGGGCGCCGGCGCACCGAAATCGCTGTTGTGTGCGATGGCCAGGGTCCCGGGAAAGCCCGCGAAGTCGAGCGTCTCCCTGGACACTCCGAATCCCATGAGTGTCAGCTTTCCCGGCCTGCCGATGCGGCCGGCGAAGCTCACCTCCAGGCGGTCGTCGAGGTACGGCAGGAGCACGTGGCTGAATCCACCTCCCATTCCTACGGAGTAGGGAAAAAGCTCGTCTCGGCGGAGGTACGTCTGCCTCACAGCGAATCGCCCGATCTCGCCTACGAAGGGGTAGGTCAGCGCCTCCTCCCGGAACCTCCCGTCGCGGGTGCGCCCAGCGGACAAGAGGAGGTTGGTGCGTGTGCCCAGAAGGCGCGGGAACGCCACCCGCGCCCCCGCGTCCTTGCGCTCTTGGCGCTGGCGCAGGAAGAGGGTCGCCTGGATTCCGCGCCCCAGCACGTCCTCCTCCTTGAGTTGGAGGGTCTCCAGAGTCAGGCCGCCGTCGACGCTCACACCCAGGTCCACCTTCGTGGTCCATTCATCCTGGGTGTCCACCACGACGTGCTTGGTGCCATCGGGCTGGGCGACGGCGAACAGGTCAGCTCGCGCGATGAAGGGGTAGCTCCTCAGGATCCGCCCCGATTCCGAGAGCAGAAGCGGGTCGTAGCACTCACCTTCGTGAAACAGGAGCTCGCTGCGGATGAAGGCCGCCCGAGTCTTCACGTGGAGGGCGTTGGCGATCTCGTAGAAGCGACGGGCCGCCCCGGGCGCGCCGATCTGCTCGAGGTCGTAGATCGAGTGGTTGTCGATGAAGACGTTGGAGATGCGCCCCTCGGGGCACGGCGTCTCGGCCCCTCCCGGGGTTCCGCTCTGAGCCGCTGCGGCGCCGGCGAGCACCAGCGACGAGCCCACGACGACGAGCGCCGCGAGCAGCGGGCGGAACCGAATATCGAGGGCCGTGAGAATGTCGTACTCCCGGGAGTTTCCAGTCCGAGGGTGAGGGCGCGAAATGTAGCGGAGGAGAAGAGGTTTGACATGACCTGGAGAACCCTCCAACGTCCATCACCTCCCCAATTCCCCGGAGAACCACGTCATCATGACGGATCGTCGACAAGAGGCCCTGGATTACCACACACAGGGCCGTCCCGGAAAGATCGAAGTCATTCCCACGAAGGCGGTTGCGACTGCTCGTGACCTGTCTCTCGCATACTCCCCTGGCGTCGCGGAGCCCTGCCGGGAGATCCACAAGAACCCCCTGGATGTCTACAAGTACACGTCTCGGGGCAATCTGGTCGCCGTCGTCTCCAACGGGACGGCGGTCCTCGGCCTCGGCAACCTCGGGCCGCTGGGCGCAAAGCCCGTCATGGAGGGCAAGGGCGTCCTCTTCAAGAGGTTCGCGGGCATCGACGTCTTCGACCTCGAGGTCGACTCCGAAGATCCCGCGGACGTCATCCGCTTCTGTGAGCTCCTGGAGCCCACCGTGGGCGGCATCAACCTGGAGGACATCAGCGCGCCCGCGTGCTTCGTCATCGAGCGCACGCTGAAGGAGCGGTTGGACATTCCCGTGTTCCACGACGACCAGCACGGGACTGCGATCATCGCCGCCGCGGCGCTGCTCAACGCGTTGGACTTCATCGGCAAGAAGATCGATGAGGTCAGGGTCGTGTTCAGCGGGGCCGGCGCCTCGGCCCTCGCCACGGCCGCCCACTTCCAGCGCCTCGGCGTGCCCCGGAGCCACATCCAGATCGTGGACTCGAAGGGCGTGATCTACGAGGGGCGCACGGAAGGGATGAACGAATACAAGGCACCCTACGCTTCCAAGACCGACAACCGCACCCTCGCCGACGCCATGAAGGACGCCGACGTCTTCGTCGGTCTCTCGGTGAAGGGGCTGGTGAGCAAGGAGATGGTGGCGTCCATGGCGAAGGACCCGGTGATCTTCGCCCTGGCGAATCCCGATCCCGAGATCCTGCCCGAAGAGGTCGCCGAGGTCCGCTCCGACGCCATTATGGCTACCGGACGCTCCGACTATCCGAATCAGGTGAACAACGTCCTCGGCTTCCCCTTCATCTTCAGGGGCGCCCTGGACGTGCGCGCCAAGGGCATCAATCCGGAGATGATGCTGGCGGCCACGCAGGCGCTCGCGGACCTCGCCCGTGAAGAGGTCCCCGACACGGTGCGAGGCGCCTACGACGGCTCCGACATCTCCTTCGGTCGCGAGTACCTGATTCCCAAGCCCTTCGACCATCGGGTGCTCTTCTACGTCGCTCCCGCCGTGGCCAAGGCGGCCATGGACACGGGCATGTCCCGCATCGACATCAATCTCGACGAGTATGTGGATCGGCTGCGGGCGAGCCTCGGCCCCGGTCGCGAGGTCATGCGCTGGATGACCAATCGCGCGCGCCGCAAGCCAGCCCGCATCGTTTTCCCCGAGGGGCACAACGACACCATCATCCGTGCCGCGGCGCAGATGGTGGAGGACGGCGTCGGTCGTCCGGTGCTGCTCGGCCGGGAGGCGCGGGTCCTCGAAAAGGCGAATACGCTCGGCGTGAAGCTCGACGGCGTCGAGATCGTCTACGCATCCGACCGCGAGGAGACGCGGCACGCGTTCGCCAACGAGTTGTTCAAGCGTCGCGGCCGCAAGGGGCTCACCCTCTCCGAGGCGCGCTGGCACATGTACCGGCCCATGTACTTCGGCCTGTCCATGGTGGATGCCGGGGAAGTGGACGCCATGGTGGCGGGGATCGAGGCGCACTACTCTGAGATTATCCGGCCGGCGCTACAGGTGGTGGGAGTCGCTCCAGGGGTGCGGAAGGTGGCGGGGCTCTACATGCTCGCCTTCCCCAACAAGGAGCTCCTCTTCCTGGCGGACACGACGGTGAACATCGATCCCGACGCCCGCACCCTCGCCGACATCGCATTGCAGACGGCTGCGTTCGTGAAGGAGCTGGGGATCCGGCCACGGATCGCCATGGTGAGCTTCTCCAACTTCGGGTCGGTAGAGCACCCGGAGGCCGCGGCCACCGCGGAGGCCGTGCAGATCGTGCGTGAAGCGGACCCCGAGCTGGAGATCGACGGCGAGATGCAGGCGGACACCGCCGTGGATGCCGTGAAGCTCAAGTCGGTGTATCCGTTCAGCAACCTGAAGGGACCGGCCAACGTGCTGGTCTTCTCCCGTCTGTCCGCCGCCAACGCCGTCTACAAGCTCATGGACGAGCTTGGAGGCGCGGACGCCATCGGTCCGGTGTTGCTCGGGATGCGCAAACCGGTCCATATCCTGCAGCGTGGCTGTTCGTTGCAGGACGTGCTGAACCTGTCCACCGTGGCGACCGTGGACTGGCAGGCGCGGCCCAGTCAGGACTGACGCCGATGTGACCGTCCGACCATAGGGGGTGCCGCGGCTCGTGAGAGAGCCGCGGCCGCCCACGGGAGGCTGCCCGCGAATGCGTATTTGCTCCGGAAGTGTGCGCGTCCGGATGGGAAACACCGGGGGCAGGCGGGCAGCGTGATACGATCGAGCGATCCAGCAGACGAAGAGAGGGCCGGCGCTCCAGCGAGGAGTGGGGAGCCGGCCCTTTCGCGCGAGGGTGACGCGGAGGAGGAGAGGGTCCCCACCTCGGGCGGCTCCGAGCCTCCGAGCCTGGGGGACCTCATCCGGACCTGGCTGAAGATCTCCCTGCTGGGCTTCGGGGGGCCCAGTGCCCACGTGGCGCTCATGCTGGACGAAGTCGTGGAGCGCCGGCGCTGGCTCACGCGGGAGCGCTTCCTGGAGACCATGGCCCTCATCAACCTGCTTCCCGGTCCCAATACCAGCGAAGTGGGCATGTGCATCGGCTACATGAAGCGGGGATGGCGGGGCTTGCTTGCGGCGGGCCTCGCGTTTCTGCTGCCTACGTGGGCCCTGGTCACGACGCTCTCGGTGCTCTACTTCCGGTACGGAACCCTGCCTCAGGTGGAGCCCCTGCTGTGGGGTCTCAAACCCGTCATCGTCGGTGTGGTGCTCGCGGCCGGGTGGCGCATCGGCCGCGCGGGGGTGAAGAGCGGGCTCGCCGGCATCCTCGCGGCCGCGGGCGCCCTGGTGAGCTTCGGGGCGGGCCGGTTCGTCATCGTGATGATGGCGATGGGGGGCTTCGTGACGTGGTGGGTCCGTCGGCAGCGAAGAGACGGACGCGGAGAAACGGCGCCGACCCACAACGCGACCGCCGTCGGGCCGGGGTCCGGCGCCTCGGATCCCCCGGAGGATGCCCACGTTGCTCCCGACCCCGATTCGGAACACCGTCGCGGCGGCTGGCTACTCGCGCCCGTCGCTGCCGCGGGCGGGATCCTGGCGTCTATGGGCTCGCTTGTCACGGTGTTCCTCACCCACCTGTGGATCGGCGCGGTGATGTTCGGCGGGGGCTACGTGCTGATCGCTCTCCTGGAGCCGTTCGCCGTGGGACACTTCGGCTGGCTCACGCAGGCCCAGTTTCTGGACGGAGTCGCCATCTCCCAATCCGTGCCCGGCCCCATCTCGACCCTATCGGCCTTCGTGGGCTACTCGGCGGCCGGCATCCCGGGAGCGATCCTGGGCACCGCGGGGATCTACCTACCCGCGTTCACGGCGGTGGCGCTACTGGCGCCGCGCATCCGCCGCCTCCGGGAGGTGGACGCCATCCGCCGAGCGCTGGAGGGGATCGTGGCGGTGGTGGCGGGTGCCATCGTGGGAGTGGGCGCTTCGCTGGCCGCCGCAGGCGTGCGCGACCCCGTGGCCGCGGTGGTGGCGGCGACGGCCCTCATCCTGGCGCTCTGGAAGAAGGTCCCGGCGGTGTGGCTGGTGGGCGGGGGACTCTTGGCGGGCGTTGCGAGGATGTGGATGATGGGATGAGGGATAAGCGTGGCCCCGGCGCGCTCGTCGCGCACCGGGGCCGGTGGGCCCGAACGAACCCCTCTCGATTCGCCGGGCCTGCCCCCGGGGGGTCGCCATCCTCCTCAATTGACGCGTCGGCTACGTGCCCAGGCTCCTCCGATGATGGCGCTCAAAGCCAGCATGAGGAGGGTACTGATCTTGGCATCGAGGGTGACATCGGGACCCGGTCGGCTCACCTCGAGAGAAGTGGAGGCCCGCCGCAGGGCCCAGCCGTCGAGATCCGTGCCGAACGCCTCGAGGAAGCCGTCCTGGAAGGGCTCGGACGTCTTCCAGAACCTCTCGAAGCGATCGTCGCCGAACCGCCGGGCGAGGTCGGCGGCGAGATGGTAGGTGAAGGGCCCCGGGACCGAGGGCTGGTCCACGGCCGAGAGACCCGTCCGCGGGATGAGATAGGAGACGAGGTCGGCATAGGCATCTCCGGGGAACCCGGCCGGCCGAGGATGCTCGACGAGCTCCCCGCAGCCGGCCTCAGCACCCGTCCAACACTCGTCAAGTGCGAGATTGTCGCGCGTGACGCCCAGCGTGGTCAGGCGACCGTAGGGTCCTCTGCGGCCGCGGCCTGCCAGATAGGAGTGGCGGTCATTCGGGAGTGAGGGGACGGCGGTGCCCGCCAGCGACATCCCGCCGGACGACAGCCACCGCGCCACCGTCGGCCCTGGCAGACCGTACTTCGCAACCAGCTCGCATGTCCCCAGGATCGAGCGGGCCCCAGGCACCTGCGCGGCAGGCGAGCTCAGGGATGCTGGGTGGACGGCCGCCACCGTGAAGCAGTACGTGCGGCCATCCTGTCGTCCCCAGTAGAACTCCTGCGCCTTTATCCTGCCCCACGGGAGGCCAGGGTAGACCATCTCGCCCTCGTCGACGAAGAACACGCCCAGGGCGACTTCACCGGCGGCCACCCGTCCCCGAGCCAGCTCCCTGCCGATGCGACCCCGCACCTCGTCGACCTCTTCTGCGCTCATGCGTCGGGAGCCACGGACCGCAATGTCGGGAAAGGCCTCCAGCGCCGCGGGTAGGAAGGCCTTCATGTACCGCGTGATGCGCAACTCCCCCTCGAGGCGCGCGCCCTCCCGGCGCAGCGCCAGGAGTTGCGCCTCTTCCGTGAACCGCTTTGCCCGGTGGAAGGGGCGCGCGATGCTCGTCGGAGGTAGCGCCAGAATCAGCGCCAGGGCCACGCCTACGGCGACGATGCCCAGCCAGTGCTTCAGCCCAAGCGACATCTCTTGCTCCTCATGGCCAGCGCGGACAGCAGAACGATCCAGACGAGCGTGACTCCCAGAATCCTGCCGAATCCGGCATCGACGACGGGACGATCCTCCGCGACCCACCGGCGCCACTTCGTGATGACCACGTCCAGGGGCTCGCCGGCCACGTAGGAGATGATCTCGGCGGCGCGGTCGCTTTCGAGCGTGTTCTGCAGACCCCCACCAGGACCCGCGAGCAGGTGGCTCCACGCGTGAGCCCCGCCCTCCTGGAGCGCAAACCAGAGGAGGCTCCCGCGCATGCTCGAGGGGCGGGGACGGGCGAGGAGGTAGTCGCGCGGGGAGAGCAACGTCCGCAACGCGGCGTCGCACGCCGTGACGTCGTTCCTGAAGCAGCCCGGGGCGTTCGACTCCGTGGTGTGCCACGGCGAATAGGGGGCCGACCCCAGGGCAAGGCGTTCCGTGGGTGAGTACCAGTCGTCCAGCGGATAAGCGTCGACCTTCAGAACCGTGGCGGACACGCACTCCGGCAGGTCGCCGGCGATGCAGGATCTCACTGCCGTGGAAGACGAGAGCACCATCTCCCGGTAGAGGCGCGCCCTTGGTGTCGGAGAAGCGATGTATACCCGCCAGTCGGGCCAGTCTGCCAACCCCGAGTGTGTCAGGTCCCACTGCAGGACGTCACCGACCGCGTCTCGCACGGCCGCCTCCACCGTCTTCCGGGAATCGTGGGACGAGCCCTGGATCACCCTCACCAGCCCGTCGGGATCGTCGAAACGTTTCCGGTCGGCGGACCAGTCGAAGAAGAAGGTGGTCCTCTCCAGCGCCGGGCTCCGGTCCACCCATCCTGTGAAGTCACGCCGCCATACCGTACCGACGACGTCTCGAGCCACGGCGTCCCGCCCAGGTCGGACCAGCATGGTGAGGGGGCCCACCCTGATGGTGTCCACAGCTCCGTTGCGGCGACCGACCTCGCGGGCCAGGCGCTCCCGAAGGTTCGCGTTGGCCGCCTGGGCGGCCTCCCACTGCGGGACGAGCCCATCCAGCCGGCGCACCAGATCTTGCTCGGTCTGCTGCCCGGCGGCCGGGGCGGCCACAGCGAGTGCGCCGAACGCAACCAAGGCGAGACAGCTCCGCGCGGACCTAGACATCGATGAGCACCCAGCTGCCGGTGAAAACGGCGAAGGGCCCCGTGGTCAGGAGCACG
The DNA here is from genome assembly GCA_022340755.1 of Gemmatimonadota bacterium. Taxonomy (GTDB): domain Bacteria; phylum Gemmatimonadota; class Gemmatimonadetes; order Longimicrobiales; family Gaopeijiaceae; genus SZUA-318. The sequence goes on from JAJDNI010000299.1 coordinate 15,500, forward strand.
TTGAACGTGTTGCCCACCAGATCGTGGTGCTGGAAGAACGGGATGAAGACGGCCAGGTAGGACTGGGCCGCGGCTCCACCCAGGAAATAGAGCAGTACCGCGCTGAGCACGATGACCGTGGTGCGGATCGTGCCCGCAGCGAAGGCGAACGCGGTTGCATAGGAGATCATCACGCCCAGCAGGAAGCGCAGCGCGAGCTGGTTGGGATAAGCGTGCAAGCCGGCGGGGAGGGTAACCACGCTGGCGGCCACCAGGCTTCCCATCCAGAGGGCGGCCACCGGAAGCAGGGCAAGCGCCGCTCCGGCGCCCATCTTCATCATGGCATACTGACGGCGCGAGATGGGCAGGCTCAGGGAATAGACGTGGTCGAGCTGGTGATCCCAGTTCCAGGCGGAGAGCGCCAGGGTGATGCCCACGGCGGCGGCCAGCAGGGGGTACATGGTCAGCCACGATTGGGCAGACAACAGCGCGGTCATGGGTTCGACGACGGTGGTGCCCCCGTTCGTGCCCAGCCCCTGGATCGTGAGCAGCGGCAGCCCGAACGATCCGATGACGAAGGGGATCAGGACGAGCTTGATCTGCTTCCAGTGGAGATAGAGCATCGGCTGGTACATCGCTCAGCTCCGATGAGAGGTGTGAGGCCGGGAGGAACGGAGGAGTTCCACGAAACCCTCCTCCAGGTCCAGGTCCACGATGTCGCGCAGGTTCATGCCGACCCCGTCGAAGTACTGCCTCATGGGGTCCTGCCATCCTCGCACGACCCACGTCTCCGTTCCGTTGCCGTTGGCGGTCTGACGCGAAAGGATCGTGAACGGCGGGTCGACGGGAATCATGGGCGCGCCGGCGACCTTGATGCGCTTGATCCCGTTCTTGAACTGGTTCATGGGCAGCTCGGCCACGATCTCGCCGCGGTCGAGGACGCCTACCCAGTCACAGATGCGCTCGAGCTCATGTACCAGATGGCTGGAGATGAACACCGTGGCGCCGGTCTCGCCCACGTAGTCCAGCAGCGCGGTGAGGACGTCCCGCCGCACCACCGGGTCCAGACCGTCCGTGGGCTCGTCGAGGACGAGCATGTCCGGGCGCTGGGACAGCGCCAGCAGCATGAGGAGCTTGCCGGTCTCGCCCTTGGACATGCGCGAGATCTTCCGGTCGGGGTCGAGCTCGAGGCGGTCCATCATCTCACGGGCCCATCCCTCGTCCCAGTTCCTGAAGAACGACGCGTGGTACCTCATCTGCTCGGCCACCGTGAGCGCCGGGTAGACGTGCGGTCGCTCCGGCACGTACCCGACCCGAGCGAGGATGCGGGCCATGTCACGCGGCACGTCCATGCCCAGCACCCTGATGTGTCCGTGGTCCGGCTTCATCATCCCCATGAACAGCCGGATCGTCGTCGTCTTGCCCGAACCGTTCGGCCCGAGGAAGCCGTAGATGGATCCCATGGGGACGCTGAGCTCGACGTTCTTCAGCGCGAAGGACCTGCCGGCGCGCCAGCCCAGGCCGTGGATCTCGATTGCTCTATTCACGGGTCTCGACTCCCGATTCCCTGTCGAAGGCGCGCGCAAGCTCCTCCACTCCGATTCCTCGCCTTGCCGCGTCCTGGATGACTCTGCGCACGAGCTGTGTCGCCTGAGCTTCCTTCTCTTCTTCCCGCAGGTGCTGGGCGACTTCGCGGACGAACGTCCCCTGGCCGTGTCGGATCTCTACGAAGCCGTCGCTGGCCAGGTCACGGTACGCCTGCACCACCGTGGCGGGATTCACGCGCAGTTGACGCGCGAGCGAGCGCACCGACGGGAGGGAATCGCCGGTCCGGATCTCTCCCGCGGCCACCGCGACGCGGACCCGGGCCGCTATCTGTTCGTACAGTGGCGTCGGGCTCCGCGGGTCGATCCCGTCGAACACGCTCAGCTTCCCACGTTCGTCGGGGTGCCGCGCCGAGCCGACGGGCCGCAAATGATGTGGCCCGGTCTCCATCCCGGCGGGATCGTGAAGCCGTAGCCCATGCCGCATATCCGGTCGAACCCGGGATGCGTGAAGACCGCCACCCACCCCCGAGGTCCCGCGTTCACGAAGTCCACGGTGAGACCTTCGGGCTTCTCCCACTCCAGGGAGTCGACGTTGGACGTGTAGGAATAGTGGTCCGCGTAGTGGATCTCCTGGGCGCTGGCCAGGGTTTTGAGGGCCCCCACGATCAGCGTCCGCACCTCCTTCTCGTTCGCCGGTGCGGCTGTGGACGTGTCCGGTGGAGCCGCCAGCCACAGTGGGGTGGGCTCCTTCGTGCCCGTGTCGGCCACGTCGTAGGACCGCACGAAGTTCACGTCGCTCTCGCCCCTCCAGCGACCCATGAGGCGGTGGTCGCTCAGGTACTGCGGGTCGAAGCGCTGGGGGATGTCGATCTCGGCTTCCGGCTCACCGGCACCGCTCACCACGGTCCACCGCCTCGTGCCGTCGGCGTTCACACCCGGCTCGCGGATCCACAGCCGTCCGTCGGAGGCGACCTTCACCAGCCGGTATCCGGGTGCGGAAACGGGGGACGGCAGCCGATCCAGGGTTTCCTCGACTCTCGAGCGCACATCGGCGCTCAGGCCCCCATCGACCCAATAGCGTCCGTAGAGCCAGACGTCGGCGCTGAAGAGCGTGTCTCCGCTGAGATCCTCCACCGCCACCTGCCGCCCGAAATCGCCCGCCGTGTCGAACACGGAGACGCGGTCAGTGATGCCGTCGAGCGCCATGATGGAGTCGGCCCCCATGGAGTAGAGGCGCGACAGCATGCGGAACTCCCCAGGTCCCTCACCCTTGCGTCCCCATCGTCGGACGAAGGTGCCGTCCGGCGCGTACAAGGTCACCTCGTCCGCTCCGCCGTCGGCGACCGCCAACTCACCCGACGGCATGGGCAGGACGCTGACCACGTTCTGGAAGAGGTAGTGTTGATCGCCCTCCATGAGGCCGATCTCCAGCGTCGGCTCCTGCGAGAGGGCCAGGACGGGGAGCTCTTTCGGCATCCGGCCGGGTGGCTCCGCGGGAGCGCATGACGAGAAGGCAACTGCGGCGACCACGAGTCCGACGGGAGAAGGGATGCGCATCGGTCAGGCCTCGTCGGTGGGATTGGGGCAGATGACTCTGGCGGGGAGGACGCACCCGCGACCGCCGGGGAGCGTTTTGGTCATGAAATGAGCCCTCCGCCGGTGGGACCAGGCCGCCCGTACCGGCGACTCGGTGTCATGGTGTATCGGTATACCAATACACTGGGACACTTTTCCGACAAATGTCAAGGATTCTGTGTTCGTCTGCCCGGACCGCATTCGGTCGGTCCCGGCTGGCGTGACAGCGCCCTTCCCGACCCGACCTGTCGCGGCCCCTCCCCGTCGCCTAACCTGACCGCACCGTCGAATCGCTTCCGCGGAGGTCCCATGCACGTCGCTCCTGGTGATCGGCCGACTCGCACCCTGATGGTCGCCATCGCGCTCACGCTCGCAACTGCCCCCGCCGTCCCCGCCACCGCCCAGGCCCCGGCCTACGTGCCACCCGACGCACCGCCTCGATACCATGCACTGCCTCCGGTTCGGCAACAGGCCGAGGAGATGCAGACCTGGGTGGCCGCGAGGCTGAACCGGGTGCTCCCCGGCCTCATGTCCGAGCACGGGGTGGACATGTGGATTGTGTCGATGCGCGAGTACGGTGAGGATCCGGTCTTCTGGGCGATGATCTCTCCGACGACCTTCGCGGCGCGCCGCCGCTCCATCTATGTCTTCACCCGTCGACCGGACGGCTCGGTGGAGCGTCTGGCGCTCGGCGGCACCTCCCAGGGTGGCCTCTTCGAGATCTATTCATCTCCGCACCCGACGGCCACGGGACGAGCTGCGGAACTGTGGGGTGACGAGCAGTGGCGGCTCCTCCACGAGATCGTTGCTGACCGGGATCCCGCGAACATCGTCCTGAACATCGATGACACGTGGGCGTTCGCCGACGGACTCGGCGCCGGAGAGCGCGAGGCGCTGGAGAAGGCGTTGGGCCAGGAGTACGTGACGCGTGTAAGACGCGTTCCTCAGTTGGCGGTCGAGTACATCGAGACACGGGTACCGGAGATGATGCCCCGCTACCGGGAGATGGAGGAGACGGTCCACGCCATCATCTCGGAGGCGTTCTCCAACTCCGTCATCACGCCGGGCGTCACCACCACCGAGGACGTGGTGTGGTGGTTGAGGCAAAAGGTCGCCGATCTGGGGATGACCGTCTGGTTCCATCCGGACGTGGAGGTGCAACGCGCCGGCGAGGTGCCGTCGGAGGGGCCCGTCGTCATCCAGCGTGGCGACTTGCTCTGGACGGACTTCGGTATCACAGCGATGCGACTGAATACCGATACCCAGCACGACGGCTACGTGCTCGAGGAAGGCGAGACCGACGTACCCGAGGGTCTGAAGAAGTGCCTCCGGACCAGCAACCGGATGCAGGACATCACACTCGCGGAGCTGAGGGTCGGACGCACGGGCAACGAGGTGCTGGCCGCGGTCCTGGCACGCATGAAGGACGAAGGGATCACCGGGTCGCTGTACTCGCATCCCATCGGCGACAACGGTCACGGTGCAGGCCCCCTCATCGGCCTCTGGGACCGCCAGGAAGGTGTCCCCGACCGCGGAGACGCGAAGGTCCGCGCGTCCACGTGGTTCTCCATCGAGCTGCAGGCGTCCGTCCCGGTGGCGGAGTGGGGTGGAAAGACCGTGAACTGCCGCCAGGAAGAGGAGGCCTACGTGGATCAAGGAGGCGACGTACACTGGGTGTTCCGGCGGCAGGACAGGCTCCACCTGGTGTGGTGAGGGCGCCTGGGGAGAAGAAGGCGATATGCGAAGTCGTTCGTGGGGACCGGGTGGCGGGCGTCTGGATTGACCATATGGCGGTGGAGTTCGTTCGGGTCTACCGGCTCCCGCGGGCGGCCATACTACCTCCAGCGCCGACCCGCACACCCCGACCGTGCGTGCGCGGCGCATGAGTGCCTGTTCCTCCCGCCCGAGGTTCCTTATCGTCCGTGCCCATGAGCGACCGACCCTCCTTCCTCGAAGAGCTGAAGCGCCGCAAGGTCGTGCGCGTGGCCATCGTGTATGCGGCCGTGACGTGGGCGGTGCTGCAGGTGGCCGACATCGTGCTGCCGGCGTTGGGCCTCCCCGAGAAGCTGATGACGGGGCTGGTGGTGGTCCTCGTGCTGGGATTCCCGGTGGCGCTGGGGCTGGCTTGGGCCTTCGACGTGACGCCTACAGGGGTGAAGCGGGCCGACAAAGCTCGGAGCGAGACCGACGGCACCGACGCGGTCACCGAAGGGCCGATCACGCACTCCTGGGTCTCCGTCCGCACGGTGGCGGTTGCCGTTGTGATGCTCCTGGCAGGGTGGTTGGGCGGACGCTTCCTCGACGGTGGGGCCGGTGGTGAGACCGCCGGCGCGGCTACGACCTTGGACCTTCCCTCGGTGGCGGTGCTCCCCTTCCGCGACCTCGGCACCACCGCCGATTCGGTCCACTTCGCCGACGGCATCCAGGACGACATCCTCACCCAGCTGGGCCGCATCGACGCGCTGCGGGTGACCTCACGGACCTCCACGGAGAAGTACCGGGACACCGAGAAGGACATCCCCACCATTGCCGGCGAGCTGAAGGTGAGAGCCGTTCTGGAGGGCGGCGTCCAGCGCACCGCGGACCGGGTGCACATCAACGTCCAGCTCATAGACGGCGCCACCGACAAGCACCTGTGGGCGCAGACGTACGACCGGGCGCTGAACGCCGACAACGTCTTCGCCATCCAGTCGGAGATCGCCCGGGCGGTAGCGGACGCACTCAAGGCGGCCCTCACCCCCGACGAGGAGAAGGCGCTCTCGGAGGTGCCCACACACGACATGGCGGCCCTCGACCTCTATCACCGGGGTCGCAGCCTGATCGATTCGGAGAACAGCGACGATCAGAGCGCGGCGATCCCTGTCTTGGAGGAGGCCGTGCGCCGGGACCCCTCCTTCGTTCGGGCATGGGCGGAGCTGACCCGGGCGCGTAGCTGGCAGATCCGGCAGGGATTCGAGGGTGACACGCTCCCGGCGCGCCAGGCGTTGGACCGCGTGGTGGCTCTGGCGCCGGGCAGCATCGACGCGAACCTCGCCGAGGGAAACTACCTCTACTACGCCCGGGGCGACTTCGCCGGAGCCCTGGAGTCTTTTCAGAGACTGAGTGGTGCCGGAGCCGCAAACGCGGACGTGGCGTTCTTCACCGGCAACGTGCTGCGGCGGCTCAATCGGTGGGACGAGGCCGCCGAGCGTTTCACCGAGGCGGCGCGTCTCGATCCGGTGAACCCCCGCGCATATTTCGACCTGGCGTACACCGACCAGATGCGCAGGCGGCTCGACGAGGCACAATCAGCGGCGGAGCGTGCGGCCCAACTCGCTCCGGACATGGAAGAGGCCATCGCGCAACAGATCGACATCGCCCTCTGGGGCAGGGGTGATTCTCTACGGGCGCGGGCGCTGCTTCCGCAACTGCGGGCTGTGGCCCGGGACGGCCGCCCCGACCTGGCGGCGGCGGATCTCGCGTTCATCCATCGCGACCCCAGGTCCATGGACCTCGCCGCACAGGTGGAAGTACCCGGCGTCACCTTCCAGGACTACTTCCTCCACCCCGGCGGGCCGGTTGAGCTCTGGCGGGCCCAGATGGCGTGGGCCCTGGGGGACACCGCCGGGGCCCGAAGCCTCTCCGTGGGGCTGGAGGCGGCCTTGGTGAAGACCATGCCCGTGCTGGCGGAGGGAGGGCCACCAGCTCCCGACGGTGAGGATCTCTTCGGGATCAAGGGAAGCCTGCACGCCATGCGGGGTTGGGTCGCCGCCTTCAACGGAGACCGCAAGCGCGCCCTGGCCGAGGTCGACAGCGCCGTCTCCCTGTACGGTCCGGATCAGGATCCGAACGACGGCACGGCCCTTCTGAGGCAGCGCGCCTTGATCCGTGTCGTGGTGGGAGACGCCGCCGGAGCCGTGGAGGACCTGCGCAGGCTCCTCGAAGGCCCGGGCCTCACCACCGTGTGGGAGTTGCGCCTGGATCCCTTCTACGACTCGCTCCGGGGGCGGAAGGATTTCCAGGAGCTGGTGGGCGGGGGGAGTTGAGGCGTAGCCGTACCGACCGACAGCGGTGTGGCATGACGGTCGCTCGGCCAGCGCGACGTCCTCGACAGACCCGAGGTCGAGGAAACCGACCGATTCCGCCGCGTGCCCCCAGCTTCCGGTGCCGGCAGTCGGACCGCCCTGGAAACTCGCCCCACTCCGCTCCGTAGGGCCGTCAGAACCGATGATGCAACGTCTCGGCGCTTGATCCGGTCATACGAAGCGTGCACCCGCTGGGACGCGCGGTGCTGTTGAAAGCGCGGAGGCTCCGCCTCCGGGCGGGGTCCTCTGTGTCAGATTCCGTGAGGGGATGGAGGGAATGATGGTCGACGTGAAGCGCGCCACCCGAACGTTCACAAAGACCCCGTTCATCACCGCCGTCGCGGTGGTCTCCCTGGCGTTGGGAATTGGCGCGAACGCGGCCATATACTCGCTGTTCGACCAGATGCTCCTGCGGTCGCTGCCGGTGCAGGATCCCGACCGGCTGGTGAACCTGGCGGCACCGGGCCCCAATCCCGGCTCCCAATCGTGCAACGAAGCCGGCGACTGCCAGGCGGTGTTCAGCTACCTCATGTTCCGGGACCTGGAGAAGGCCGACGGCCCGTTTTCGGGCGTCGCGGCCCACCGCCTCTTCGGAGCCAACCTGGCCTTCGAGGAGCACACCCTCAGCGCGACGGGGCTGCTGGTGTCGGGCTCCTACTTCCCGGTCCTGGGCGTTCGCCCGGCGTTGGGCCGGGTGTTCGGCGTCTCCGACGACCAGAACATGGGGGAGAGCCCGGTCGTGGTCCTCTCCTATGACTACTGGGAGAGCCGCCTGGGCAAGGACCCGTCGGTCCTGAACCGAACGCTCATCGTGAACGGACAGCCCATGACCGTCGTGGGGGTGGCCGCGAAGGGCTTCACCGGCACCACCCTGGGCGCCGAGCCCGACGTGTTCGTGCCCCTCACCATGCGCGCCCAGATGGAGCCTTGGTTCCAGGGTCAGTTCGACAACCGACGGTCGTACTGGGCCTATGTGTTCGCCCGCCTGAAGCCGGGCGTGACCATCGAGCGGGCCGCGCAGCAGATCAACACCACCTACAGTGGCATCCTCAGCGAGGTGGAGGCACCCCTGCAGACGGGGATGAGCGCAGCCACCATGGAGCGCTTCAAGGCGAAGAAAATCCTGCTGGAGCCGGGGGCGCGGGGTCAGAGCAACCTCCACCACGAGGCCAAGACGCCTCTCACGTTGCTCTTCAGCATCACCGGCCTCGTTCTGCTCATCGCGTGCGCCAACATCGCCAATCTCCTCCTGGCGAGGGGGGCCGGGCGGAACCAGGAGATGGCAATCCGAAGCTCCCTGGGAGCCAGCCGTCGTGCCCTGCTGGGCCAACTCCTCACCGAGTCTGTCCTCTTGGCCCTCATGGGCGGCGTCGCCAGCCTACTGGTGGCCAGGTGGACACTGAAGCTCATCGGCTCGATGATCCCAGCGCACGACATGGGTGCCGTGAGCTTCCAGCTCAACCCGTCCATGATCGTGTTCGCCGGCGTGCTGGCACTGGGCACGGGCTTCCTCTTCGGGCTCTTCCCGGCGCTGCACGCGTCGCGGACGGACCTGGTGACGGTCCTCAAGTCCAGCTCGGGCCAGCCGGCGGGTGCCAAGGCGGCCGCGCGCTTCCGCACCAGCCTCGTGACGGCCCAGATCTCTCTTTCCATGGCCCTGCTGGTGGCCGCAGGCCTCTTCATCAAGAGCCTGGTGAATGTGAGCAAGGTGGACCTGGGCATCGACACCAGCCACCTGGTGGTGTTCGGCATCTCGCCGGTGCTCAACGGATACAAGCCCGAAGAGAGCATGGCCCTGTTCCAGCAGGCGGAGACCGAGCTGTCCGCCCTTCCCGGGGTGACCGGAGTCTCCACGGCGCTGGTTCCGGTGCTGGGGGGAAGCTCCTGGGGCAACGACGTGGCCGTGGAGGGCTTCCAGGGCGGTCCGGACGTGGACCAGAACGCCCGCTTCAACGAGGTGGGGCCGCACTACTTCAGCACCCTGGGGATGCCCCTCCTGGGCGGCCGCGAGTTCGACGAGTCCGACGTGAAGGGCTCACCCAAAGTGGCGGTGGTGAACGAGGCCTTCGCCAAGAAGTTCGGCCTGGATCCCCGGCAGGCCGTGGGCAAATTCATGTCCCAGAGCCGGAACGCCACCGGTGACAAGCTGGATATCCAGATCGTGGGGGTGGTACAGAACGCCAAGTACAACGACGTGAAGCAGGAGGTACCCCCTCTCTTCTTCCGACCCTACCGACAGGATGAGAGCCTGGGGTTCATCAACTTCTACGTGCGCACGTCATTGGAGCCCGACCAGATCCTCAAGGCCATTCCCCCGGTCATCAAGAAACTGGATCCCAATCTGCCCATTGAGAACCTGAAGACCCTGGACCAGCAGGTGAAGGACAACGTTTTCGTGGACCGCATGATCAGCACGCTGGCGGCGATGTTCGCCGGGTTGGCCACACTGCTTGCGGCGGTGGGGCTGTATGGGGTCCTCGCCTACACGGTGGCCCAGCGCACTCGGGAGATCGGGCTTCGCATGGCCCTGGGCGCGGGTGCCGACAAGGTGCGGGGCATGGTGTTGAAGCAGGTCACCAAGATGCTGGTCATCGGTGGGATCATCGGAGTGGTAGCGGCGCTCCTCCTGGGGAAGACCGCCCAGTCACTCCTCTACGGTCTCCAGGGGAACGACCCGTGGGTGGTGGCGGCGGTCTCCGTGGTGCTGGCGGTCATCGCTCTGGCGGCGGGGTACCTGCCGGCGCTGCGCGCCTCTCGGGTGGATCCGATGCAGGCGCTACGGTACGAGTAGATCCTCGGGGGCGCGGCACGCGGATGAGTGGGCTCGCCGGGGGCCACCGCCCCGGCGGGCCGTCCCGCCTAGAAGAGCCCCACCTTCCCCTTCACGCTGGCGATGAGCTTCGCCGGGTCGTAGCCGACGCCCTGGCGGAAGACCATCGACACGTTGCGGATGTCCGAGATGTTCGCCGCGGGGTCCCCGTCGATGACTACCAGGTCCGCCTGCTTCCCCCGCGCCAGTGAGCCCACCAGGCCGTCACGTCCCAGGTAGGTGGCCCCGTTGAGGGTGCAGATCTTGATGGCCTCGAGGGGCGTGAACCCCGCCTCCACCAGTAGCTCCACCTGTCTCTGGTCGGAGTAGCCCGGGATGACGCCGCCGTACCCCGTGGGATCGGTGCCGGCGACGAGGAGCCCGCCCGCCCGGGCGAAGCGCAGCTCCATGGCCATGTCCTTCTCGAAGAGGGACGCGTAGATGGACTGGGCGTTCTTCTGGACGGCCTGGTGGGTGCTCTCGAACTGCTCCTGAAGGATGGGATCGAGGACGTCGATGCCCGGCGGCTCAGGGCGGCCGGGGGTGAACGTCTCGAACACGGTGAGCGTGGACGTCACCGCCACGTGGTGGGCGATGAGGTAGTCCATGAGCTCCTTGAACTCAGGACCCTGGGCGTCCACCTGGTTCAGCGCAGCCATGCCCACGTTCTGCCCCGGACATTCGTCGGGCGTCTTGTCCTTCACGAAGTCGGTGGCGACGAAGAAGCCGTGCTCCAGGTCGTCGATGCCCAGGTCGGCGGCTTCGTGGTACGTCACCGAGCACAGATGGCCGGTGATCTTCGCCCCCCGGCGGTGCGCCTGCTCGATGGCCGCGCTGAGCTCCGCCCGGGTGATGTTCATGTAGGCCTTGAACGAGGTGGCGCCGGCATCGCCCCAGAAGTCCACCATGCGGCGGGCGTCGTCGGCGTCCTTCAGGACGTACATCTGATCGATGGGGAGGCCGGGGCCCTGGAGATACGGTGCGGTGGCGTCGATCCACGGGCCCGGCTTGAGACCTCTCTCGATGTCCTTGGCGATGTTGAGTTCGCCGTAGCCGTTGACGTTGCCCGCCGTCCGCATGGTGGTGACGCCACCGGCGAGGTAGAGGCGTGTGAAGCCCTCGCCGAGGCTGCCGTAGATCCCCGGTCCCGTCGGGTAGTAGAGATGCTCGTGCACCATGACCAGGCCCGGGATCACCGACTTGCCGGTGAGGTCCATCACCTGGGCGCCGACAGGTACCTGCGTCGACGTCGACGGCCCCACCGCGGCGATGCGGCCGTCCCGGATGACCAGGGTCTGGTTCTCGCGGGCCGCCGCTCCGGTGCCGTCGATGACCCGCACGTGCATGAGGGCCACCACCTCAGTGTCCACGGCGACATACTGGCGGACGTTGGGGGAGAGGGTGGGGCGCTGAGCGGCCGCCGGAGCCACCGCGAGAACCAGAGACGCCGACAGGCCCAGGAACGAGAAAAGGGACGGGCGCGGCGTGCGGTGAGATGGGACGGGGGGTGTGTTCATGTGGCCAGCATACGCGGGAGCCCGACGGGAGTCCACCACCAGCGGCATGGCGTCCCGGGCCTCGCCGCGACATGTTGCGAGTCTCACGAGATCCCTCCGACCCTCCGCATCCGTGACCGACAGCCCTGCCCCCAAGACCCGGTCCTTCGACCGGCGCCTCATCGAAGGCCCCATCGGCGGCGCCGTCTGGCGGCTCGCCTGGCCGACGATGCTCCAGAACATCCTGGGCGGCCTCCAGGGAGTCATCGACCACATCATGGTCGGCCACTACGTCGGCTACGTGGGGAACGCCGCCATCGGTGTCTCGTGGCAGATTTTCCTGGTGGTCGTCGTGTTCGTCAGCTCCGTGTTCACGGGCATGGGCGTCCTGGTGGCACGCTTCACCGGCAAGGGCGACCACATGAAGGTGAACCGCACCGTATACCAGGCGTTCCTGACGGCCGCTGTTCTCGCCGTCGGGGTGCTGGCGCCCGCGGGCTACTTCCTCGCTCCGAGCCTTCTACACCTGGTCAACGCCGCGCCGGACGTGCAGGCACAGGCGCTTCCGTACCTGCGCATCATGTTCGTGTTCTCCTTCGGCATACTGATGTTCTTCATGACCGGAGGCGCGTTCCGCTCGGCGGGTGACGCCCGTACGCCGCTGCGCCTGGGCATCCTCATGAGTGGGATGAACATCGTCCTGAACGTCATCCTCATCAGGGGGCTCGGTCCCATCCCCGCGTTCGGCACCACCGGCGCCGCCATGGGGACCGTGATCTCTGCGGGGGTCATCAGCGTTATCGTGCTCTGGCTCCTCCTGTCCGAGCGGGCGGTGGTGGGCTTCCCGAGGGGAGGGAGCTGGAAGCCGGACCTGGTGATCATCAAGGAGCTCTTCCGCTTCGGCCTGCCCACGGGCCTCCAGGGCGTAGCCATGAACCTGGCTGGCGTATTCCTGCTGCGCTTCATCGGGTCGTTGCCGGAGAGCGCCGAGGCCCAGGCCGCGTTCGCGGTGAGCTACACGGAGCTGTTCTCGTTCATCACGTGGACCTCCGTGGGACTGATGGGTGCCACCGCTGCGGTGGCGGGCCAGAACCTGGGCGCCGGCCGTCCCGAGCGGGCCATCCAGGGGACCCGGGTCGCCTCGCGGATAGGGCTGGGAGTCGCGGTCGTCATCGGAGTCCTCTTCCTGACGATTCCGCACGCGCTCCTCGGGATCTTCGGGATGAGCGACCCCGCGGTGCTGCAGTTGGGCACCCAGCTCCTCGGGTACCTGAGCATCTCGGGGCTCTTCATCACCGTCGCGCTGGCGTACACCGGTGCCCTCCAGGGCACGGGGGACACCAAGAGCCCGCTCTACATCTCCATCATCTCGCAGATCGTGGTGCCCCTGGGGATGTGCGCGGTCATCCAGTCGGTGGGCCAGCTGCATGCGGGACAGATCTGGCTGGCCATCCTCCTCGGGCACTTGACCCGGTGCGCGCTGAGCGTGGGCCGCTTCAAGCAGGGGAAGTGGCAGGGCATCCAGGTGGACATCGCGCCGGCACGCTCGTAGATCCCATCCGACGAGGCCCACGCCGGCGTCGGTCGGCTGTGTGTCCCCGCGCTCCGGTGCCGGCCACGGTCCGCGCAGCCGCGCGGTCGCGGGCCGCGCCCCCTGCAGGAGAGACCCTTGGCGAAGCAACACTGGCTCATGAAATCCGAGCCCGACGTCTACTCCATCGATGATCTCGAGCGCGACGGATCCACCTTCTGGGACGGGGTGCGAAACTACAGAGCCCGTAACAACATGAGGGCCATGCAGGTCGGTGACGAGATCCTCTTCTACCACAGCAGCGCGGACCCGCCGCGCATCGTGGGTATTGCGCGCGTATGCCGCGCCGCATATCCGGATCCAACACAGTTCGACCGGCGGAGCAAGCACTACGACGAGAAGTCCAAGAAGGACGACCCGCGCTGGTCGCTGGTGGATATCGAGTTCGTGTCGAAGCTGCCGAATCCGGTGAGCCTCGACGACGTGAAGAGCGAGAAGGCGCTGGCCGACATGGAGCTGGTGCGGTACGGGCGACTCTCGGTGCAGTCGGTGAAGAAGGAAGAGTTCGCCCACATCAAGCGCATGGGGGGCGCCTGAGGCTCTCCCTGTTGCCGATGTGGCGTCCGGATCGGAGCTTGTCCGAAGCCAATCGACTTCCTTCACACCTAGGCGGCCCACCATGCCTGAGCCCGTCCAGAACTTCGTCGCGGGCCGGTGGACGGCGTCCCATGGCACCGAATCGCTCCCGATCACGAACCCCGCAACAGGTGAGGTCATCGGGAGGGTCCCTCTCTCCACCGGCGCGGACGCTGGTACGGCCGTAGGGGCCGCCAGGGCGGCCTTTCCGTCTTGGCGGGCGACCCCCGCGGTGGAGCGTGCGCGCGTCCTCTTCCGGCTCAAGACGCTCCTGGACGAGCACAAGGAGGATCTGGCCCGCTCGGTGACGCGGGAGCATGGGAAGATCCTGACGGAGACCCTCGGGGAGGTGCAGCGAGGCATCGAGAACGTCGAGCATGCCTGCGGAATTCCCACCCTGATGCTCGGGGACACCCTGGAGGACATCGCGCCGGGGATCGACTGCGAGACGGTGCGCCAGCCCCTCGGGGTCTTCGGCGTCATCACGCCCTACAACTTTCCCGTGATGATCCCCTTGTGGTTCTGGCCCTACGCGGTGGCGACGGGAAACACGGTGGTGCTGAAGCCGTCCGAGCAGGATCCCCTCACGCATCAGAGGATCGTGGAGCTGGCGCAGCTGGCCGGTCTTCCGCCCGGGGTGCTCAACGTGGTTCACGGTGGCCGGGAGGTGGTGGAGGCGCTGTGCGACCATCCGGACGTGGTGGGCGTGTCGTTCGTGGGGTCCAGCAAGGTGGCCGAGGCCGTCTACCGGCGGGCGAGCCACGCCGGCAAGCGCGTGCAGGCCCTGGGTGGGGCGAAGAACCACCTCATCGTTCTCCCTGATGCCGACCTGGACGCCACCGTGGACGCTTGCATGGGCTCGGTATTCGGCTCCACCGGTCAGCGATGCCTGGCGGGCAGCATCGTCGTGGGCGTCGGAGACGCGTGGAAGCCGTTGCGTGAGCGCATGCTCGACGGCGCCTCGGTGCTGCGTCTCGGCGACGGCCTTTCCGCGGAGACCGACATGGGCCCGGTGGTCTCCGCGACCCACCGGGATCGTGTGCGGCGCTTCGTCGACGAAGGCGAGCGCGACGGGGCCAAGCTCGCGTTGGACGGTCGGAGAGCCACGGTGAAGGGGCTCGAGGGAGGGTTCTGGGTGGGTCCCACGGTGTTCGAGGACGTGGCGTTCGACATCTCCATCGGCACCGAGGAGATCTTCGGCCCGGTGGCCGGGCTCAACCGGGCGACGAGCCTCGACGAGGCCATCGGGTGGATGCAGTCGAGCCGCTACGGAAACGCGTGCTCCATCTTCACCACCAGCGGCAAGGCCGCCCGGGAGTTTCGATACCGGGCCGGCATCAGCATGATCGGCGTGAACATCGGCGTCGCGGCTCCCATGGCCATGTTCCCGTTCGGCGGATCCAAGGGGTCCTTCTACGGCGACCTCAAAGCCCAGAGCAGGGACGCGGTGGGCTTCTACACCGACGCGCGCGTCGTAATCTCCAGGTGGTAGTGGGGGCATGGGTGGTCTACGAAGATGCTTCGGGTAGCCCCGCCCGCCTCGGTTACACGGAGGACGTACATTGAACACGAGCGCCGAGGCGCTCCAAGAGGATGAAAAGCGCCGAGGACGCTCCTGCGCCTGAGAGGGCGGCGCGGAGCAGCCGCGAATCGACTTCGAGGATGGCAGCCATGACAACGGATACGGCCCGCACCACCAACGCCGACATCGTCGCCGGACAGAAGGAGTTCCTCCTGCCCGCGATGCTCCACATGTACTCGGAGCCGCTCGCGCTGGCGGAGGGGAAGGGTGTCCGCGTGCGGGACGCCGACGGAAAGGAGTACCTGGACCTCTTCAGCGGCATCCTCACCACGTCGCTGGGTCACTGCCATCCGCACATCATCGAGCGTGTCACGGAGCAGATGGGCCGCCTGGGCCATGTGTCCACGCTGTACGCGACGGAGGTGCAGGTGGAGGCGGCCCGCCGGCTGGCGGAGATCGCTCCGGGAAAGCTCAGGCGGACGTTCTTCAGCAACTCCGGCACCGAGGCCATCGAGACCGCGCTCATGATGGCGTCCATCCACACCGGTCGGAGTGAGATCATCGCGCTGCGCATGGCGTACCACGGGCGCTCCTTCATGGCCACCAGCGTCACGGCGCACGGCTCGTGGCGACCCCTGGCCACGCGGGTGGCGGGGATCCACCACACGCTGGCGCCCTACTCCTACCGGTGTCCCTTCAAGCAGCCCTGTGACGACTCGTGCGCCGAGGCCTTCGCTCAGGACGTGGAGGAAGTGATCGCCACGTCCACCAATGGTCAGCCCGCGGCGTTCATCGCCGAGACCATCATGGGCGTGGGTGGGTACGTCGTTCCTCCGCCGAGCTACTTCGCTCGCGTGGCGGAGATCATCCATGGGTACGGCGGCCTTCTCATCATCGACGAGGTCCAGGCGGGCTTCGGGCGCACGGGCCGCTGGTTCGCCATCGAGCACTTCGGCGTCGAGCCGGACATCATGGTCATGGCCAAGGGCATCGCCGGGGGATTCCCCGTGGGTGCCACCATCACCACCGACGAGATCGCCGCGTCGTGGAAGGGCAAGACCATCTCGACCTTCGGTGGCAATCCCGTCTGCATGGCGGCCATGTGCGCCACGCTCGAGACGATGGTGCAGGAGAACGTGCCCGCGAACGCGGAGGCCCGGGGTCGCGAGCTGCAGGTCGGCCTCGAAGCTCTGCAGAAGAAGTACCCGTGGATCGGGGATGTCCGGGGCATGGGCCTCATGCGGGCCATGGAGCTCGTGGAGGATCCGCAGGGGAAGAAGCCGGACACTCGCCGGACGAGCGCGTTGCTCGAGGCGTGCCGCGACGAGGGGCTCCTACTGGGCCAGGGCGGCATGTGGGGGCACTGCCTGCGCATCGGGCCCTCCCTCCTGGTCACCGCCGACGAGATCGCGGAGGGATTGGAGAAGCTCGGACGCGCGTGCGAACGGGTGAACGGATAGGGTCGCTCCTCAGAATAGCGCCGGCGTCTCCGCCAACTCCTCCTCGCGCTCTTCGGGAATGTCGTCTTCGGCGTCGTATCCGGGGGTCGAGGACCACCGCAGGCAGAGCGCCATCGAGGCAGCGGTGACGGCGTTGGCGCCGAACACCAGGCCATGTCCGATGCGCGGCAGGACGCCGGGCATGACCGTGGCGGACGCGGTCAGCATGGCGCCTTCCATCAGGGTGAACGCCACGATCGCGGTGATCACCGTTGCGGCTCCCCCTCGCGTGCGGATGAACCTGAAGAGCACGGTCACCAGGAATCCGAGCAGGGCGAAGGCGGCGAAATGCACGAGTGTGTACAGGACCACGGAGTGCAGGCTCACGGTGGTGACCGCATCCGCGCCGGCACCGGAAAGGGCGACGCTCCCCAGCACCGTGGGCGTGAGGAAGGGGTGCCCGTGCAGTGAGTCGTTGAACAGGAAGAAGAGGGCGACGACGGATCCGCCGATGCCGGCAGAGTAGAACCAGCCGTACAAGAGATCGCCCGTAGGAGAGGTAGTTTTGGACACGCGGCTCATGGCGGCGTCCTCCGGGCTCCGAATGGCGAGAGGGTCAACTCTCGTTCAACGGTGAGCCGGTGCCGCGTGTTCCATGCAGGCAAGATCGACCGAGCACACCTTTTGGCGACCATTGCCGGGACGGACCCGATGTCGTCCTTTGCGGCAGTCGCAACCGGGACAGCACCGACCCGACCGATCAGGGAGATTCCGATGTCCGGCCGCATCAGCCGTCCGCACGCCCACGCGCGCCTCGCCGTCGTCCTCTCGTTAGGGGTCGCGGCGGTGCCCCTTGCCCAACTCCTCGGGGCGGTTGGGGCTGCGCCCCTCGCCGCCCAGCAGTCCGCCCCGGCGGCTGCTCCCGCCGGCACTACCCTGAACGTCCCGGGCCTTCGGGAGCCCGTCGAGATCCGAGTGGATCGATGGGGGATCAGCCACATCTACGCCCAGAGCGAGCACGACCTCTTCTTTGCCCAGGGATGGAACGCAGCGCGGGACCGTCTCTTCCAGTTGGAGATGTGGCGCCGGCAGGCCACGGGAACGGTGGCCGAGATCCTCGGCCCACGCGAAATCCAGCGGGACGTGGGCACCCGCCTCTTCAAGTTCCGCCGGGACCTCACACAGGAGCTTCAGCACTACCACCCACACGGGGGCGAGATCGTCGAGGCTTACGTGGACGGCATCAACGCGTACGTCGCGGAGGCCAACAAGCATCCGGACCGCCTTCCCCTGGAGTTCAAGCTCCTGGGGATCCGTCCGCAGCCGTGGACGCCGGAGGTGGTCATCTCCCGGCACCAGGGACTCCTAGGCAATATCGGCTCCGAGTTGAGGTATGGACGAGCCGTGGCGGCGGCGGGTGCCGAGACGGTGAAGCGGCTGGAGGGGTTCGGCCCCGGCGACCCGGATCTGACGCTGGATCCGTCAATCGACGAGCAGGGGCTCTCCCAGGACATCCTTGCCGTCTACGACGCCTTCCGGAGACCGATGGATTTCCGGCCCGAGGACGTCGTGCCGGAGCACCGAGCCGACCGGGGGGCGTTCGAGGGGCTTCAGGAGGCGGCCCGGGCTGCCGCTCATGCGCCGGCCTACGACCCCGCGGCGGATATCGGCTCCAACAACTGGGTGGTGAGCGGGCGGCTGTCCGAGAGCCGTTACCCCATCATGGCGAACGACCCCCACAGGGCCCAGAGCGCCCCGTCGCTTCGCTACTGGGTCCACCTGGTGGCGCCTGGATGGGACGTCATCGGTGGTGGCGAGCCCAGCCTTCCCGGTGTTTCCATCGGCCACAACGAGTACGGGGCCTGGGGCCTCACCGTGTTCGCCACCGACGGCGAGGATCTGTACGTCTACGACACCAATCCGCAGAATCCCGACCAGTACCGGTACCGGGGCGCCTGGGAACCCATGACGGTCATCCAGGAGGAGATTCCCGTGAAGGGCCACGCCCCCTACGAGGCGACGCTCAAGTACACGCGCCACGGGCCCGTGGTCTTCGAGGACAAGGCGCGGCACAAAGCGTACGCGGTGCGCGCGGCGTGGATGGAGATCGGCGGCGCTCCGTACCTCGCATCGTTGCGCATGGATCAGGCGAGGACGTGGCACGAGTTCCGGGACGCGTGCTCCTACTCGAACGTCCCCGGGGAGAACATGGTGTGGGCGGGCCGCGACGGGACCATCGGTTGGCAGGCAGTGGGCATCGCTCCCATCCGCCCCAACTTCAGCGGCCTGGTGCCCGTGCCGGGAGACGGCCGCTACGAGTGGAACGGGTTCCTTCCCATCGAAGCCAAGCCGCACGTGGTGAACCCGGAACAAGGCTATTGGGCCACGGCGAACAACGACCTGATCCCACGGGATTATCCGTTCATGGACGCCGTGGGCTACGATTGGTCCGATCCGTACCGGTGGGCACGGATCTCGGAATGGCTGGGGAGCGGGCGCCGGGAGTCCATGGCGGACATGATGCGACTGCAGACCGACGAGCTTTCGCTCCCCGCGCGCCAGCTCGTGCCGTTGCTCCGGGATCTGCGGGTGCCGGACACTCGAACGAAGCGCGCCCAGGATCTGCTTTTGGGATGGGACTACGTGATGGACAAGGACTCGCCGGCCGCGGGTCTGTACGCCGCGTGGGAGGGGCAGCTTCGCCGTCTGGTTGGCGCGGCGCTGGTGCCACCAGGCGTGAGGCTGACGCTGCCGCTGCGGAGGGTGGTGGAGACGCTGGAGGTGCCGCCCGGAGAGTTGGGTCCCGATCCCTTGAAGGCCCGAGACCGGATCCTGATGGACGCGCTCGTCGCGGCCATGGCCGAGCTCACCGAGAAGCTGGGTCCGGACTCCGGAGGATGGGTGTGGGGGCAGCCGGCGTACCACCACGCCACGTTGCACCACCTTCTGGGGACCGTCGTGGATTCCGTCACGAGGGCCGAGCTCGAGGTGGGCCCCCTGCCCCGCGGCGGCTACGGGTCCACGGTGAATGCAACCGGCAACGGCGACAACCAGACGTCCGGGGCGTCCTTCCGCATCATCGTGGACACGGGTGATTGGGACAGGGCCGTCGGGCTGAACACACCCGGGCAGAGTGGAGACCCCGAGAGTCCCCACTATCGTGACCTCTTCCAGAGCTGGGCCAACGATCGTTTCTTCCCCGTGGCGTATTCGCGGTCACGCGTGCAGGCGGTCACTGAGCGGGTGATCGAGCTGAAGCCGGGTGGGTGAGGAAGGCTGGCGCACCGCGTCCTCCCGCGTCGGCCAGCCGCACCACATCGAGGGCGGACCTGTCAGGTACCACCGCCCCCCAGGACCTCCCAGGCCACCTCCGCGATGGCGGCGTCCTGTGCCCCGACGCCCGTGAGGTCGCAGACGATGGTCTCGTTGGACTCCCGGCCGAGTCGGTCTCCAGCAACGACCTGACCCAGCTCGGCCCAGACGTCGGAGGCGGCCATGGCGCCGCCGCTCACCGCGTGATGGAGCTCTCCAAGGCGGACACACTGGGCCGTCAGGTCGGTGACGACCTTGTCGGCTGCGGCGACGACTTCCGGGGAGAGCTCCCGCTTGTCCGGTCCGTCCGAGCCCACGGCCAGCACCGTGGCACCAGGAGCGAGCATGCCCGTGAGCACCAGAGGTTCCCGGGAAGGCGTGACGGTGACCACGAGGTCGGCTCCGCGGACCGCGTCCGCCACCGACGCCTGCGCGGAAACCGTCGCACCCAGGGTCTCGCCCATGGTCGCAGCGTAGAGGTCTCGCGAGCGCTCGTGCGGGGACCAGACGCGCACCTCGTCGAAAGTGCGCACCAGGCGCATGAGACGAAGCTGCAGGCGAGCCTGCACCCCGGCGCCCAGGACGGCGGCGACGAGTGGCCGCTGAGGGGCCAGGTGACGCACGGCCAAGGCGCCCGCCGCCGCGGTGCGGAGGTCGGTCAGGTATCCGTTGTCCGCCAGAAGGGCGAGGGGAAAGCCGGTAGCCGAGTCGAACACCAGGACGAGCCCCGCTCCGGTGGGGAGACCGCGAGCGGCGTTGTCGTAGAACCCGGTGGCCACCTTGAACGCGAAGACTGGAGCGCCGTCCAGCGCTGCGCCCTTGACGTGGATCTCGCCGGGAGGATCGGGCACGTCGAGACCCAGAGGAGCGGGCACCCGGGCGGCTCCCCGGGCCAGCGCGATGAAGGCGCGCTCCGCGCTGACGAGCGCGGTCGGGTCGTCCACCGCGGCGCGGATCGCGCTCTCGTCGAACGTCCGGATGCGGGGCCGGCCACCACCGGCACCTGTGGGAAGCTCCGACTGACTCACGGTACGTCTCCTCTGCTCACGCGGGCCGCTTCTCCTCCAACCAACGCTCCGGGGAGAGGGTGCGCCGACGCTCCTCGGGGTGCAAGCGGAACCAACGGGCCACCAGTAGGATCTCGGCGGCGTCCTCGGGCTCCAGCCCGCCGGGACCGAGGTCGCGCTCGCCGTACACGTCGTCGATGGCCTGCGCCGCACGCTCCCGTGCCTTGCGACCCTTGGGGTAGGGCAGGTCCCGTTGGATGCGTCCCCTGCGCAGCAGGTACAGACGGTCGTCGCCACGAAACCCCGGCACGCGGTAGACGAAGGTCAGATCCTCCACGCGACCTCGAAAAGCCACCAGGTCGTCGCGAAACGCGCGCAGCCGCTCGTGCCTGTCCCGCATCAACGCCGCGTATTCGAAATCCATCCGCTCCGCCGCCTCCCGCATCCGCTCCTCGACCTCGTGCAGCGGCGCCTCGGCACGACCTTCCAGAAACCGTCGCGCCGTTTCGACGGCCTTCCGGTATTCAGCCGAGGAGGTACGGCCGCAGCAGGGCGCCAAACAGGAGCGGAGATCGGCGCGGAGGCATCGGGGCGGCCGCTTGGCGTTGAAGATCTCCAGCTGGTCGTCGAAGAAGATTGGCGTGGTGCCGGGACAGTCGCGTAGCCCCAGGACGTGGCAGACCTCGCGTACGGTCCGCAGCAGCGCAACCACACGCGGGAAGGGGCCGTAGTAGGTGGCTCCGTCGTCCACCACCCGGGTCACCGGTAGGAGTCGAGGAGCCGGCTCCCTCGTCACCTTCACGAAGGCGTAGATGCGGCGCCGCTTGTGCTGCACGTTGAAGCGCGGCTGCCAGCGCTGGATGAGCTTCATCTCCCGCACCAGCGCGGCGAACTCGTTGGGGATGTAGTCCCACGCCACGCGGCTCGCTTCGTTGACGAGCTCCCAGGCCTTGTCGCCACGGGGTGCCCGGAAGTAGGAGAGGAGCCGCGTGCGGACGCGCACGGACTTGCCCACGTAGAGGAGCTCCTCCCCCGGGCCGAAGAAGCGGTACACTCCCGGCCGGTCTTCGGCCTGGGAGCGCACCTGCTCGCGGAGGGCGGAGTTCGAGTGCACGGGACGACTCTTGGGGATGATGACACGTGCCGGAGGCCGCAGCCGCGTCCGTCGGTGGCTGGCTCCAGCGCCGAGCAACCGCGGCGGTGGCAGGCCGCAGACACCGAGTGCTTTCGCTTTTCCTTCGGGAAGATAGGGGCGCGGCCGGGAAGCCGCCAAGGCGGACCGGCCCGCCGGCCAAGACGTCCCGTTTCGTCATTGCTCCACCCTCGCCGGGCACCTACTGTCGAGCATGGACACGCCAAGCCACGGTAAGCTCGTCCGCGATCCCCTCTGGAATACCATCCGCCTGGATGCCACGGCCGTGCGCATCGTCGACACGGCCGAGTTTCAGCGGCTCCGCTATATCCGACAGCTGGGGCTGGGCCATCTGGTCTACCCGGGAGCCACCCACACCCGCTTCGACCACGCCCTGGGTGTGTACCATCTGACCACCACGGCCCTGCGACATCTGCGAGAGCGAGGTGGAGCGCCTCCGGAAGCCTGGGAGGGAGAGGAGTTGGTGCCGTACGCGGCCTTGCTCCACGACATCGGACACTACGCGTTCTCGCACGCCCTGGAGGAGCTCGAAGGCGACGTGCCGGCGGATCACGAGGTGGTGAGCCGGCGCTTCTTCGAGTCTCCGTCCCTCCGGGACGCCCTGGCCTCCCTGGGGTTGGGTGCTTCGGAGCGCATCCACGAGATCATCCGGGGTGCGAGCAGGATCCCCCTCCGGGGCCTGGTGACTGGAAGCCTGGACCTCGACAAGATGGAGTATCTCCGCCGTGACGCGCGCTTCTGCGGCGTCCCGTACGGAGAGGTGGATGTGGACCGGATGCTCCAGGGTCTCGTGCTCCTGCCGGACCCAGCCTCAGGGGCCTGGGAGGTGGGGGTGCAGGAGAAGGCGGTATCGGCACTCGAGTCCCTGCTGTTCGCCAAGTACCAGATGTTCCGGAACGTGTACTGGCATCACGGGGTGCGCGCGGCGACGTCGCTCTACAAGCGCATCGTGGAGGACGCCGTGGGGGCCGGCATCCTCGACCCGGAGGAGCTGGTGGGGCCCACCGACGAGGAGCTCCTCTACGAGATCTCTCGACGCGCCGTCGAGGACGACTCCGACGTGGCGGAGCGGCTGGCGTTGCGATGGATGCCCGCGTTACGCCACCGGCGTCTCCCGAAGCGCGCCGTGGAGCTCACGGCCGCCGACCTGCAGGGACGCCAGGTCCAGAGCTGGGTGGTGGGTGACTCGCCCTGGAAGCGGGTGGTGGAGGACGAGTTGGCGCGCGAGCTGGCTCTGGAGCCCGGTGAGGTGATGATCGACTTCCCCGCCAAGCGAGCGATGTTCCAGCTCGATGTCCTCGTCGAGAGACGAGGAGGTTCGGTGGAGCGTCTCGGCCCGCAGGGACTTCCGGGCCTTGTGGACCTGCCGCGCGTGGCCCGGGAGCTCTACACCACGGCCCGGGTGCTCAGGGTGTTCACCTTCGAGCGCCGGGAGTTGGACCACGAGGTGATTCTCGAGCGGGTCACACAGCCCGCGGGTGCGGCCTGACGGGGTCGGCGGGTGTGCTCGGGTCTCGAGCCGGGACGGCGGGGAGCGACGGGGTCGGTCTCCTACTCGACCCGCGCGACCACCACGGTGACGTTGTCGTACCCGCCGGCCGCGTTGGCTCCTTCCACGAGCGCCACCACGGCGGTCTCGGTACCCCCGTCTTCCAGCAATCGGGTACGCAGCACGTCCGCGATATGCGCGTCTTCCATCATCCCCACCAGCCCGTCGCTACACAGCAGGTAGACATCCCCATGCTCCACCACCCCCGTGAGGACGTGTGCCTGCGGCTCCTCGTCGAGGCCGATGCACTGGGTGAGGACGTGGCCGAACGGATGGCGCCTGGCCTGCTCCGGGGTGAGCCGCGCGGCATCCACCTGGGTCTGGACCCACGTGTCGTCCCTGGTGAGCGGACTGAGCTGGCCCCCCCGGAGTCGGTAGGCCCTGGAATCGCCCACGTTGCCCACGGCGAAAGCACCGGTACGTCCATCCACCACCAGGGCGGTGAGAGTCGTTCCCATGCCAGCCAGCTCCGGGCGGCGTTCCGCCTCGGCGCGCACCGCCTCGTGGGCCGCCATGGCCGATCTGGCCATGGCGCTACCCAGGCTTGCCGCCACCTTGTCGGCGTCGGTCGTGGAAGCGCTTGCCACCTGGACGTGCCGCTCGAGGATGGCGGCAGCCGTCGTCGCCGCGACGCTGCTGGCGATGTCGCCGCCGGGGTGCCCGCCCATGCCATCCGCCAACACGGCGATGCCGAGGTCGGGGGCCATGCGGAGGCTGTCTTCGTTGCGCTTTCTCACCTGGCCGATGTCGCTCACGCCGGCCAGGGTTACGCGATAAGTCACGATCAGCTTCTGGATGTTGAGGGAGAGTCGTCGCCGAAGCGAAGCCAAGGTAGAAGCCCGGCCTCTTCGGCGGCAACACGATGGATTTCTCAGGGGTCATAGAATGGGACGATGAACGGTCCGAAACAGTCGGAACTCCCCTCGGCAGTGGGGTTACCAGGGGATGACGCTCGACGGACCGTCATCCGCCCCGTCTTCCCCGGGCGGTTGCCCTCCACGGCCGCCGCGTCAGCGGGGGAACACGGCCCCCCGGCCGGAGTACCACCGCAACCGATGTCGTTGACAGACAAGATCGCCTCCGGCATCTTGCAGGGCTTAAGACCCTACGCCTGAGCGAAGATTGCCCGAAGGCGACAACAGCACCGGATCCGCCACGGATCGTGCGATAGGAGCTTAGATAGCGATGGCCACTGCCCCCACGAGCAGGCGCCGGAAGCGGAAGGGGAAGAACCTCCTTTCGGGCTTCGACGCAAGCGTCGAAGAGCAGAGTGCCCTCGATCAATACCTCCGCGACGTGAGCCGCCACGAGCTCATCACGCCCGACCGGGAGAAGGAGCTCGGAGCCCTCGCACAGAAGGGTGACGAGGAGGCGATCCAGGAGCTCGCGCGCGCGAATCTGAGGTTCGTCATCAGCGTTGCGAAGAAGTATCAGAACCGCGGCGTCTCCCTCACCGATCTCATTCAGGAAGGGAACGTCGGGTTGGTCACGGCTGCCAGGAAGTTCGATCCCGAGCAGGGCGTGAAGTTCATCTCCTACGCGGTGTGGTGGATCCGCCAGGCTATTCTGGCCTCGCTGGCCAACCATGGTCGCGCGGTGCGTGTTCCGCTCAATCGTGCCAGTGACCTGGCCCGCATCTTCCGCGAGAAGGAGCGCCTGAAGCAGGAGAAGGGTCGTGAGCCGACCACCGAGGAGCTGGCGGCAGCCACCGACCTCACGCCCGAGCTCGTGGAGTCGCTCCAGACCCTGAACGCCGCGGAGATCCGACTGGATGCTCCCATCGGAGACTCCGAGGACTCCCAGCTCGTGGAGCGCTTCATCACCGAAGAGGCGGCGGAGCCCGAGGTCGAGGTGGAGAGCCGTCTACTCACCGAGGCCATCACCGACGCGCTTTCGACGCTCGAGGCTCGGGATGCCAAGGTGCTTCGCCTGTACTTCGGGCTGGAGGGTGAGCGTGAGCATACCCTGGAGGAGATCGGCAACATGCTGGGGGTGACGCGTGAGCGCATCCGCCAGCTTCGTGATCGCGCCCTCCGGCGCCTGCGTGAGGGCGAGCGAGGCAGCGCGCTGGAGTCGTTCGCGGCGTGATGCCGTCGCCGGCCCTGCCGGTGCCGTGTTGGAGGAGCCCCTCGCCGGAACCCTACCGGGTCCGGCGGGGGGTTTCGCGTTGGCAGGAGATCGTCTGTTGAGCGCCGCACCCCACCCGACGGTGCGAGGGGTGGTTTGCTCTGCGGGAGGCGGCGTGTACGAGGTCCGTCTCGAGGAGGGGCGCATGATAGAGGCGTCGCTCCGGGGGCGCCTGAAGCTGGAGGCGCGCACGGGGGACCGGGTGGTCGCGGGCGATCACGTCACGCTGAACCGGTGGCACGACGCGTGGGTGGTGGAGACCGTCGGCACCAGGCACACGGCCATCGTGCGCCGGGGGAGAGGCGGGCGGCGCGCGAAGGTCGTCGCCTCGAATCTGGATCGGGCGCTGGTCGTAGTGGCCACGCGCGACCCCGCCGCGTCGCATCAGCTCATCGATCGCCTCCTCGTAGTCGCCGAGGCTTCCGGCATGCATCCCCTTCTCGTGGTGAACAAGGTCGACCTCGACGGGGAGCGGAGGATCGCGGAGGAGCTCACGACCCTCTACCGTGGGATCGGCTATCCGGTGCTGGTCACGAGCACGATCACGGGCGAGGGCATCGGCGAGTTGCGCACCGAGCTGTGTCGGGGTGCCGCGGCGCTGGTGGGGCCGTCCGGTGCGGGGAAGAGCAGCCTCCTCAATGCCGTCGACCCGTCCCTCTCCTTGCGCACCGGAGACCTCTCGGGACGGACCCGCCGAGGCCGGCACACCACGGTGAGCGTGCGCCTGGTGGCCCTTGCGTGCGGGGGGCTGGTGGCGGACACGCCGGGCTTCGGGGACGTCGGCCTCTGGGAGGTGGCTCCCGAGGACGTCGAGCACTGCTTCCCCGAGCTGGCGGCTCTTCGGAACGAGTGCCGCTTCGTAGGCTGTGCGCACTTGAAGGACAGGGGATGCGCCGTGCGGGCGGCTGTGGCTCGTGGCGACGTCGCCGAAAGTCGGTACCAGAGCTACGCGGCGCTACGCGAGGAGACCGAGAGAGCCGGCCTGCGCTGAGACGTCGGGGAGGACCTCTCCGGGAGACGCCTCCCTCGCTAGCTCCTCCGCTCCCCGCCTGACCGCAGGGGCGTCACCCTGGGCATCCCCGTCGAGGGGTCCGTCGCCACGGCGATGGGCCAGCGGTACACCTCCTCGAGGACTTCGGCTCGCAGGACACCCTCGGGCGCGCCTTCCGCCGCGACACGCCCCCGGGACAGCAGTAACATTCTATCCGCGAAACGGGCCGCCATGTCGAGGCCGTGCGTCACCACCATGACGGTCATCCCTGAGTCGGCCGAGGTGCGAAGCAGCTCGAGGATGGCCATCTCGTGCCGGATGTCGAGGCTCGTCGTGGGCTCGTCGAGGATCAGCGCGCGGGGCTCCTGCGCCAGGGCGCGTGCGATGCGCACCCGCTGGAGCTCTCCACCGGAGAGCGTCGTCACGTCGCGTGACGCCAGGTCCGCCACGTCGCACAACTCCAGAGCACGGGCCACCGCGCTGCGATCCACCTCGCTCTCGCCGCCCAGCGGTCCCAGGTACGGATACCGCCCCATGCCGACCAGCTCGTGCACCGTGAGAGGGAAGGATATGACCTCTCCCTGAGGGACGACGCCCACCGCTCTCGCCAGCTCTCTACGTGTCCACTCCCGCGCGTCACGACCGTCCACGGCGGCGTGACCCGCCTGGACGGGCACCACGCCCAGAAGAGCCTTCAACAACGTCGACTTGCCGGATCCGTTCGGGCCCAGCACGGCGTAAAGGCATCCGTCAGGGACCTCCATGGAGACCCCGTCCAGGGCAGCGGCACCACTGCCGGCGTAGCGGACGGCGAGATCCCGCGTACCGAACCTCACGACGACAGGCTCCGCCTCAAGAGCACGAGGAAGAACGGTACGCCCACGAACGCGGTGATCACGCCAATGGGGATCTCCGTGGGAGCCAGCGCCATACGCGCTACAAGGTCGGCGAGAGTGAGGAAGGCGGCTCCCGCCAGGAACGACAGGGGCAGAAGGACACGGTGGTCCGACCCCACGAGCAGCCGGATGGTGTGGGGCACGACCAGTCCGACGAAGCCGATGACCCCCACGACCGCTACACCCGATGCCGTGATGAGCGCGGCGATCACCAGTGAGAAACGCTTCACCCGCTCGACGTTCGCCCCCAGGTATTGCGCCGTCTCCTCTCCGATGGCCATGAGGTTGAGAGGGCGGGCGAGGCCCATGAGAAGGGCCGCCGCCGGCAAGGTGTAGGCGGCGGTGAGGACGACGCTCCGCCAGCTCGCCCCGGAGAGACTGCCCATGATCCACAGCACTGCGCTCTGCACGGTGCGCGCCTCGGAGATCGACAGGATGAAGGCGATACACGCGCTGAAGAAGGCGGCCACCACGACGCCCGCAAGGAGCAGCACCCGCACGTCCATTCCCCGGCCCGTAGCCGTGGCCACCCGGAAGACGAGGGCGATGGCGAGGATCGCGCCCGCGAACGCGGCGAGCGGGAGCACCCAGGAGCCGGCGGTGGCCAGCCCCAGGGAGAGGACGAGAACCGCCCCCACGGAAGCTCCGCCGGAGATCCCGAGGATGTAGGGCTCGGCCAGCGGATTCCGCAGCAGCGCCTGGAAGGTCGCGCCGGCGAGGGCGAGGCCTCCTCCCACCAGGGCACCGAGCAGCGCGCGTGGCAGACGCAGCTCGAGGACGATGGTCCGGTCCGTGGAGGTCCCTTCCCCCAGGAGGGCGCGCAGCGCCTGCCCGATGGTGAGGTGCACGGGCCCGAATCGCACGCCCAGGACCACCGCGACCACCAGGACCAGGAGCAGGCCGAGCGCCAGCGCTGCCCGGCGGCTCACGACGCTCCTCCCCCCGCAACCTCGGGATGCAGGAGGTACGCGACGTCGCGGGCGGCGTCCGCCACTGCCGGGCCGGGAAGCTCCAGCGCGGCGCTCACGGTCTTCACCTGGGCGTCGGGGAGCAGCTGTCGGTCGAACGTGCTGCCCGGAGGAGTCAAGACCGTCTCGACGTGTCGCGCCACCAGCTCCTCCCGGCTCACCGCCGCGTACTTTGAGCGGAGGTCGGAGAAGACGTTCACGCCGCCTCCGAGAGTGATGAGCTCATCGATATAGGTTCCCGGACCGGCCACCCACGGCGGCGACCCTCCCAGAACGTACACCGTACGGACCTTGGGCAGCCCCGCAACCGATGCCCGAACGGCGTCCAGCTCCGTACGGATGGAGCGGACGAGGGAGTCGGCGGCGGGACTCCTTCCCGTCACCCGTCCGAGCACGGCAATGATGTCCAGGACGTCCTCGATCCGATCCGGGCGGACGGCGATCTGGGGAATGCCGAGAGCTCGGAGCCGTTCCGCGGTCTTCGTGTCCTGAGGCCCGCCGAAGCGTACGACTAGGTCGGGATGAACCGAGGCGATCGCCTCGAGGCTCGGCTGAAGTCCGCCGCCCACCGAAGGGAGGGAACGGGTCCAGGATGCGGTGTCGAAGTCCGTCCTGGCGACGACGCTCGCCTCGGCCCCGAGGGCTCCCAGCGTCAGCGTCGCCGAAGGCACCAACGACACGATCCGGCGAGCCGGACCCGCAAGGCGCACCACGTGGCCGTCGGCGTCCGTGATCACCACCGAGTCCGCAGCGGTCGTCCTTCCCTCGGCCCCGTTGTTGCCGCGGGGGGCGCCGCAGCCCACGAGCCCCGCCGCGGCCAGCGTCAGGGCGAGGAAGCGAGTGGCCAAAGCCCGGGGCGCGAAGCGCCGGGCCATCAACGGATCGCGCGGGCGGGGGGGGCCACGTCAGCCCGCCGGCTGCGGTGCGCCGCAGGGGTCCTCGAACGTCCGGACCCATTGGCCGTCCCGCTCGGCGAGACCGGCGAACCAGCGGCTCCGCGCGCCGAAGACGTCCAACAGGATGTCGGGCGTGCCGTCGCCGTTCCAGTCCAGATGGTCGAAGTAGCGTGGGGCGCCTTTGCCGTCCTCGGCCGCGGGGCGATAGGCGTCATAGCTGCTCCGGTATCCGCCGGGTCCTGCCGTGCCGATGAGGAACAACGAATAGGCGTTGTGGCCAGGCTCCGAGACCGCGAGTCGATCGGAGAGGAGGAATGTCACCGCGAAGGCATCCGTTGTCGCGACACGGAACGCCTGGATGTCGGCTCTGGCCTCGAGCAGCGCCGTCGGCCACCGGGCGCCAAACTGGTTGATCGCGGCTCCGGCCAGGTTCAGGGACGCCACGCGCTGATCGTAGTTGTGTTGGTAATGGTGGTAGGGCTCATAGGGGCGGTTGGCGGCGGCGGCTTCCGGGAGCGCCATGAGCCGCTCCGCACCGGATGCGTCGGGAACGAGCTCCACCATGCCCGTGACGGTGGGACGAGCGACGCAGAAACGCCGGTCCACGCCGGTGGAGTCTACCGTCATGCGGCCGACGCGGACACCTTCCGAGAAGAGCACCAGGTCGGTTCCGGGTGACAGCACCTCATCCGTCAGGCGTTCGCGGAAGCGGGGCACCTCCGTGTCCGAGGGCAGAGCCTCGAGAGAGTCCCCCGCCACGCTGCCGACGACGACCAGGGTGGCGCGGTCACCGTTCCGCGTGCCGGCGAACAGGAGGGGACCCGTGGGGAGTGGGGAAAGTGACGTGGAATCCTCGGCTTCCGCCGTGCCCGCGGCGGTCCGCGCCGCAGCCGTGTCCTGGGCGGACGGATGCTCCAGGCCCACGTGTATCCCCCCCCAAGTCACGTTGTCGCAGCCGGAGGGCGCGGTTAAGATGACCGCGATCGTGAGCCAGCGCCGTCGCATGAGGCCTTCGGATGTGGTGGCCAACCGTCCGGGGTACCACCCGGATCGCGGAGCATCGAAAGCTAGCGACAGGCCGGGCCGGGGCAACACCGGGCGGCGCGCCGGCCGAGGTCGTCGGCATCGAAAGGGGACGCGGTGGCTCGCCCCGGGGGCGAGTCGCCGCGCTGTCATCATGGGGAAAGCCGACATCGAATCGGACGTATTCAGGCGGGTCATGGGCCACTTCCCCACGGGGGTCACGGTGGTCGCCGCCCGTGACGTGGACGGTGAGCCGTACGGGCTGACGGTCAACTCCTTCGCGTCCGTGTCCCTCGACCCTCCCCTGGTCCTGGTGTGCATCGACAGGCGGGCCAACTCGCACGACCGACTCGTGGAGACGGGCACGTTCACGGTGTCGGTGCTGGCCGCCAACCAGGCCCACATCGCGGCCCGCTTCGCGTCCACCCCCTCTCGAGAGCGGTTCAAGGACCTCCCGTGGGGCATCAGCGCCGCCGGCGATCCCGTCGTCGAGGACGCGGCGGCCTGGCTGGAGTGCTCCCTGAGGGAGTCCCACGAGGCGGGCGACCACACCATTCTCGTGGGCCGGGTGGAGTCGGTGGGTCAGCGTGATGCCGAGGCCCTGGTCTTTCACCGCGGGCGCTACCGCACCTTCGCGCCGTGAGCAGTCGCGCGCACCTCCTGCGCTGGCTTCCCGCCTTCCTGGTGGGCATGTGCGCCGCCACGGCGGCGGAGTTGGCAGTGGGCCTCCTCCTGTACTCGGGGCCGGGGTTCATGCGCTCTCTGACGACGGTGCTCGGCGTGGAAGCGGGGGCCCTGGGCGCTGGGCTGTGGACGGCGCCGAGCCCGCGCCCGGACATCTTGGACTCCCTCAGGCGCCGATGGCTGCTCGGGCTGCTGTCGTTCCTCCTCGCCACCGTGTTCAGCGCATTCTGGAGCATCGCGCGGATCGCAGGAGGGAGCGCGCCGGGGCAGGGCATGGGGTTGGCGTTCATGGCGGGACTGCCGCTGTATGCGTGTGGCGGCGTGCTCGGCGGCATGGCGTCGGCCAACGTCGGCGAGCCGGCCGGTCGGGGAACGCCCATTGGAGCCCCCGCCTTCCTCGGCGCAGCGCTGGGCTTCGGCGCCACCGGCATCTTTCTGCCCCATGTGGTGGCTCCTGCGTCCCTGTTGTTGTCATGCCTGGTCCTGCTTTCGGCGGCAGGCCTCGTCTACGGGTCGGTCGTCGACGCCCGCCTGAGGGCCTTCGTGAGGGCGCGACGCGCGACGCCCTCCGGAGAAGTGCGTGTCGAGGACCGGCACCTCCTGGTCACCGACAGTGGCGGCCGGTTCCTTCTGGAGGGAGAGCACGTACGTCGGTGGGTCCGGCTGGGAGGGGAGGAGCGGCCCATCGCGTGGGATCTTGCGGTCCTCGGGTCTCTCGCGCCGGAAGGGGACGACGCATACCGGGTGCTCCTGGTCGGCGGGGGCGCTTCCTCGCTGCCCGCGGAGGGCCTCCCGGCGCGCCGGTCGGTGGTGGTGGATGTGGTCGAACGGCATGGCGAGATCCTGGAGCTCGCGGACGAGCACATGGGCACCCATGTCTCGGGGGAGGTCGCGGAGCGGACGAATGTCCACGTGGGGAATGTGGAGGACGTCCTCGAAGTGCTGCGGGGGCCGTATCGCCTGATTCTGGTGGATGCCGCCGCGTTCGGTGCCGTGGGCGGTATCCGCACCGTGTCCCGTCACCTCTGGGACCTGATCTGGTCGCGGCTGGATCGCGATGGTGCGCTGGCGGTGGGGTGCTTCGACCTCGGGGACGACGTTCCCGACCCTCCTGGAGGGGGAGCGTGGACGCGCTACCGGCGCCGCCTCGACGAGGGGATCGCGGCGCTGGAGATGCCCATCCCCTCCGGGGAGACGGTCTTGGCCGTCCGCGGCCGGGCCGAGGGCCCACTGCCCGATGAGATGGACGGGTTCGTGAAGGCGGTGGAGCCACGTCCATGATCGTCGCGCATCTGTCGGACCTGCACCTGGGCTTTCGCGCCTACGGCCGCGTGGAGCGGGGTCTGGACGTGCGAGAGCGGGACGTCACGGCGGCGTTCGACCGAGCCGTTCAGGAAGTCGTTCGGCTCAGCCCCCACGTCGTGGTTGTAGCCGGCGACGTGTTCGACAGGCCGGATCCGCCGGCGGGCGCGCTCGTGGCGCTCTCTCGCGGCTTGGAGTTGATGCGGTCGTCCTTGCCCGAGACGCCCGTGCTGATGGTGGCGGGACCGAGGGACACGCCGCGGCGCCCGGGGGATCCCGGCGCGCTGGCGGTCATGGACACGTTCCCGAACGTAGAAGCCGCGGCGAGCCTGCCCCGATCGATCCTGCTGGAGCGGCTCGAGTTGCACGCCGCCCTCGTTCCCTACCGCGCGACCGTGCGTGATCCCATCGCCGTTCCCGAGCCCGACCCTCGCGTGCGCTGGAACCTCCTGGTGCTGCACGCGCGTCCCGGACACGCCGACAGCTCCGTCGTCTTCGTGGACCCGGCGGACTGGGACTATGTGGCTCTCGGCGGAGAGCACCGACGCCAGCGGCTCGGGGGCAGAGTCCAGTACAGCGGCTCCCTGGAGCGCGTGGACCTGGATCCCTGGGACGAAGCTGCCGACGAGAAGGGCTTCCTGACTGTCGACCTCGAAAGCGGAGAGACGACATTTCATCCCATTCCCGGTAGGGCCGTGGCCGCCCTGGCGCCCATTCGTGTCGCCGCCGGCAATCCCGAACGGCTCCGACGTCGGGTGCAGGAGGTGACCCGCGAGGTGCCGGGAGGGATCTCCGGGAAGATCGTTCGGCTTCGTCTGGAGGGCGTGGATCCGGAGCATCTCCTCGCACTCCAGGGCGAGCAGCTGCACGGCCTGCGCCAGCAGGCACTCCACCTGGCCGTGGAGGCAGGCACTGAGCCGAGGGCGCCGGCAGAAGCCTGGCTGCCCTCGGATGCTCCCGCCCACCTCCGCACCGCGTTGACGGACGAGATGCGCCGGGACGGCTTTCCCGAGGACGCCACCGCCAGGCTCATCGCGGCGCTCGTCCCCGACGCGGTCGAGCATCTTCGGGTCTCACCGCTGGGCGTTCTGGAGGTGGTGGATGGTGATCTTCCGGGCGTCGGCCGAGTGAGCATGTCCGTAGGGCCGGGCCTGACGGCGATCATCGGGGGGGCCGGCCGCTCCAGGCGAGCGGTGACCAGCCTGCTCATGGACGTCGGACACGTCGGTGACGGCCCGCTGCCGCGACTGTGGACCGGACGTGGCGCCGAGACGCTGGAGGGGGCGGTGCACCAGGCCGTCGAGGTCGTGGCCGACAGCCGGGGACTCGGAGCGGTCCGCGCGGCGCTGGAGCGAGCCCGCGACATGGGAGCCCCGGAGGAGAGCTTGCCCCGGAGCGTGGAGGAAGCGGAGGCGCCGCGGACGACCGAGGGCGCGGTGCGCGTGGACCCCGAGCTGGTGGAAGCAGAGCTCCGCTCGGCGGAACGGGAGCTCAAGGCGCTCCGGGAGGACGTCACCGAGGCGGACGGCGACCTGGCGGCATCGGCCATGGACTGGCACCGCGAACGCCAGGACGCGGAGACGACGCTCCACACGTATCGTGACCGCGCCAGGGAGCTGAAGGGCCGCATCCGGCAGATGGAATCGGCGGGCCCGTCCGCTCCTTGCCCCACCTGCGGCAGGGTGCTGGAGAGCCACTACGACGAGGTGCTCGCCGAGCTGCGCGAGGAGTGGGAGGGGATCGTCCAAGACGGCAGCTGGTGGAAGCGCCGCTGGGAGCAGCTCGAGCTCAAGCCGGAGCACCTGCAGGAGATCGAAGGCCGCTCATTGCGTCTGCACGCGGCTCTGGAGGCCACGTCCGAACGGGTCGAGCTCCTCCGCGCCCGCCTGCGTGAGCTGGGCGACGTCGGCACCGACACCGCGTCCCCTCCGGAGGGCCCCCTCGGCGAGGCGGTGACGGCACTGGGCCGGCTGCGCGACGCGCGTCTGGCACGCGCGCGGGAGGTACTTCTGGCCAGAGCGTCTCGCTATCTCGGGCGAATCTCGGGAGGGAGGATCCTGGCCGTCACATGGCACGAGGACGCGGCGCAGCTCCAGGGCGACACCGGGCCCCTCTCCCCGCTGTCCGAAGAGGATCTTGCGGCGGGCCGTATGGCGCTGCGCCTTGCCGCGGCGTCGATGGTCGCCGGAGGTGGCCAGGTCATGGCCTCCCTGGTGGTGGAGGAGCCGTTCGACCGACTCGACGAGGAGGCCAGGTTACGAACGATTGTTCTGCTTCGTTCGCTCCTCCGGGAGATCCCCCGGATCGTCCTGGTGAGCCGCGGCGACGCCGTGGACGCCCGCCCCGAGCTATTCGACGCCATTCTGGAGGTACGTGACGACGCGGGCAGCGCCGCAGCACTCCGTCCCGCGCCCGCGGGGTGCGGGCGAATCCTTTTCCATGAACCCGTCCGCAAGGAGCGACGTCGGGTCCCGCGAGGCTGATCGGGGCGGCATTCCGGGCCTCGGTGGCGGGAATCACGCGCACCTCGGGCAGCCCCCGACCTGGAACCTTTCACCGCCGTTCATCGTCGTAGTACAGTGAGAGAGGTCGTGGTCGAGCGACCTCTCTCGGGCGTCTTTCGCAAGTGACGGCTGCCTGATCTCGGTCCATCACAATGACTACCTGGCTTCCTGCTCTCCTCGCGGGGATCATCATTGGTGTCGTGTCGCGCATCTGGTATCGTGCGTGGCGGCGGGAGAGGATCGCCCGGCACAGGCGTGTAGAGGCTCCGAACTCCCACTACTCCTCCCAGGGAGTGCGCAACCAGGAGGACAGGGAGCGCTGGGGACGCATCAACCTGCGCAAGCTGCATCCCCTCAACCGTGACGAGGTTCAACGCCTTCTGGACCTGGTCGATCACGAAGGCATCCATGCCCTGTCGAAGAAGGATCGTCACTTCCTGGACAACATGACGATCCCACGGCTCGGGTAGGGGTCACGCCGGTCATCCCTCCAGGGGAGACCGATCGGGGCTCAGCCCGCTTCGCCCACCCGCCACAGCCAGGCCGCGCCCCGCACCCCACTGGAATCCCCGTGCTGGTTCTTCACCACTCGCGTGGTGACCGTGTCGCTGAAGACCCATGGGCGCATCGCTTCGGAAGCCGCTGCCGCGAGGCCCGGCATATTGGACATGCCCCCACCGAACACCACCACGTTGGGGTCGAGGATGTTCACCACCACGGCCAGGGCTCGGCCCAGCCTCTCGACATAACGCTCCACCGTGGCTCGGGCGTCGCGATCGCCCCGCTCGTCCGCGATGAAGATCTCCCGGGTGGTGAGCCTGGATCCGGCGACCGCTTCGTGGTCGTGCTCCATGCCCGGACCGGACACGAACGTCTCGACGCAACCCGACTTACCGCAGTAGCATGGCGGTCCCGGCCGCTCCGCGTCCCGTGGCCAGGGAAGTGGGTTGTGTCCCCACTCGCCGGCGATGAGCTGCTGGCCCTGGAGCGGCCGTCCGTGGATCGTGATCCCGCCCCCCACGCCGGTTCCCAGAATTACTCCGAACACCACGTCGGCCCCCGCCGCCGCGCCGTCCGACGCCTCGGAGAGCGCGAAGCAGTTCGCGTCGTTCATGAGACGCACGGGACGGTCGAGGCGGTCGGCCAGATCCCGGTCGAGCGGCTTCCCGATGAGCCAGGTCGAGTTCGCGTTCTTCACGAAGCCGGTCGCCGGAGACACCACGCCGGGGATGCCGATCCCAACGGGTCCCGTCCCGTTTCCGTCCTTCTCGGTCTGCGCGACCAGGTCCGCCACCGCGTCCAGTGTCCCCTCGTAGGTCCGCGGCGTGCCGACACGATGTCGACTCGCTTCACGGCCGTCGTCCGTGAGCGCGACCGCCTCGATTTTCGTGCCCCCCAGATCCACCCCGATGCGAAGACGCGTCATGGCATCGCGCACCGTGCCGCGCAGCGAAGCCCGGTCATGGTGTCGCGGCTCGGGACGCCTCGGAGCCGGGGCGCGACGCCCGCTGATACGCTTCGAGGAGCTCGGCGGGGCGGTTCGCCCAGAGCTCGACGTAGCCGCAGGATCCGCACACGGCGACGTGGACCTGGGTGCTCACCGAGCGGGTGATGCGTCCGCGGTCGGGATGCCGCTCGACGCCGACGACGATCCTCGACGCCTGGGCGCTCGCGATGTAGGCGCCGTCGATCATCTGGTCGGAGTTGCACTTGGCACAGCGGTGATAGGAGCTCATGGAACCTCCTGGGATCCACCCACCGCGGCGATGGCCTGGATCTCCACCAGGTAGCCGTAGTGGAGCTCGCCCACGGGGACGACCGCGCGCGCCGGACGATGCGCGCCCATCATCTCGGCGTACACCTGATTCACCGCGCTCCAGTGAGAGACGTCGGAGACGTAGATCGTCATCTGGAGGACCTGGTCGAGGCCGCTGCCGGCGGCTTCCAGGATACGGGCAACGTTGCTCAAAGCCTGCCGGGCCTGCTGGGCGGCGTCGCCGGGCGGTGCCTTCGGGTTATCCGGGTCGATGGGGAGTTGGCCCGCGACGTACACGGCATCCCCGTGCACGATGGCCTGGCTGTAGTGACCGGCTGGGCGAGGGGCCAGCGGAGTCTGGACTGAGCGCATGATCGTGCCTTCCGAAAGCGGCTGGGCAGGGTCAATAGAAGGTTGAGAAGGACGGCTGTCCGGGGCAAGCGGAACCGCGCCGCGCCCGGCGAGGCCCCGCTGCGCCGCCGGGAGGAGCCCCGCCGTGAGGCGAGGCACACCCGGCGCCCGTACCTTTGTCTCCTCCATCCGCACGGTCACGCCTGAGTCGAGGCTCCTGATGCAGCAGATCCGCGTTCTCTCCGCGGCGGACGTTCGGTCCGCGGTGGACATGCCCGAAGCCATCGACGCGATGCGCGAGGCGTTCGCCTCGGTGTCGTCCGGTGATGCGGTCGTGCCCGTTCGTGTCGGTCTGGACTCCGGGCACGGCGTGCATCTCTTCATGCCTTCCCTGCTTCGGCGTGCGGCGACGGCGGGCGTGAAGGTGGTGTCCGTGAACCCCGGGAACGCCAAGCGCGGCCTCCCCGCGGTCCACGCTGTCGTCCTGCTGCTGGATCCGGAGACGGGGCGAGCGTTGGCGATCATGGACGGCACCTGGCTGACGGCCCTGCGCACGGGCGCCGCGGGCGGGCTGGCAGCGGACCTGCTGGCCCATGCCGACGCTTCGGTGGTGGCCCTCTTCGGCGCAGGGGTACAGGCCCGGACCCAGCTGCAGGCTATGCGCTGCGTCCGAGCCGTCCGCGAAGTGCGCATCGTGTCCAAGACGGGCGCATCGGCGGAGGCACTCGCCGAGGAGCTCGAGGGGGAGGAGAATCTGCGCGTGGTACGCACACAGGACCGATCGGCGGCTCTGCGCGGCGCACACGTCGTCATTGCCGCCACCGACAGCCCGACACCCGTCTTCGACGGCGCACTGGTGGAACCGGGCACGCACGTGACTGCCGTGGGAGCGTTCACTCCGGCCATGCGAGAGGTGGATTCGGAGCTGGTGCGCCGTGCGCTCGTGGTGGTGGATCAGCGCGAAGCGGCCCTCGCCGAGGCGGGGGACCTCATCGGTCCCCTGCGGGAGGGTGCGGTGCCCGAGGACTTCATCGCCGCGGAGCTGGGGGAGATCGTGGCCGGTACACATCCCGGCCGGACATCGGGCGACGAGCTCACCCTCTTCAAGTCGGTGGGCAACGCGGCGCAAGATGTCGCCGTGGCTTCTCGCGTGCTGGCACGAGCGCGGGAGCGCGGGCTGGGGACGGTGCTGGAGATGTGACCCTCACGGGTCCCGCCGCCGGCCGGGGATCGGCGGTGGCCGGTGGATGGGCCTGGCCGCGGGACCTCAGCCAGCGTCGCCCTCCACGCTGCCGCCGAACGCCTCCAGCAGATCCGCGATGAGCTCGCGGGCCTCCTCCACTCGATCCGAGGGGACGAGGACCGTCACTCCGCGGGGCGTGGCTCCCATGAAGCCCGGCCCGAAGATCCCGGTGGCGTCACCCAGGATCGCAACGGGAATCCCCTCGGATTCCAGCTGCTGTCGGGCGAGATCCGCTTCGAAGCTCGCCTTGAAGGAAGCGGCTTTCGCCCAACGAATCGCGTCAGTGCGGGTGTCGGATCCCGTTTCTTGCATCGTGCTACGTTCCCAGCCGGTTCCAGGCCTCGGTGCGCTCCTGGTACTTGTCTGCGGCCGCCTTGTCGCCCTCCTGCAGCATGGCCTGCGTGAGCGCCAGATAGGTCCAGGCGTAGTAGTTGGGGATGCCGATGGTCGACTGATCCGGCCAATGGCTCCACTGGTCGGGAATACCGTCGTGATGCACAAAGACCTTGTCCACCAATACTCGGGTCCGGGGCACGTTGACCCAGTCTCCCACGACGCCGAGGTACGGGGACGGGGCCATGTGCAACACACCTGGAACCGAATCGTGCGCGAGCGAGCCGTTGTGCAGCTTGAATGCCAGGCCCTCGCGCACCAGCGCCGAGTCCAGCCCCAGCTCCGTGGCGGCGTTTCCGCTGGATGCGAAGTAGATGGGGCGCTCGTCGATGGAGTTGTTGATGATGGTCAGGGCGTACTGTTGCCACGGGTACAGGTAGGTGCCCTTGCGGAGGTGCGCCACGACGTGGCCCAGAGTCAGGTCGGTGTCCCGGTCCAGGGGAACGTAGCTCTGGGCGACCCTCTCGATAAGGGAGTCGTCCAGCGGCGTGATGGACTTGGTGGGCGAGGTGATAGGATGGTCCATCACGATGGCCACTTTGTCTCCGGCTGCCGCCGAGTCCGCCACGTACGCCGCCCCCGTGTTGTCGGACCGGTAGGGGCGCTGACAGATGATGCGGGTAGGATCCTGTGAGGGATCCTCGCCGGGCTTGCACGGCTCGGTAAGCCGCTTGAGCTGCTCCATGTACCACGGAGTGTTCAGATATGAGGTGACCATGACGGTCACGTCCTGCCGGATCCCTTCCACCTCCTGCAGATACCAGAGCGGGAAGGTGTCGTTGTCTCCGTTGGTGAACAGGACCCCGTAGGGCTCCACGCTCATGAGCAGGTTGTAGGCCCAGTCCCGGGCGGTGGTGTCGTGGGCTCGAGATGCCCAGGTCCAGTTGCCCACAAGGGGGATGACGGCCAGGGCCAGGACAGGTGCGGTCTTGAGCAAGCTCGTCTTGAGCTCCGTCGCCGCCTCCCGCCAGAGAGTGGCGATCCCCATGCCCGACCAGAGTCCCCATACCGAGAACGAGACGATGAAGAAGTAGTCCCGCTCCCTCACCTCGTGCAGGCTCATGTCGTGTACGGGAGACTGGAGCGAGAACCCGTACTTGAAGTTCATGTAGTAGATGAGCCCGAACGAAACCGTGCCGAACAGGGTCGCCAGGAAGATGAAGCTGGCGCGGTCGCGGCGCAGATGCTCGATGGCTCCCCAGACACCCAGGCCGGTGAAGAGCATCGTGAAGGGCAGACGCAGACGCGCGAACACGGTGTTGGTGCCGTCCAGGGCACGGGCCCATTGCCAGTCGAAGTACTGGAGGTAGTTCACCAGCTGCGAATAGAAGGGCGCCTGGCGCACCATGACCGACGGCTTGTCGTATTGTGTGCGGTTGAGCGCCGCCGCGAGGTTCTGGCAGCCGGCCTTGCCGTAGGTGACGATGGCCTCCAGGGCGGATCCCACGCTGGGACACGTCGGTGAGGCCTCGTTGATGACGGGGTGGAGGCCTGCCCGCAGCGGCAGGACGAGATGGATGGACAGCCCCAGCACCGCCGCGCCGACGGCCGCCGCGTACAGCTTCCAGTTGAGGAACGCCTGGGGGCGCACGACCAGGATGAAGATGCCGATGGCCGGCGCCGCCAGGAACGCCATGAGGTGGTTGCCGACGCTCAGGGCGAGGATGAACGCCATCAGGACGAGGATGTTGTCGTCCTTGCCCTTGTCGAGGTTCTCCTGCCACCGCACCGCCAGCCACGACAGCAGTGCGATGGTAAGCAGGGAGACCGTGTAGACCTTCTCGTTGACGTTGGACTGGTTCCAGACCGTGAACGCCGTGGCGCTCACCAGCACCGCAGCGCTGGCGCCCACCAGGCGAAAACGCCGGTCCTCGGAGAAGTACCGGAGGATGTGGTGCACGACCAGGAACCAGAGCGCATGGGCGCCGGCGCTCATGACGGCGCTGAACAGATTGATGCGCACGGCGACCGAGAGCCCCAGGGGAGCCAGCAGCACCGACCAGGCCCGCGCCAGAACCACGAAGGTGGGATTCCCCGGCGGATGCGGGATTCCGAGGATGTGCCCGGTGGCGATGTACTCGCTGGTGTCCCAGAAGGCGGTAGAGCGCGCTAGGGTGACGGCGTAGAGGACGAAGACGAGTACGCCGGCCACGACGGCGGCGCCGTAGGGGGGGCGGAGGCTCCTGTCGTCCGCCGGGGTCGCCGGGGCAATGTCCGCTCGCGCTCTGGCCATGAGTACGTATTCAGGGTGGAGTGAACCGGGGCTAGCCCGGCGGAATCCGTAAGATAACTCGCTTCGTGGCGCGCAGCGCCCAACGCGTGCACCGGCCGCCCCTCATCGGCGAAGAAGGTGGAGGCATCCCCACCGGTCCACTTCGACTCGCCACTCCGGGGGCACCCAGGTGGTCGCACTGTATTCCTGGATGACCGCGGGGCCTTCGACGACGTGCCCGGCGGCCAGCTCGTGGCGCCACACCCGGGACGACTCGAGCCTCCGGCCTCCGTAGACGACATTGGCCGCCTGGAGGGTTGGCGGGCCCTTCGCCTTGCGCAGCTCGGGGACCTCGACGGCCTCGGGCGGTGCGGTCGCCACTACCCGTAGCGTCACCGCTTCCACGGGGGTCGAGAGACGGCGATACCCGTACCGCTCCTCGTGCAACGAATGGAACCCGTCCACCCATCCCTTGGCACCAACGCGCAGCTCGAAGCTCTGCCCCGCGTATCGCGCGTCCACGGAGCACTCGATATGGAGCGACTCATCGTCCGCGCCCTCTTCCAGCATCTCACGACGCGCCTGCGCCTCCAGCTCGGCGAAGACCTCCGCCATGAGTGATTCGGTCCCTTCCTCGGAGTGGGACACAAGCACGGTCCGCGACAGCTCCCGGGTCACCGGCGAAGCCAGCATGCCGTAGGCCGACAACAGGCCCGGGTCCGGCGGCACCAGGGCCCGTGCGGCTCCGAGCCGCCGGGTGAGCTCCGCCACGTGGAGCCCTCCCGCGCCGCCGAAGGCCAGGACGGCGAAGTCCGCGGGATCGTAGCCCCTCTCCACGGAGATGACGCGGAGGGCCCTCTCCATCGCCGCGTCCGCCACGGCGAGGACGCCCTCGGCAGCGGCCTCCAACGACCCGCCCAGAGCGGCGGCAATGGTGGCGAGCGGACCCTCGACGGCCGCCCGGTCCAAGCGTCCCTCTCCTCCCAGAAACGCATCCACCGGAAGTCGCTCCAGCCACACGTGGGCGTCGGTCACGGTGACGCCGTTGCCGCCGTTTCCATAGCAGATGGGGCCCGGATCCGCACCGGCGCTCTGCGGGCCCACCCGGAGGGCTCCCCCCGCGTCGACCCGTGCCAGGGAGCCACCCCCGGCCCCGACGGTGTGGATGTCGATGACGGGGATCGCCACCGGCTGGCCGTCGATGTCGAGCTCCCGGGTGCGGAGGGGCTGGCCCGGACACAACGACACATCGGTGGAGGTGCCTCCCATGTCGAACGAGAGCACCCGCTCGTGACCGGCGCGGC
This sequence comes from Gemmatimonadota bacterium, assembly GCA_022340755.1. GTDB lineage: Bacteria > Gemmatimonadota > Gemmatimonadetes > Longimicrobiales > Gaopeijiaceae > SZUA-318. The sequence goes on from JAJDNI010000299.1 coordinate 57,769, forward strand.
GGGCCCATGTGAGCGCGCCGACGACTCCTCCCGCGGGGCCGGAGAGCACGGTGTGCACCGGCTCACGCCGGGCGCGCGCCACCGGGAGCGCACCTCCGTTGGAGCCCATGATCGTCACCCGCTCCGCACCGGAGTCGTCGGACAGGCGGCCCAGGTAGCGGGACATCACCGGAGCGACGTAGGCGTTCACCACCGTCGTGGAGGTCCGCTCGTATTCCCGGAACTCGGGAAGGAGCTCCGACGAAACCGAGAGGGGGAGTCCCGTGGAGGCCAGAGCCTCCGCCACGAGACGCTCGTGCTCGGGGTTGGCATAGGCGTGCAAGAGGCACACGGCCACCGACTCGGCGTGGCGCTCCTCCACCAGTGTGGCAAGCGCTTCCAGGACTGCGGGGTCAAGGTGCTCCACCTCCTCACCCCGGGAACCGAGGCGCCCTGGAATCCCCAGGCGGTCCTCCCGCGCAACGAGCGGTGGCGGCCGGTGACCCACGAGAGCGTAAAGCTGTGGCCGGTTTTGGCGACCGATCTCGATGACGTCCTCGAAACCGGCATTGGTCACGAGCACCACGCGCGCGCCGCGGCGCTCCAGCAAAGCGTTGGTGGCCACCGTCGAGCCGTGAAGGAGCACGAAGCGCCCCTCCTCCGCGAGGATCCGACGGGCCCCGTCCAATACGGCCTGGGCGGGGTCGGACGGAGTGGAGGGGACCTTGAGGGTCCGGATGGCGCCGTCCTTCAGCAGAACCAGATCGGTGAAGGTACCGCCGGTGTCCACGGCGAGGATGGCGCCCGTTGACGCACCTGTCGTGGCACGGGACATTGGGTCGCTCATCGGCTCGCGCCCGTCGTCGGCGTGGTGACGCCTGGGTTCTCTGTCATCTCAAGCTCTCTCGGGGGCTCGCCCCCGTTCTCTCCGTCATGCGGCTGCAACCGTCGTTCGAACGCTTCACCGATTACGCCCGAGAGGCCCGGGTGGTCCCCGTCTGGACCGAAGTCCTCTTCGACGTGGACACGGCGGTCACCGCGTACTCCAAGCTTGCCGAGCCCCCTTTCGGATTCCTGCTGGAATCCGTGGTGGGAGGCGAGCAGTGGGCCCGCTACTCCTTCGTGGGCACGAGGCCGTCCGGCGCATGGCGGCTCAAGAGAGGCGCCGTGTCGTGGTGGACGCCCGAAGCCGGCTGGACGGACGTGCAGGCCTCCGACCCCCTGCAGGATCTGGATGCCCGCCTCCGCGCGCGTACTCCGGCGGACGTGCCCGGGCTGCCCCGTTTCCGGGGCGGCGCCGTAGGGTACTTCGGATACGACGTGGTGCGCCAGATCGAGCGGCTTCCCGATGGACCTCCGGACGACCTGGACGTGCCGGACGGGCTCTTCGTGTTCACCGACCTGGTACTGGCCATCGACAACCTCAAGGGTCGGGCCATGGTCATTGCGTCGGTCGACGTGGAGGAAGGACTCTCCGAGAGCGAGCTGCAGGCGCAATACGACGCAGCCGCGTCGCGCATCGAGGCCATGATCCGCCGACTTCACGGGGCCACACCGCCACGGCCGCTCGACCTGGCCTCCGAGCCCGAGTCGGATCCTCCCTTCACGTCCTCCACGACTCGCGAGGGCTTCGAGGGCGGGGTTGAGAAGATCCGCGAGTACATCCGCGCCGGCGACGCCTTCCAGGTGGTGCTGAGCCAGAGGCTCGGGATCGACCTGAAGTCTACGCCCTTCCAGCTGTACAGGGGCCTGCGCACGCTGAACCCGTCACCCTATCTGTACTACCTGGAAATGGACGGTGTGGCGTTGGTGGGGAGCTCACCTGAGGTGCTGGTGCGCGTGGAAGACGACACCGTCACCGTACGCCCCATCGCCGGCACCCGGCCGCGGGGTCGCACTTCCGAGGAGGACCGTGCTCTCGCCGAGGACCTTCTGGACGATGAGAAGGAGCTGGCGGAGCACCGCATGCTGGTGGACCTCGGGCGCAACGACGTCGGTCGCGTGGCTAGGTACGGCACCGTGCACGTGCCCGACCTCATGGTGGTGGAGCGGTACTCCCACGTCATGCACATCGTCAGCCAGGTAGAGGGCAAGCTGCGTGACGGCCTGGGCGCCGTGGATGTCTTCAAGGCGTGCTTCCCCGCCGGGACGGTGAGCGGCGCCCCGAAGATCCGTGCCATGGAGATCATCGACGAGCTCGAACCCGTACGCCGCGGACCGTACGCCGGCGCCGTGGGTCACTTCAGCTACGGCGGCGAGAGCATGGATACCGCCATCACCATCCGCACGGTGCTGGTGACAGGAGGCAAGGCCTACGTACAGACCGGGGCCGGAATCGTCGCCGACTCCGACCCCGCCAGGGAGTACGAGGAGACGCTGAACAAGGCCCGGGCGCTGCTGCGGGCGGCGGCGATGGTCAGCTCGGAGGCCGCGAGCTAGCCCGCGGCGCCTGCTCCCAGGTTCTCATACAGCATACAGAGCGCCCGAATCCCCTTCTCGTACGCCTCAAGCTCGAACCACTCGTTGGGCGCGTGCAGGTTGCACCCCGGCAGCGCGAATCCCACCAGGAGCGCC
>JAJDNI010000314.1 GCA_022340755.1 Gemmatimonadota bacterium
TTCAATCTGCGGACCGTGTCCGGACCGGTGATGTCCCCCGATGGACAGTGGGTGGCGTACACGGTGATGTACGCCGACTCCACCCGGGACAAGCGGGAAACGAACCTCTGGATGGCGAGTTGGGATGGCGCGACCACCCTGCAGTTGACGCGTACACCGGGCTCGGAGAGTCGGCCGAAGTGGAGCCCCGACGGCACTTATCTCGCGTTCCTGAGCGCTCGTAGCGACGGCAGCGCCACCGAGGCCGACGATCACGAGGGTGCGCAGATCTGGCTCCTCGACCGGCGTGGCGGCGAGGCGTTCAAGCTCACCGACATCAAAGCGGGCGTCAGTGACTACGCCTGGTCCCCGGACTCGCAGCGGATGGTTTTGGTCGTGTCGGACACGGCGGTTGCCCCTCCCCTTTGGGACTCGGTGGGGGCGAAGGGGAAGGCCAAAACGGCCAAGCCGCACGTCATCGACCGCTACCACTTCAAGCAGGACGTCGAGGGCTACCTGGGACCGGAGCACGATCACCTCTACCTGTTCGACGTGGGGAGCCGAAAGGCCGTGATCCTGACACCCGGGAGCTTCGACGAGTCTCTGCCGGCCTGGTCGCCGGACGGCACCCGTATCGCCTTCATCAGCAACCATACGGCGGACCCGGATCGCAACAGCAATACAGACGTCTTCGTCATCGAGGCACGTCCGGGGGCGGAGGCACGCCAGCTGACCACGACCCCGGGCGAAGACGGCAACGCGCGTCCGGCGTGGAGTCCCGATGGATCCGTCATCGCATATCTACAGGGTGGTGATCCCAAGTATTGGGCCTACGACCAGCCGGCCTTGGCGGTCGTGCCGGCTGTTGGGGGCACCCCTCGGATCCTCGCGCCGAAGCTCGACCGCGACGTGAGGCAGCCGGTCTTTTCGGCGGATGGCGAGTGGGTGCTGTTCCAGGTGGACGATGACCGGGCTACCTATCTCGCACGCGTGCCGACCGCCGGCGGTGCCGTGGAGGCGCTCACGTCCGGGCGACGGGTCATCCGGGATGTCACGATCAGCGGTGGGTCCGATGGCCACATCGCGGTGTTGTCCACCACCCCGACCCAGCCGTCAGAGGTGTGGGCCCTGGACGGTGGGAGCCTGCGTGCCTTGAGCCACCACAACGACGCGTGGCTGGCCGGCGTGCAGCTGGGTGTGCTCGACGGGCTGGAGGCGAAAGCGAAGGATGGGAACGAAGTCCACGCCGTCTTCGAGACCCCGGCGGACATCCCCGCAGGAACGAAGTCGCCCATGCTCCTGCGGATCCACGGGGGTCCGCACGGCCAGAACAGCTGGGCCTTCGATCTCGAGCGGGAGATCTTCGTCGCGAACGGATACGCTGTGCTCTCGCCCAACTACCGCGGGAGCGACGGGCGCGGTGCGGCCTACGCACGGTCGATCTACGCCGACTGGGGCAACAAGGAGGTCGTGGACCTCCTGGCATCCGTAGACGCGGCGGTGGCGACGGGAAGGATCGACGCGAATAGGCTGGGGATCGGGGGGTGGAGCTACGGTGGGATCCTCACCGACTACACCATCGCCAGCGATACACGCTTCAAGGCGGCGATCAGCGGCGCGGGAAGCGCGGCACAGATGTCGATGTACGGCCACGACGAGTACATCATGCAATGGGAGCAGGAGGTCGGCCTGCCGTGGAAGGGGACGAAGCTCTGGGATAAGCTCTCCTACCCGTTCCTGCACGCAGACCGGATCACGACACCCACGCTGTTCCTGGGCGGATCCGAGGACTTCAACGTCCCGATCATCGGTGGCGAGCAGATGTATCAGGCGCTCAAGTCACTCGGTGTCGAGACGGAGCTCGTGGTCTACCCAGGTCAGTTCCACGGGTTCACGACGCCGAGCTACCTCCGGGACCGCTGGATCCGGTACCTGGCATGGTACGGGAAATACCTGGGAGCAGGCTGAGCTGGCCGACCCTCGCCCCGGCCGCGAGAACCCTTCGGGACGAGGACCAGCATCTTCCGGTCCTCGTCCCGCGTCGACCATCCCGTCCCCTCTTGGCGGTCAATATCGGGTCACCGTGGAGCCGCCGGACGTCCGCGCCACTACCACGGGATTCCCGCGGAAGCGCACCCGTGATGCGCCGCTGGCGTCCACCTCCAGCCAAGCGCGCGCCCAGACCAGCGCGTCGGACGCGCCCGACACGTCCATGAAGCACTCTCCGGTCTCCAGGTCCAGGGCGTCGTATCGACTCGCGCCGGACACGGTCACGTTCTGCCGGTCGGCCGAGCCCCAGACCACGAGATCCGAGGCGCCGCTGACGGCCACCCAGAACTCGGGCACCCATCCGATGTCCACCTCCATCGCCACCGCGCTTGAAGCGATCAGCTCGACCACCTCGTAGGACTCGACGCGAACAATCATCTCGCGCCGTGGATCGAGGCGGACGCCGGGCGCTTGACGGACGACCAACACGCCGTCCCGCACTTCCGCGACGATGTAGGGGAGGAGGTTGTCCTCCGCGGTGATCGTTACGCCCTCGAATCCGGTGCGCTCGACGATCACCCTCATGGCGCCCTCCGCTGATACGGCGTCGAATGCCGACACCGGGCGGGTGACGCTTACGACATGCCCCGATCCCCTGATCCTGACGTCGTAGTCGTCGTCGATGGTGATGTTCAACGGCACGACGCACGCCCCGAGTCCGAGCACCGCCGTCGCCGCAACCGGGCCCCTCACCCATCCTCTCATGACCCACCTCCCCCTCACCGGGCGAACCGCACCTCATTTCCCCACTTCGAGGAAGAGCACCGGGCGTGCCCGCAACCCTGGAAGACCCCAACGTGTTGCCAGGAAAACCCTTACACAGAATCCTGACCGACGGCGGGAAGTGGCCGGCGTCCCCGGATCGCGACGGTGGCGGTGTGCTTTGGACACGCGAGGACGCTCACGCTCAACGCCGCATCACTTCTCTCAACCGCCCCTTCGGGTCGACCACATAGACGGGGCCTGTCCTCACGTCGTGTCCGAGGTCGATCACCCTGCTCGAGCCAGGGACCCGCGCGGGAGCGTGATAGACGGCGGAGAACGGCTCCGCCTTCGTGACGTCTACCGTGTAGCCGAGGTCCGCCAGGGATTCGATGCTGATGGCGCTGAGCGGGTTCCGCTGCCCCGAGTTGAAGTACGGCGTCATGAGCTCCGTGCCGAGGACCGACTCGCGCCAGTGACCGTCCGCGGAGCCTTCCTTCGCGGTGTTCTCCACGGGCACCTTGTTGCCGAGGGTGTAGATGGTCCCGCCACCGGCAGCGTCGAAAGCGGCGATCGCGCGCGCTCCGGAGAAGTACGTGTCCACCCCCGCACTCGCCGGGAGGGACGGGTTGTGGAGCAGGCCGAGGAGGTCCCAGATGCTGCCGATGCCGAGGACGTGCCCCATCTCGTGTTTCACCACCGGCAGGAGGTCGCCCCGGGACGAGAGGACGTTCATGTCGGCCGAGTCGAACTGCATGACGCCGATGACGGGCAGATCTCCGAGTCCACGGATGATGCACGGCCCGGCCTGAGCCAGCGTCTTGCCGGGACCGTCGATGGAGTCGATGTCGACGTAGATCCTCAGGTCGTCGACGGTGCCGTCCAGGAGTGGCTGCCCCTGGATGCACGCGTTGGCAGACACCGGCGTGGCAGAGAAGTCGAAGTCGCTGATGTCGCCGGGTATGATCTGCATCCAGGCGTCGGCCGCCTCCTGGAACACGGTGTCCTGGGCGCTCGTGCCGTGATGGATGAACGCGAGCTCGATGTTGTAGGGGATGATCGGCAGGCCGGTCTTGGCCAGCAGGGTCGTCCCGCTGAAGTCCGAGAACGCATACAGCAGGATGTAGTACGTGCCGGGCTCCGCGGCGTTGATGACACACCGTTCGGACGTCGTCGGATTCCCGGACTGGCACTTGTAGTCGTCCTTGTTGGCCGGTCGTGATCCGTAGTTGACGTACAGGTCCACGTCACCGGTCCCGCCCGAGAGCGTTATCTCGACCGTTCCCGGCGCCGACGCCGGAACGTCGAGGGTGAAGATGATCTCGGTCCCCGTCTGGCCCGAGATTCCCGGGACGGGGGTGCCGGCGGTGATCGGCGTCGCCGAGGGGACGTCGATGGCCTTCTCGATCTCGTTGTTGGCCTCGCTCCACTCGTCCAGGGTGCCGTTGGGGTCCACGACGATGCGCAGCGTATCCGACCCCGCAGACAGCGGACCCACGGTGAACATCACCTCGGCACTCTCCCCTACCGCGAGAGCAGGTAGCGTCGAGGTGCCCGCCTGCGCGCTGTCCACCATGAGCTCGACCTGGACACCTGCGGCCGCAGCCAGGTAACCGATGTTGGTGACGGTGGCCGATACCGTGACGGAATCCAGCGTCGTCGGGTTGACCGGTGAGGTGGCGATGGCGGACGGCTGAAGGTCCGCCTTGGGCGCCGACGCGGTCGCCGTGAACTCCACCGCGGGGATGTCGATCACCGTGGCGGACAAGGTGTTGGCGCCGAGGCCGGACCCCATCGTCCACGTCGCCCGGGCCATCCCGTCGGATCCCGTTGCAGCCTGGAACGGCGTCACCGAGCCGCCGCCGCCGGTCACTGCGAACACGACGGTGTCCCCGGCAACCGCGTTCCCGAAGGCGTCGGTGAGCTTGACGACGACCGGCTCGGTGAGCGTCCCGCTCACTGGGGCCGTCTGCCCGTCGCCGGATACCTTCTCGAGGCCCGCGGCCACGTCCGCGAGCGCCGTGGCGCTGAGCAGGGCCTGACCGGCAGTGGCGCCGCCCGGGATCGCCGTGAGCTGCTGCGTGCCGGATGTCGTGCCCAACGTCCAGACAGTGGACGCGCCGGCGTCCTGGCCCGTCGTCGCCTCGACGACGCTCACCGATCCATCGCCTCCAGGCGCGAACGTGACGCCGGCCCCGACCACGGGGGAGCCGCCCTGATCCACGGCACGGACCACGATGGGCTCCGCGAGGGGCTGGCCCACCGTGCCGGTCTGGGTGTTGCCCGACACCACCTCGGCCCGGGTGGCCACCTGCTGCACGGTCACCGTCGCCGTCACCGTGAGATTCTCGGCCGCGGCCGTGACGGTCGCCGTCCCGTTGGCGACCGCCGTGACCGCGCCGTTGGACGATACCGTGGCTACCGAGGGATCGGAGCTGGCCCAGGAGACGGTCGTGAGGAACGTCTTCTGGGACTGGTCCAGCACCGTCGCCTTGAGGGTCACCATCTGGCCCAGATAGGTCAGAGAGACCGAGCTCTGCGAGAGCGTGATGCTCGCTGCGTGGGGCGTTTCGGGCGCGGTCCCGTCGCCCCCACAGCCCGCGAGACCCACCGCGAGGATCACGAAGACGAGGGCAGCCCACGCCCGCTGAACGGTGACACTCTTCATGACTGGCGCATCTGAAGCACGGGAGGAGGGACCGAGAAAGGCTGGACGCATGCTAGGGGGCGATCAGGGGCACAGCAAGCAGGTCCGAGGCCTCCCGTTTCCCGGACGCACAGCTCACTCGGCTGGCGATCCCACGGGGCGCATCGCGCGCGGAGAGCCGAGGACAGGGAAATCGAGGGGTCCGTGTGCGCTCGCCTACCCCCTCGTGGGCGACAGACTCTGTCGACGCTCGACCGCACCGCCCCGGATGAGATCCTCGGAGCAGCATGCTTCCATGAGCTTCACGATCTCATCTGCCGTTCGACGTCTCCAACTCTGGTAGTCCGCCCCACGGTACCGGGCCGAGAACCAGCGGAGGACGGGGCTTTCCCCCCGGATGCCGGCCAGGTCCTGCGGGAGCCTCGGGAGATTCCCCCTCAGCTGCTCGAGCCACTTCTCCGCGGAGGACGCCGCCGGGGGTGTTCGGCTGCGGGCCACATCCAGGAGCGAGTCCAGGAGCGAGAGGTACCGGAGATCCTCGATCCCCTCCCGATAGGCCTCCCACTGGCGGGTCGGGATGATGGTCTTTCCGTCTTCCGGAGACGGTACCGCGTATCCCCGGTCGTGTCCTCGGATCCGGGGACCGTCGGTGTCGTCCAGGGGGTTCCCATGGACGTTGTAGTACCTCCAGGGAGTGTGGGCCTTCAGAGGACTCATCCAGAGATAGTAGCTGTTGACCAGCCAAGTCCATTCGGCGAGAAAGAAGGAGCCTCGGACGTTGTAGTAGATCCAGCCCTCGTCTCCCGACTTCGTCAGATCTCCCGCCAGCTCGCCGAAGTCGTGGCCCGCCTGGAGCCAGGCGTCCATGGAGTGGCCGTTGTAGCCCCGGATGTCCACCCAGGGATCGATCTGAGACAGCATCCGGGACACGCCGCGCCCGGGGCGATTCTGGAGCGTTATGTACATGGGAAGGCCGGGCACCAGGCGCACGACCTTCGTCAGGTAGATGTAGAGGGGAAGCCGACCCCGGTTGAAGACCTCGTCCATGTGGGTGGCCACCAGCTTCAGGTCGGGGTAGCGCTCCCCGAGACGCACCAGG